>NZ_JBSFWB010000054.1:0-46134 GCF_053592635.1 Streptomyces sp. NPDC002623 | reverse complement strand
TGGAAGGAGCGGACGAGGACTTCGTAGAACACGGCGCGTTTGAACCACTCGGGGTCGCGGTCCTTGGCGGGAGTGTCCTCGAAGGTGTCCGGAACAGGTTCGTTGACGCTCATGGTGTGGGTGACCCTCCGATCTGCGGGTGGGACGGTCGCAGGACGGTGAGTACGTGCGCGGGCCGGGTGCCCGGTTCCAGGCGCACGTAGTTGGCCCTGCCCCAGTGGTAGGTCTCGCCGGTGAGCTCGTCGCGCACCGGTACCGACTCGTGCCAGTCCAGGCCGAGTTGTGGCATGTTCAACGAGACCGTGGCCTCCTGGGTGTGGTGGGGGTCGAGGTTGACGACCACCACAACCGTGTTCGAACCGCTCGTCCTCGAACTCCTCTTGGAGTAGGCGATCACCGCTTCGTTGTCGGTGGGATGGAAGTGCAGGTCGCGCAGTTGCCGCAGGGCGGGAGCGGCCCGCCGGATCGCGTTGAGCTTCGTGATCAGGGGCGCGAGGCTGCGGCCCTCACGTTCGGCCGCCGCCCAGTCGCGCGGCTTGAGCTGGTACTTCTCCGAGTCGAGGTACTCCTCGCTCCCCGGCTTGAGCGGAGCGTTCTCGCACAGTTCGTAGCCGCTGTAGACGCCCCAGGCAGGGGAGAGGGTGGCCGCGAGCACGGCGCGGATCGCGAAGGCGGCCGGCCCGCCGTGCTGGAGGTACTCGTGCAGGATGTCCGGGGTGTTGGCGAAGAGGTTGGGCCGCATGTAGGAGGCGGCGTCCCCCGACAGCTCCGTGAGGTACTCCGTCAGCTCCTGCTTGGTGTTGCGCCAGGTGAAGTACGTGTAGGACTGCTGGAAGCCGATCTGGCCGAGCGTGTGCATCATCGCGGGCCGGGTGAACGCCTCGGCCAGGAAGACGACGTCCGGGTCGGCGGCGTTGATCTCCCCGATGACCCGCTCCCAGAACACGACCGGCTTGGTGTGCGGGTTGTCGACGCGGAAGATCCGCACCCCGTACGACATCCAGTGCCGCAGCACGCGCAGGGTCTCGGCGACGAGGCCGTCCAGGTCGGCGTCGAAGGCGATCGGGTAGATGTCCTGGTACTTCTTCGGCGGGTTCTCGGCGTAGGCGATGGTCCCGTCGGGCCGGTGGTGGAACCACTGGGGGTGTTTCTGCACCCAGGGGTGGTCCGGGGAGCACTGCAGGGCGAAGTCCAGGGCGATCTCCAGGCCGAGCTCGCCCGCCCGCTCCACGAACCAGGCGAAGTCCTCGATCGTGCCCAGCTCCGGGTGGACGGCGTCGTGCCCGCCCTCCGGCGAGCCGATCGCCCACGGCACGCCGACGTCGTCGGGACCGGGGTCGAGGGTGTTGTTGCGGCCCTTGCGGAACGTCGTGCCGATGGGGTGGATCGGCGGCAGATAGACGACGTCGAAGCCCATCGCGGCGATCGCGGGCAGTCTGCGCGCGGCGGTGCGGAAGGTGCCGTGCGGGCGCTCGGGGGTGCCCTCGGAGCGCGGGAAGAACTCGTACCAGGCCCCGTACAGGGCCCGTTCCCGCTCGACCAGCAGCGGCAGCGGCTCGGCGGCGGAGACCAGTTCCCGCAGCGGGCGTCGGCCGAGAACGGCGTCGACCTCCGGCGTCAGCGCCGCGGCCAGCCGGGAGACGGGCGGCCGGGTCTCGTCGCGCAGGGCGTCGACCGCGGCCCGCAGCACGACCCGGTCGGGCCCCTTCGGCACCGCCGCGGCCGCCCGCTCGTGGAGACTCGCGCCCTCCTCGAGGACCAGCTCCGTGTCCATCCCCGCGGGGATCTTGATGCGAGCGTGGCGCCGCCAGGTGGAGACCGGATCGCTCCACGCCTCCACGGTGTACGTCCAGCGGCCCGTTGCGTCCGGGGTGACGTCCGCGCCCCAGCGGTCGGTGCCGGGGGCGAGTTCGCGCATCGGCGTCCACGGACCGGGCCTGCCGTGCGGATCTCGCAGGACGACGTTGGCGGCGACGGCGTCGTGCCCCTCCCGGAACACGGTCGCCGAGACCTCGAACGTCTCGCCGACGACCGCCTTGGCGGGCCGGCGCCCCTGCTGGACCAGTGGGCGGACGTCGAGGACGGGTATGCGTCCGACGGCGGAGCTGCCGCCGCCCGCGGAGGATCGCTCCGGGGCGGCCGGCGGATCGGGGGTCGGGGTGATCTTCTCGGCGTGCTCGGCACGCTCGGCGTGCTCGATGCGCCTGCCGTGCTCGACGTGCTCGACGTGCTCGACGTGCTCGGTGTTCTCGGTGTGCTCGGCGTTCCGGGCGTGCTCGGGGCGGGTCGTCGGGGGTGTTGACGGGTGGTGCCTGGCTGGCATGACCGCTCCTGTCCGCATCAACGGGGGGTAGGCGGATGGATGTGGTGGGGAGGGGGTCCTGCGAGGGAGTACCGGAGGAGCCTTCCACCCTATTCGGGTGAGCAATCCGGCACTTTGTTAACTACTCGCGCGTATGTCTACGCACAAGACCGGCCCCGTTCGCGGGGAACGGGGCCGGTTCTGGCGCTCCGTCACCGGAAGGGTGGGACCTGCAGGAGTTTGTTCGGCGAACCGAGCCCCCGGCCGGAGACCTTGCCGTTCGCGGCCCCCGCGACCAACGCCCGCGCGACCTGTGCGGGCGTGGCCCTCGGATGGTCGGCGAGGTGTAACGCGGCCGCGCCCGCCGCGTGCGGCGCCGCCATCGACGTACCGGAGTACGCCACCCGGCCGGTGTCGCTCGCGTACGACGCGGAGGTGATCGACACGCCCGG
The DNA here is from genome assembly GCF_053592635.1 of Streptomyces sp. NPDC002623. NCBI lineage: Bacteria > Bacillati > Actinomycetota > Actinomycetes > Kitasatosporales > Streptomycetaceae > Streptomyces > Streptomyces sp. NPDC002623. Next base: position 43,380 of record NZ_JBSFWB010000054.1, on the reverse strand, counting down.
CGCGAACAGATCGACGGCGGAACCGTAGTTGGAGAAGCCCGCCCTGGCGTCCTTGCGGTCGGTGGCCCCGACCGTGATGGCCTCCCGCACATCGGCGGGGGAGTGCAGGGCGGCCGGCTGCCCCAGGTTGCCCGCGGCGACGGTGTAGGTGACGCCGGACCGGATGGAGGTGCGGACGGCGGCGTCCAGCGCCGCGTTGTAGCCGCCGCCCAGACTGAGGTTGGCGACCGCGGGCTTGTGCGCGTGCCGGGTGACCCAGTCGATGCCCGCGATGGCCTGCGCGGTCGTGCCCGCACCGGAGTCGTCGAGCACCCGCACCGCGACCACCTGGGCCTTCTTGGCCACGCCGAGGCTCGCGCCCGCGACGGTGCCGGCGACGTGCGTGCCGTGTCCGTTGCCGTCGGAGGCGACCCGGTCACCGCCGACGAAGTCCCAGCCGTACCTGGCCCGGCCGCCGAAGTCGGCATGGGTGATCCGGACGCCGGTGTCGATCACGTACACCGTGACCCCGGCGCCCGCCGACTTCGGCCAGCTGTAGCTGCCGTCCAACGGCCGGCTCGGCTGGTCGACGCGGTCCAGCCCCCAGGACGGCGGGTTCCTCCCGACGACGTCCAGCGTCACCCGCGTGTCCTGGACGACCGAGGCCACCTCCGGGTCGGCCGCCAGCCGCCGCGCCTGTCTCTCGTCGGCCTCGACGGCGAACCCGTTGAGCACCGTGCCGTAGGTGTGGCTGATGGTGGCCCCGTACTCTCTGACGAGCCGTCGTCCGGCCTCCGACGACGCCTTCATGTCCCCCTTCAGCGTCACGAGATAGCTTCCGCCGACGGTGCCGGGCAGACCGGCGCCGCGTATCAGCCCGTCCCGTGCGGCGAGTGACTTCCCCTCCGGTGCGGCGTGCGCGGGCAGGGTGACGGCCGACAGCACCACGGTCGCGACGACCGCGGTCAGGCCCCCCGCCCGGCGCAGACGCCGTGCTCGCGTCCGTGCCATGGCTCGAGTTCCCCTCCTCGACTCGGCTACAGCCTCTCGTGCGGGGCGAACTGCCACAAGGTGGCCTGCGAGGGTGAAAGGGTATTTTTTAGGCCTTCCGGCGGCGCACCCGACCGTGCCCGGAAAACGCCGCGGCAGGCCGCTTCAGCCCGTCCGGCGATCGAGGGGGAGGCGGTTCAGGCCGAAAAGCGCGGGTCCGGGGGCGGCCAGCCCCCAGCGACGCCGACGCCGACGCCGGTACCTTCTACGAAAGACGTGACGCACACCGCCGTGCGTCTCTTCCTCACGCACGCCGAGGTGGAATGTGAAGGCGATCCGTCGATTCACCGTCCGACCCCTCCTCCCCGACCCCCTCCGGCCACTCAGCGACCTGGCCCGCAACCTGCGCTGGTCCTGGCACGCGGAAACCCGCGACCTCTTCCAGTCCGTCGATCCCGAACGCTGGGCCACCGCCGAGCGCGACCCGGTGAGACTCCTCGGCAACGTGCGCCCCGCACGGCTCGCCGAACTCGCCGAGGACCGCCGTTTCCTGCGCCGGCTGACCGCCGCCGCCGACGACCTCCACGACTACGTGACCGGCGACCGCTGGTACCAGGCACAGCCCCCCACCGCCGGGCTGCCCGCCGCCGTCGCCTACTTCTCGCCCGAGTTCGGCATCACGGCCGCGCTGCCCCAGTACTCCGGCGGCCTCGGCATCCTCGCCGGCGACCACCTCAAGGCGGCCAGCGACCTGGGCGTGCCGCTGATCGGCGTGGGCCTGCTCTACCGGCACGGCTACTTCCGCCAGTCGCTCTCCCGGGACGGCTGGCAGCAGGAGCACTACCCCGTCCTCGACCCCAACGAGCTGCCGGTCACCCTCCTGAGGGAGGACGACGGAGCCCCCGCGCGGGTCTCCCTCGCCCTGCCCGGCGGGAAGTCGCTGCACGCCCGGATCTGGCTGGCCCAGGTCGGCCGCGTCCCGCTCCTCATGCTCGACTCGGACGTCGAGGAGAACGACCTCGGCGAACGCGGAGTGACCGACCGGCTCTACGGCGGCGGCAGCGAGCATCGCCTCCTCCAGGAGATGCTCCTGGGCATAGGAGGTGTCCGGGCGGTGCGGACGTACTGCCGCCTCACCGGCCACGCCCCGCCCGAGGTCTTCCACACCAACGAGGGCCACGCGGGCTTCCTCGGCCTGGAGCGCATCGCCGAACTCGCCGATGCCGGCCTGGACTTCGACCCGGCGCTGGAAGCCGTCCGCGCCGGGACGGTCTTCACCACCCACACCCCCGTACCGGCCGGCATCGACCGCTTCGACCGCGGGCTCGTCGCCCGGCACTTCGGCCCTGACGCCGAACTGCCGCGCATGGACGTCGACCGCATCCTGCGGCTCGGCATGGAGACGTACCCGGGCGGCGAGCCGAACCTGTTCAACATGGCCGTGATGGGCCTGCGCCTGGCCCAGCGCGCGAACGGCGTGTCCCTGCTGCACGGCCGTGTGAGCAGGGAGATGTTCTCCGGCCTGTGGCCCGGCTTCGACCCCGAGGAGGTGCCGATCACCTCCGTCACCAACGGGGTGCACGCCCCCTCCTGGGTGGCCCCGGAGGTGCTGCGCCTGGGCGCCCGGCAGGTCGGCGCCGAACGCGCCGAGGACGCCCTGAGCGTCGGCGGCTCCGACCGCTGGGACGCCGTCACGGACATCCCCGACCAGGACATCTGGGAGCTGCGCCGCGATCTGCGCGAGCAACTGGTGGTGGAGGTACGGCGGCGGCTGCGCGCGTCCTGGCGGCAACGGGGCGCGGGCACCGCGGAGCTGGGCTGGATCGACGGCGCCCTGGACCCGGACGTCCTCACCATCGGTTTCGCCCGCCGGGTCCCGTCCTACAAACGGCTGACGCTGATGCTGCGCGACCGCGACCGGCTGACGGAGTTGCTCCTCCACCCGGAGCACCCCATCCAGATCGTGGTGGCGGGCAAGGCGCACCCGGCGGACGACGGCGGCAAACGCCTGGTCCAGGAGCTGGTCAGGTTCGCCGACGACCCGCGCGTACGCCATCGCATCGTCTTCCTCCCCGACTACGGCATGGCGATGGCCCAGAAGCTGTACCCCGGCTGCGACATCTGGCTGAACAACCCCCTGCGTCCCCTGGAGGCCTGCGGTACCTCCGGGATGAAGGCGGCGCTCAACGGCTGTCTCAACCTCTCCGTCCTGGACGGCTGGTGGGACGAATGGTTCCAGCCCGACTTCGGCTGGGCGATCCCCACCGCCGACGGCGTCGGCACCGACCCCGACCACCGTGACGACATCGAGGCGGCGGCCCTCTACGACCTCCTGGAACAGCGCATCACCCCCCGTTTCTACGAGCGCGGCCGGTCCGGCCTGCCCGACCGCTGGATCGAGATGGTCCGTCAGACCCTCACCCTCCTCGGCCCGAAGGTGCTGGCGGGCCGCATGGTCCGCGAGTACGTGGAACGCCTCTACACCCCGGCGGCCCACGCCCACCGCACCATGACCCCCGACGTCGCCCGCGATCTCGCCGCCTGGAAGCACCGGGTACGCGCGGCCTGGCACGCGGTGACGGTCGACCACGTCGAGACCTCGGTCGCGACGACCACCGCCGAACTCGGCACCACCCTCGCCCTGCGCGTCCGCGTGGGCCTCGGCGACCTGGCCCCCGACGACGTCGAGGTCCAGGCGGTCTCCGGCCGGGTCGACGAGGAGGACCACATCACGGACGCGACGACGGTCCCCCTCAAACCGGCGGGCGGCCCCGACCTGGAGGGCCGCTGGTCCTACGAGGGCCCCCTCTCCCTCGACCGCACAGGCCCCTACGGCTACACGGTCCGCATCCTTGCGACCCACCGACTCCTCGCCTCCGGCGCGGAACTGGGGGTGGTGGCGGTGCCGCCGGAGGAAGTGGTGGAGGCGACGGGGGTGGTGTTGCGGTAGGGACGGCTCTTCGGTGTGCGGGCGTCGGCGACCCCGGCGCCCGCACGCGCGCAGGTCACTCCGGCAGCGACGGGAAAGCCCTTGTCATGTCCGTTCAGGGCTGACATAGGCTGTGTCGCCCGGCAGCCGACTCGCAGAAAGGCCGAAGGCGCGTGTCTGACAGACCGTCCGATGAGCCCGGTCCCATATCCGACGAGGAGTGGGCGAAGTTCGTCCAGGACAGCGAGCGGGCGATACCCGCCTCCGCACCGAAGGAGCCGTCCGCGAGGGCTCGGATGGTGACCGCGCGGTTGCGGGAGCAGGAGGCGCGGGGGGAGTCGCCCGAGGGGTGGCGTACCGGGCCCGCCTTGCACGAGACGGCCGACAGGGCCGCTCGCAGGCGTCGGCGGTTGTGGGTGTTCCTCGGTCTGCCCGTCGTGATCGCTCTGGCCGTGGTGGCGATGCGGCCCTCGCTGCTGCCCGGGGATCCGTTCGGCGCCGGCTCGTCGGACGCGGCCGCCTCCGCGTCGCCGCTGCCCGCCGAGACCGCGGCGCCGACCGGCGCACCCGACGCGGTGGACCCCGAGGCGCCCACGATCGACCAGCCGTTCCGCGGCTCCCCGGCGTTGCAGTGGGCCGACGGCGCGGCCGCGATCGTGCCGCCCGAGGCGACGCCCGTCGGATCGCTGTCCGCGGCCGAGGTGGCGAAGGCGCTGGAACTGACCAAGAAGCTCCTGGTCGACGCGAACCTGGACCCGGTCACCCTGCGCGGCGGCCGTCCCGAGACCGCGTTGGCGGTGATCGAACCCCGGCAGACGGACCTCGTCAGCCAGTTGAACACCTCACTGAGCAAGCCCGACGAGAAACACGACCCGTTGGCGATGTTCAGCCGCTTCGACCCCGCCGACCTGCGGCTGGTCGGCGACGTGGTCAAGACCCGGGGCCGGATGACGTTCAAGGCGGGGGAACACGCCTCCGTCGCCGTGCACGCCGACTACACCTTCGTCTACCCGGTGGCGCGCGCCGAGAACGGCTCGACCGAGGTGGTCCGCACCATCGTCCGTCGGGTGCTCGACGTGGAACTCTCCGATCCGGCCAAGTACATCGTCACCCCGGGGAAGATCACCGTCACGAACTACGAGCAGGACATCGGCAACTCCGCCTGCGACGTCTACGACGGCTTTCTGCATCCCCGGTTCTCGACGACGGTCGACGCGGAGCCCACGGGCGCGTCCCCGACCGGGCCGACGACGGACCCCTACGACCGCAGCCAGGAGCTCAGCGCCGACCGCGACCAGGGATGCGGCGTCGTCTCCCGCACCTGACCGGCCGGCGGGCGGTCGACAGCCGAACCTCCCCGTAGGGTCATCCGGTCCGCGTCCTTGCGTCCCGTCCCCTGCTCCCGCCCGGCGAGGAGCCGGGGGAGGCACGCCTCTTCGAGCCTATGGACGTCCTGGCGATCCTTCGGGCGGTCCAGATGACGCTTCCACTTCAGGGTGTTCTCCAGCGTCAGGAATCTGATGTCGCCGACGACCTTCGCGGTCCGGATGAGGTCGTCGACCTCTCCCATCACGGACGGGAACCAGGCGTTCAGAACCTCGATCCGGGTGCCGAAGAAATACAGGGACAGGGCGTCCCCGTGGGGGGCGTGCTCGGGGCCGGGGAGCGACTGCCCCCGGGCCCGGGACACGGCGTGGTCCCAGCCGGCTTTCCGCGTGACGATGTCGAGATCGGTGACATGGTCGCGCAGCCCGTGGATGAACATGGGCGCGCTGCCGGCCACGACGAAGTCGTCGTTCGCCAGGCCGAGTGCCCCGAGCTGCCGGAAGTGCTCGGTTCGTAGTCGATCCGGCCGCACCGAACACTCGGGTACGACGGACGTCCGGCTCCCTCGGTCGGAGGTCGGGCGGTCGGAATCCGGGTGTCCGGTGCGCTTCATGCCACTAGCTCCGAACGGAGGTGCCGAGGGAGCTGGAGGAGCTGAGGGAGCTGAGGGAGCTGGGGGAGCTGGGGGAGCGGGGCGGGGGAATGGCAGCGTCCGCTACCGACGCTCTGATCAACGACGTCCACAGTTGTGCTGTCACGGGATCTCCTGTGAGCCTGGTTGCCGAGCCCTGCTGGGTGACCGACGCCTGGCGCCTTGGTAGGAGGCGCGCCTGATACATCGTCGGGCGACTGCCCACGCTACGTTCCGAAGCCCGGCGGAGCCACCCGCGCAGGGCCGAAAGCAAAGAGACGACAAGACCCGCGAACCATGTCATCCGACATAGTTCCGCCGCAGGCCTTGCGTCTAGGCTGGTCGGATCGGGTGGAGTCTCTTTGCCGAGCCCTCGTCCGGTGACCGCGCAGGCAGGCTGCGGGGGTGGTAGCCCGCAGTTTTGCCTGCGTTTGAGGTGCCCCGGTGTCATGCGGACGGCGTAGGGGCCTCCACGCCCGCCGTGTCACGGCGTCGACGTCGACCCGTCATCTCCCGTAGGGGCCGCATCGGTCAGGACCCGTGCGCCACCTCGGTCAGCGCGGCCCGGTCCCTCAGCTTCAGCTGGCGGTAGCCGCTCTCCAGCATGCCCGCCTTGCGGAACTCCCTCAGCGCCCTGGCCACGGAGACCGGCGAGGCGGACACCAGTGCGGCCAACTCGGCCTGGCTCAGGGCCACGTCGAGCACCATGCCGTCCTCCTGCCGGGAGCCCAGCGAATCGGCCAGCGACAGCAGGACGCGGGCCAGCCGCACCCGCACGCTGTAGGTGTGCACCTCGACCCGCGCGACGGTCGCCGAGCGCAGCTTCGCCGTCACCACCCGGAACAGCGCGGCCCCGAGATCGGGGTGGTCCTCGGCGAGCCGGAAGAAGACCCGGTGGGACACCCGCCAGGCGGTCACATGACCGGCCGGCGCGACCGTGGCCGACCGCAGGGGGGTCTTCTCCAACGCCGAGAGCTCTCCGATGACGTCCCCCGGACAGCGGATGGCGAGCAGCGTCTCCTGACCCGACTCCGAGGAGGCGGTCACCTTCGCCAGGCCCGACCGGATCACCAACAGGTAGGACGCCGGGTCCCCTTCCCGGAACAGCAGTTCGTCAGGGCCGTACGACACCTGGGCGCCCGCGTCGACGAGCGCCTGACGCGACTCCCGGGAGAGCTGGCTCAGGTACGAGCCCGCCGGCCAGGTGCGGTCGGCTTTCCATGGCACGGCCTCGGCCTCACCCATGCGTCCTCCCCCTCCACGCAGCCTGATGATGGCAGGCGCCGGGACGAACTGAGAAGGACGAGTGTTCTTCAGGCCACCTCCTGTGCCGGGAAAACAGCTGGGCCGGTCGGCTCGCGCCGCGTTATGCTCCCCGCGATGACGACTCACTCTCTTCACAGATCGGGGGTCCCGTCCGCGCAAGGTGAGTGCTGATGCTCACTCAGAACGCGAACAGGGACGACACCCGCTTTTCCTTCTGGCCGCGCGTGCGCGAGTTCGCCGTGCCGGCCTCCATGATCGAGACGGCGACCGCCCGCCGGCATGCCGGGGACTGGGCGGGGGCGTGCGCCGCCGCCCACCTCGACGTCGATCTCGACCTGCGTGCCGTGGCGGCCGCGCACGGACGTGACATCGCCTCCCGGATCAGAGCCGACCTGCGGCACCTGGCTCCCGACCTGCTGCGCTGGCATCTGCCGAGGGTCGCTCCCGACGGGTTGCTGAGACCGGGGCTGACCGTCGCCCTGGCCCGGTACGACCGTCCCGGCCGGTACGACCGTCCCGGCCGGTACGACCGTCCCGGCCGGTACGACCGTCCCGGCCAGTACGACCGTCCCGGGCGGGACGACACCAAGTGGCCGGTGCATCTGGTCGTGCGGACCCCGCCGGCCTGGGCCGATGCCGGGCAGCGGATCAGCCTCGCGGTGTGGGACGGCGCCCACGACGGCCATCCGCATCCCCACCCGAAACCCAGCCGGCGGTTTCGGCTCGATCTGCACCGTCACCTGTGGGACGCCCGCCGGACGGACGAGCTGCGCGAGCGGGCCGGCACCGCGCCGGACGGGCATGGCCGCGCCGTCGACCGGTGGGCCGACGAGGCCGAGATCCTGCTGCGGGCCGATGCGACGACCCGGTCCACATCCGTTCTCGTACGGCTCGGGAAGCGGCAGCGGCTCGTCCTCGACGACGTCGGGGCGTCCACGTTCCGGATCACCGAGCCGCCCCCGCGCGGCGACGGCTCCGTGCTGCCCGTGCTGCCCGACGCGGCCACCTGGGCGCCGCCCGATCTGGAGCTGATCCGGGCCGGCGCCATCGACGTCGACCGGCTGCATCCGCTCGTCGCCTCGGCGCTGGCCCCGGGGCACGAGCCGGCGGCGGCCGGGTCGCTCCGGGCCGACGACCACGCCGGGCGGCCGCGCCTCGTCGAGTGCCGGGGGGACACGCACCGCATCGGGCTGGTGGGCGGGGTCCTCGTCCCGCTCGACCACGAACCCGGCGAGATCCGGCGCGAGGAACTGCTGGTCGCACTGACCGGTACGCCCTTGCCCTGTCTCCGGGCCATCGACGAAGCCCATCGCCGGCCCGACTGTCTGACCGGGGTCCGGGAACGTCTCGTCCACGGGGACATCACCGGTGCGCTGGCCGTCGTCGAGGGACTGCTCGGAGCCGACGCGGTGCTGCGCGACGGCGCTCTGCGGGACGAACTGGAGTCGGCCGCGCGACGGCGGATCACCTATGGGCTGTTCCGCGCCGGGCTGGCCACGCCCGGACCGCGTCGGGTGGGACTGCGGCCGTCCGCCGACCGCCCCCGCGGCCACCGTTCACACCCGCGCCACACCCTCGGCCGCTGACTTCACTCACTTGTTCTTCTGACCCCCTCGTTCTTCTCGCCAACCCCGAAGGTGATCACGCATGCCCACACGTACCCCTGTTGCACCCCTGCCCGAACTCTCCGAACTCTCCCAACTCGACGTCGCCGCCGATCTGTTGACCCTGCTCCGCGACTCCACCACCGAACCGCGTCCCGACGTCCAGCTGGAGGCCCTGACCCTTGCCGTGGCCGCCGATCTGCCCGTGCTGCTCTGGGGGGAGCCGGGGATCGGCAAGACCGCCGCGCTCACCCAGCTCGCCGACGCTCTCGACCTGCCGTTGACGACCGTCATCGCCAGCGTGCACGAGCCGTCCGACTTCTCGGGGCTGCCCGTCGTCGGGGACGATCCCGCCGAGCAGGGCGTGCCGATGGCGCCGCCGGACTGGGCGGTGCGGCTGGTGCGGGCCGGCCGGGGGCTGCTGTTCCTGGACGAGCTGTCCACCGCGCCGCCCGCCGTGCAGGCCGCGCTGCTGCGGCTGGTCCTCGAACGGCGGATCGGTGCGCTGCGACTGCCGCCCGGCGTACGGATCGTGGCCGCCGCCAACCCGCGGTCCTCGGCGGCCGACGGCTGGGAGCTGAGCCCGCCGCTGGCCAACCGGTTCGTGCATCTGCAGTGGACCCACGACCACGAGGTCGTCGTCCGCGGACTCGGCGGGACCTGGCCCCGGGCCACCCTGCCCCGGCTCGACCCGGAGCGGCTGCCGCAGGCCGTGGACTTCGCCCGCCGCGCGGTGTGCGGGCTGCTGGCCGCCCGGCCCACGCTCGTGCACCGGCTGCCCAGCGGCGAGACGCGCCGGGGCGGGGCCTGGCCGTCGCCGCGCAGTTGGGACATGACGTTGAGTCTCGTCGCGTTCGCGACCGCCGCCGGGTCCTCCCGGGAGGTGCTCTCCCTGCTGGTGCGCGGCACGGTCGGGGACGGCCCCGGGCTGGAGCTGCTGGCGAGCCTGGACCGGATGGACCTCCCGGACCCCGAGACGCTGCTCGCCGATCCGGCGGCCGCCGAACTGCCCGAGCGGGGGGATCTGCGGCAGGCCGTGCTCGACGGGGTGGTGGCGGCCGTCCGCGCCCGTCCGGAGCGGTCCCGTTGGGACGCGGCATGGGCGCTGCTGGTGAAGGCCGTCGAGACCGGGGCCCCGGACCTGGTCGTCGTGCCCGCGACCACCCTCGCCAGTCTGCGCCGGGAGGACTGGGACGTCCCGGACTCGATCGAGAGCCTCGCCGGGGCGGTCGGCCTGTCCAGGCGGGCGGACCGGGCGGCGGCAAGGGTCGCAGACCTGGAGAGGACCGCCCGATGAGCTCTCATGAGGTGCAGACCTCGCTCGACGCGAAGACGTCGCTGGCCCTCGACCTCGACCTCGACAAGCTGCTCGCCGCCCGGCTCCAAGCGGCCCGGGCCCGGCCCTACCTGGCGACGGCGCTGTTCGCCCTGCACATCGTGGAGTCACGGCGGGTGCCGACCATGGCGGTGGACCGGCACTGGCGCTGCTACGCCTCACCGACGTTCGTGGACCGGACGCCGGTGGAGGAGCTGGCCGGGGTGTGGGTGCACGAGGTGTCGCATCTGCTGCGCGACCACCACGGGCGCAGTGACCGGGTGGCGAGGGAGCGCGGGCTGACCGGGCCGGGGGAGCGGCTGCGTATGAACATCGCCGCGGATCTGGAGATCAACGACGACGCCTACGGCGAGGGACTGGCCCGACCCGAGGGCGTCGTCGTGCCCGAGACGCTGGGGCTGCCCGACGGCGAGCTCATGGAGGAGTACCTGAGCCGGTTCCGGCTCGGGCAGTTCACCGACGGGCTCTCCTGGCTGGACTGCGGCAGCGGCGCCGACGGGCTGGAACGGGACTGGGAGCTGGGGCCCGAGGGCGCTCACGGGCTCAGCGAGCAGGAGCGGGACGCGGTCCGGTTCCGGGTGGCGCAGGGCATCAACGGGCGGCCGGGCAGGGCCTCCAGGCAGTGGCGGCGGTGGGCGGAGGAGGCGTTCCATCCGCCGCAGCCGTGGCGGGAGCTGCTGGGCGCGGCGGTCCGCTCGGCGACCTCCGGGCCGGGCGCGGGCGAGGACTACAGCTACGGCCGGCCCGCCCGCCGTTCGGCGAGCGTCCCGGGCGCGGTCCTGCCGAGCCTGCGACGCAGACCGCCCCGGGTCTGCGTGGTCGTCGACACCTCTGGATCGGTCAGCGACGCCGAACTGGGCAGCGCGCTGCTGGAGGTCGCCGCGATCTCCCGGGCCGTGGGCGGCCGACGTGACCTGGTCAGCGTGGTGCCGTGCGACGCGTCGGCCCGGATCGCGCATCCGCTGTGCCGCGCGGAGGGGATTCCGCTGGTGGGCGGTGGCGGCACGGATCTGCGCACCGGCTTCGCCAAGGCGCTGCGGCTGTCGCCCCGACCGGACGTGGTCGTGATCCTGACCGACGGCCAAACCCCCTGGCCGGCCACCCGCCCCCCGTGCCGCACGGTGGTGGGCCTGTTCCCCCGGCCCTCGGATTCCTACGACGAGGACGACCCCGACTACGTGCCGGATGCGCCGCCGGGGTGGGCTCGGGTGGTGGAGCTGGGGTGACGGCGATCGGGTGGCGAAGTGAGGGTGCTATGCGGCGAATTGCCGTGTGATCATGTTCACTTCGCCTGTAGGAACCGTGTGAATATCTTGTGCTTTTGTTTGGAGATCTTTTAGAACTTGCCCACTCGTGATCTTTTGGGTGGGGGGATTCCGTGCGTCCGGCACGCTCGCTGGTTCTTGCTGTTGTCTTCGTCCTGGCCGTGCTGGCCGGGACCGACCAAGTCGCCTTCGCTGTGGGGCAGTCCGCGGGCGGCGGCTCCGGGGAAGCCCCCGACCAGCGCTGGGGTTCCGCCGCGGGGCGCGGTCACACCGCGTCCGCGCAGGCCACGGACGCCTCCGCGAAGGGCGGGCGCGACGGGGCGCTCACCGGGCGGGGCGAACTCCCGGCCGAGCAGGCCGAGGGCGTCACACGCCTGCCCAGCACCGCCCGGACACCCGAGCCCGGAACTGCCGTCGAGGTCGTTCCGGAATCGACCTGAGGAACCTGGTTGCGGAGTATGAGAAGACGAACAGTCCGTATCTCAACCATGGCGTGGAGAAGGAGATCAGAAATTCCATCAAGTCGGGCAAGCATCTCGCTATCTCCGTGATTCCGCATTATGGAAACAGTGGCAGCGGGATCCCCGCTGAAATTGAATACAACTACGGAGCCTTGGAGAGCGGCAAAATGAAGCATTGTGTTATCACGCAATCACCTGCAGGAGGAACCACCCGAGGTAGTGCAGATTGCCCGAAGAGGTGAATGGGATGAGGGATAGTTACCTGGAGCGAGTGCTGGACATGCTCGGTGAGCCGCCGGGGCGGTACCGGAACCCAGTGGCGTGGGGCGAGATTGAGGGCGAACTCGGCACAAGCCTACCAGGGGAATATAAGGAGATCATCGACGGATATGCGCCTGTTCTCGTCAATGGTCATCTATCTTTGAAGCATCCGGCGACTGGGCGTTGGAACTTGGGCGAGTGGATTCGTAGTACGGCGGAGGCTTGGTCGCAGGTCGAATGGGGCGACGGGGAACCCGAGGGTGACCCCAGAATCTCGCTCGGTATCCCTGAATTGGAATTCGGTACCCCGAATGGGCTGATTCCGATCGCATCCACCGACCGAGGGGAGACTATTTTCCATGCACCTCGGGGAGCGCAAGGGAAGGGATCGCTCTTCGTTGAAGATGGCGAGGGTGAGTTCTTCGAATATTCGATCGGATTCGCCGAGTGGCTTTGGCGCTGGCTTGTCGGTGAAGAGGTTACTGGGCCAGGCGGCTCTGCCTTCTACCCCGGTCCAGTGGCATTGCAGGACCTGCCCATGACTCCCACCGAGCGTCCGGAGAGGCGGTACGGACCGCCCCGCGGAATGTAATGGACGAGCCGCTCTCGGTCGAACCTCAACGGGATGGCGGACGATCTGCCGCAGTGTTTCGCGAGCTAGTCGGTCGGTTGCTGCAGAAGAGTATGAACGAATACCGTTCCGAAGCGTCCCAGGCGATGCATCAAATTCCGCAGGTCCACCCCCCCCGGCGACCACCGATGACCTCTTGATACTTGAGGGTCGGGCGGGGCAGGTGCTGGAGTCGAACTATCGTGCCTTTCTGTTGCTGACGGATGGGATGGATGGCTTCAGGTTGGACATGCCGCTCTTCGGTTTTCATGACTGGGGAGAGGGGGGGGCGAGCTGTCGATGGGGTGGCTTTTCTGGACGGCGTGAGAGAGGACGGTACCGCCGAGGACGTTGGCCTTCCGGCGGACATCGATTTGTTCCCAGTGTCGGTCGATGCGGACAGGACCCGGGCGATCTTCATGCTTGATTGTCCCGATGTTCTTCCAGAGCGCTTTTGGTGGGTCGGAGAGGGTAGTAGTTCTTTCTTCGGGACTTTCCTCGACCTGCTTGGGTATGTCCTTGACCCGCACTCCTATTTGCCCCGGGAAGAAATTGACTGACCTGACTGAAGGCGAATACCTTTCCTTGATGAGTGGAATAAACAAGTGGACGAAGAGAGACTCGAGATGGTCAGAGCCTGCCCTCGTGGGGCGGCCGTCCTGAGGGCTGCTGTAGTAGTGGCCGTTCTGTGCGTGGTGGGATGTTCGGCTGGCGGGGGCGCTGGTGCCGGCGAGCCTTCGGGCGTTGAGAGTTCTCCGGTGAGCTCGGTGTCCGCGTCGGTGAGTTCGTCGAGCGGTGTTGCGTCACCGAGCCCTTCTCCGAGTCGCTCGGTGACCGCGTCGGGCACGCCATCGCCGTCGAAGACCTCGGCTTCGCGGGCCACGAGGGATTCGTCGGCGGATGTGGGCAGCGGCTCAGGTAGGTCGAGCGGTTCAGGTACGACCCGAACAGGGTCGGGCGGGTCGGGTTCTGTTGCCCAGAATCCCAACCGTGGCTCGAATCCTCCGCCCGCGCCGCCTCGTCCGTCCCCCACTCCGGAGTGGACTTCGGCGGAATGGCAGCCCGGCGATCCGGTCGAGACAGGGGTGCCGGGTTCGGGGGGATGAGGACCTGAGTTCGCGGCGCGGCCCCTCGTCCGTGAGGGTTGCCTACGTTGCCGCAATCTGACGGTGACACGATCGATTGGCATGTGTTCGCGGACTCAGCTGAATGTTATGCCTTGGCATTAGTGAGGGGACCCAGGGATGGCGCACTCCATGGTCGATCGAATCCGACACGTGCTTCCGCCCTCACCATCAGGCGGAGACCTGGTCGACTGGGAGATGGTCGCTCGCACTACGGGCTGGCAATTCCCACCGGACTACAAGGCGTTCGTTGAACTCTACGGAGGGGGTGAGATCGACGAATACCTGTCCGTCAGTACACCGCCTGTTGAGGGGTCTCCACTTGGAGACCTGTTGGACCGCGTGGACCCAGCACTCCCCTCGGACTGCCGTGAAGAGTTGGCCCCTCATCTTCCGGCTGGCGTCGAGCCAAGGCTTCTGCCATTCGGCGATACGGCAAACAGTGACGTCGTGTTCTGGTTGATTGAGGGCGCTCCAGAAAAGTGGAAAGTCGTTGTTTTTAGGCGGCAATCGCCTTATGGGGAGAAACGTTGGTCAATTTTCGACGGGGGTATGGTCGATTTCTTTTGGTCCATTCTCTGTGATTCTCTCCAGCCTTCAGTCAGCACTTTGCGGATGATGAGCCGCATGAGTACCTCAGTTGGCGTGACGACTGACGGAAGGCCGGTTTTCGTGAGTAGCGCGGGTGTGAAAGGTGAAAGAATCCATTGATTCCTGGGATGCTTCCGGGGGAATGGGCACGGGCTGCCTGCGAGCTACACCGTCGACCGTGTCCGTTCGGTAAGTGCAGGTAGGAGAACAGTAGTCATGGCAGCGCGAAATAGCTTCGAGGTATTGAAGGAACTGTTGCCTCCACGGTCGGGCGGCGGCCTGGCCGTGGACTGGGCAGCGGTCGAGCAAGCCTGGGGGTTGGAGTTTCCCTCCGACTACAAGAACATCATTGCTCACTACGGCGATTTGATCCTTGAGGACTATCTCCAGGTCATTGGGCCCTCCACCGTGACACCGGCAACCTGCGACGAACCCGGAGCGCCGCGCGGCGGCATGGGTTTCATCACAGCGGATACCCGTGACACCTGGACGGACACGGAACCCACTGAAATCGACGCCGAACCCGAGGAATTGGTGACCTGGGGAGCCGCGAGCAGCGCTGACCTCTTCTGCTGGCTCACCCGCGGCGAACCGGACAAGTGGCCTGTGCTGGTCTTCAGCCACGGCGACGACACCTGGACCCAATACGACTTCGGGATTGCGGAGTTCCTGGTCCGCGTACTGACTGCGCAACCGGGCGTCGAGATGATGGAGGGGACGATGTTGTGGGGTGACAGGAATCCTTCGTACGTCAATTCCGCGGAGTGTCGCCGCGCACGGGGACAGTAAGCCCTTTTAAGTAACAGACGATGACGTTGTGTGGTCGCTCAAATGGTGCGGTCGTACTCGAGTTGGAGCAGGGCAACGAGGTCTGCGGCGATCTTCGTGATGCGCTGGGCCGAGGCTGACCCTGTGCGGGGGTAACGCGTCGTCGCGCTTTCTGTACCGCGACGAGGAGCAGCGACTCCGTGCTTTCGGCCTTGACCCGTGGACCGGGGAGTCGGATCCCTTTGCAGGCATGTTCGGCAACTGACACAGGTAGGCCGGTTTCTGCTATGCAGGCGTGATCCGTGGAGAAGTAGTATGGAAATGTGGATGCTTATCGGCGAGCTGATGCGCGCTAGGACGCGCGACTACCTCGCTACTTCGCCCCTGGATCCGGAGTGCATGCCCGGCCTCAGGCCCCCGGCGACTTCCGTGCAGATCGAGGCTCTTGAAACTCTGGCTGGCCAGCCGCTGGATCCGGATTATCGAAAGTTCCTGTCTCTGACGGACGGATTGGGCGGATTCCAATTCACGATGCCGCTCTTGGGGTGTTGTGACTGGGAGGATCCGGAGCTGAACGGACTGGCTTCGATGTTCCGCGATATCATCCTGGAGGCCGACCTACTGGATGATGTCGGGCTGTCGGAAGAGACATATGTCTTCCCGGTCTTCGTCAACCGCCAGGGGTCTGCGGGCGCCCTGATGCTTCACGCCAGTGATGCATTCGCGAAACGCTACTGGTGGACCGGTTCGGGAGACAGTAGATTTTTCCATACCTTCTACGACCTTGTAGCCTACATAGCGGATTTGCCATCCTGAAGTCCGAGGTACTCGCCCGGCTGACCTGGCGGGGCAATAGTCGGCCACCTGCTCCAGGCTGCTAGCCGTACATTGTGTACTTCGGGAGGTGATCTTCTGCAAGAGAGTTGAAATGTGTCTAGCGGCTACAGAGCTTGGCATCGGTTCGGCGTAGGTGTGCATGCTTAGCGGGAGGGATGCGTTGTCCGTCGATGAGCTGGTCAAGATCCTAGGAGTGCCTCATCGGGATCCAGTTGGCGATTTGGGGACCGTGGAGAGTTCCCTCGGGATCGAACTTCCCCGAGAAGTGATGGAGGTTTGCTCGGTCTACGGAGACGTGGTGATCTCTGATTTCATGTTCGTCTTCGGCCCCAAGTTCATGGCTGCGAAAAACGCGTGGATGAGTGAATTTGTGCGCGATGACCTTTCTTTCATCCCTCGACATGTTCTACCGACGGCCGGAGGAATGCTCCATTGGGCACACACCATCGAAGGGGACAAGCTATTCCTGGAGGATCGCGGGGGAGGGAAGTGGACTGTCTCCGCTTTTCGGAGAAGCTGGGGAGACTGGTATGAGACCGATGACACTCTTGTCAACTGGCTTGTGAAGGTCTTCACGGGGTGCTGTGCCACGGATTGGATGCCCGAGTGGCCTGCACTTCATTGGTTTGAGAGGGGTAATTAGAGTCGGCTCGGCTAGTTGAGTGTCCAGGATCGCGGGGTGGCATGCCGAGGAATTCGGCTCGGTGGATTCGGGTGGCTGGTGCTCGTGCCGTTTCTCCGCCCGTCGGTTATCGCCACGTGTATCGCGCCACCGTGTAAGCGGTTGGGCCGGTAAGCCTTGTCCCTGTGCCGTCGAGCATGTCCAGAACCTCGAAGCCGGCGCCCTCCGCGTAGCGTTCCAACTCGCGGGGGAACAGGACGCGTCTGCGGATCCAGTCTCGCGCCTCGTCGCCTGAGGGGAGCGCCCAATGCCGATGCATGGTGTTGATCTGGGTCCGCAGGTCCCACGTGTGGCAGATGGTGACCGTGGCGGTCCCCTTCGGGGTGTCCACCGTGGCTGTGGTCGGCTCGGTCCGGGTGATCGGGGCGACCGGGGAACACAGCACGAGCAGCGCTCCCGTCCGGGCATGCGCCGCGAAGGTGGCGAAGACCTCGCCGATCGCCTTGTTGTCGTGCACGTAGGCGAGGCTGTTGCCCATACAGGTCACCACGTCCATGCGCTTGCCCAGTCGTACGGTGCGCATGTCCCCGGTGCGGATGTCCAGCCCCGGCCGGGCGTGGTGGGCGTAGTCGACCATGCCGGGCTGGAGGTCCACGCCGATGCACTTGTAGCGCTCGGCCAGGATCTCCAGGTCCCGGCCGGTACCGCATCCGAAGTCGATCAGGGTCTGGGCGTCCGGCCGGTGCAGCTCGATCAGGGTCTGGCACATTCCGGCGCTTGTGCTGTCGGACTGGACCACGTCGTAGAGTGCCGGATCGCGGTACAGGAGGTTGGTGGCTTCCACGTCCTTGGCTTCCGTGTTGGCGCTGGTCACCTGATCCCGTCTCGCCTTCAAACTCAGCCACAGAGCGTCAGGGCTGCGGTGTGGAGTCCCGGACCTGAACTTCTTTGAGGCCGCGTATCAGAGCCTGCAAGCGGGCCGGGGTCGTCGTCAGTACCGTCTCCGGCTCGTCGCTCTCCCGGAGGTGGAGCGTGCCCGTGGGGCCGGCGGCGATGTTGACGCAGTTCGCGGCCTCGGCGCTGTAGGTGGACTTCTGCCAGGTGAGGTCGGTCATGGCGGGGCTCCTCAGAGGTCGCTGGAGATGCGGTGGATGAGGTCGCGGGACTTCGTTTCAGGGAGAGCGCGGGATTCCATGCGGTCCAGGACGGAGCGATAGCGGTCCAACTGGGCTTCCGCGTCGAGGAACTCGCAACCGTGGTCGGTGTCCAGCACCACGGTGTCGAGCTGGGGCACGGGTCCGTCGGCCACGGTGATGGGCTGGCCCGAGGCGGGGAAGCCGGTCTGGCCGAAGGGGATCACCAGGACGGTGATCGTGGGCTGCTCGCTCATCTCCACTAGGTGGTCGAGCTGGGCGCGGGCGATGTCCGGGCCGCCGAAACCCATACGCAGGGCTGCCTCGTGAACGACGGCGGCGTAGGGCGTCGGGGTGCCCTCGAACAGTACGGACTGGCGCTTCACCCGGTACGAGACGCGGTGCTCGATTTCGTACGCGCGCAGGGGCGGGACCGCCTCGCGCATGGTGGCGCGGGCGTGTTCGGGCGTCTGCAGGAGTCCTGGCATGTGGACCGTCACGGACACTCGCAACGCCGTGGCGTGGTGCTCCAGTTCCGCGAGGTCGAGCAGACCGGACGGGAGGTTGTCCCGGTACTCCTCCCACCAGCCCCGCTTGCGGCCGCCTGTCATCGCGGCCAGAGCGTCGACGTAGGCCTCGTCTGCGCAGCTGTAGATGCGCGCGAGCGTACGGACGCGCTCGGCGCTCACGGCGTACCGCCCCGCCTCGATGTTGCTGATCCGGGCCTGCGGCCCTCCGAGAAGTGCGGCAGCCGCAGTCGAGGTGAGTCCGGCGCGTTCGCGGAGCTTGCGCAGCTCGGCTCCGAGGCGCTGCTGGCGCAAGGTCGCGGTGGGGGCGGGTGGCATGGCGGTTCGCTTCTCTCTGGGTGCGGGCCTTCAGCAGCAGGTCACCTACACGGGTGATGATTGACAGATCTTCGCAGACTCAATGGAATAACTTCCATCGTGACGCTACGTTGTTCAGCGCGAGCCGCTCAACACCCCGCACCCCTAAGCCGGAAGCGCACCGCCAGGCAATGCCACCGCTCGGCGCGGACGTGAGCGAGTCGTCCAAGTCCCCTTTCTCTCCCCCCTGCTTCCTTCCGGAGGTCGTCATGGTCACCGTAGCTCCGCCCGACACCTGGACGTACGCCCTCCGGCTGCCGCATGACCCCAGAGCCGCACGTGTCGCACGTATGACCGTGCGGGCGGCCCTCACCGGGCACGGGATGCGTGAAGTGCTGGACGTCGTCGAGTTGTTGACGTCCGAGATGGTGGCCAACGTCTACCGGCATACCGACGGGCCCGCCTCGCTCCGGCTCACCGCCCCGGGAGGCGGGCGGCTTCGGGTCGGTGTCTGGGACGGTCATCCGTACATTCCCGCGCCCTTCGCCGAGCCTCCTGGCGATCGGCTCCCGCCCGCTCCGGTCGACGGTGAGGGCGGGCGCGGGCTGTATCTCGTGCAGGAGTACGCGGACTGGTGGGGAGGCTGGCCGCTGGGTCGCGGGGGCGGGAAGCTGCTGTGGTTCGAGGTGGGCGGGCGGCGGAGGGCGCCGCACGCCGCCTGAGGGCCGGAGGGCCGACCGGCCCGCCCGCTACCCCGCTTCCCGTTACGACTTGTCGCCCTCGCTCAACCCCCGCAGCACCACCCCGCACCGCCGGGCGTACGCCTGTTGCATCGCTCGGGTTGCGGGGCCGCCGGCCCTTGCGTACCACTTTGCGCCGCGGCTGAACGCGGAGACCGTCAGCCAGACCGTGCCGTCGCCGGTGCGGTCGACGACGAAGGCCTCCTCGCCGGACTCGGGGTGGCCGGGGAGGGTGCCGTACGCCCAGCCGGCCCGGCGGTGTTCGTTCACCGTCCAGACGACTCGGCAGGGGGCCTTGACTATGCCGGCCAGGGTGACCGTGACGTCGACGTCGGGGGCCGCCCGGTCCGCGCTCGCGTCGATGCCCACCCCCAGTGCGCGGTGCATCTCCCAGGTCAGGACGGCTTCGGCGGCGCGGCGGAAGACGTCGTGGCCCTCGCCGAGGCGGGTGCGCACATGGAGGGCGTGGAAGCCGGGCGGGCAGAAGCCGGGACGGTCGCGGGTGGCGCCGACGTCGTCGTACGTGAAGGCCTTGGCAGACATGGGAGCCAAGCGTAGGGCGGCACCCGGGGATGCCTTCGTCCCGGGTGCCGCCCTGAGTCTCAGCTACGACAGCGTCAGCTGACGTTGACGGCGGACCAGGCCGCCGCGACCGCCTTGTACTCGGTGCTGGAGGTGCCGCCGTACAGGGCGGAGGCCGCCGACAGGGTGCCGGTGCGGGCCGCCTTGTAGTTGGTCGTCGACGTGAAGTACGTCGTCAGCGCCTTGTACCAGATCTGCAGCGCCTTGTCGCGGCCGATGCCGGTGACCGTGGAGCCGTTGGACGTGGGCGAGTTGTAGGTCACGCCGTTGATCGTCTTGGAGCCGCTGCCCTCCGAGAGGAGGTAGAAGAAGTGGTTCGCGACGCCCGACGAGTAGTGCACGTCGAGGTTGCCGACCGACGAGGACCAGTAGTTGGCGGAGCCGCCGTCCTTGCTGGGCTGGTCCATGTAGCGCAGCGGGGTGCCGTCGCCGTTGATGTCGATCTTCTCGCCGATGAGGTAGTCGCCCTTGTCCGACGCGTTGTTCGCGTAGAACTCCACGCCGGTGCCGAAGATGTCGGAGGTCGCCTCGTTGAGGCCGCCGGACTCGCCCG
The DNA here is from genome assembly GCF_053592635.1 of Streptomyces sp. NPDC002623. NCBI lineage: Bacteria > Bacillati > Actinomycetota > Actinomycetes > Kitasatosporales > Streptomycetaceae > Streptomyces > Streptomyces sp. NPDC002623. The sequence goes on along the minus strand of NZ_JBSFWB010000054.1, from coordinate 22,948 downwards.
AGTAGTTCAGGCCCGCGGTGTTGGAGGTGACGCCGTGGCTCATCTCGTGGCCGGCCACGTCCAGCGAGGTCAGCGGGTGGGTGTTGCCCGAGCCGTCGCCGTACGTCATGCAGAAGCAGCTGTCGTCCCAGAACGCGTTGACGTACGCGTTGCCGTAGTGGACGCGGGAGTAGGCGGCCACGCCGTTGTTCTTGATGCCGCTGCGGCCGAACGTGGACTTGTAGAAGTCCCAGGTGGTCTGCGCGCCGTAGGCGGCGTCGACGGCGGCGGTCTGGTCCGTGGTGGAGCTGGAGGCCGCGCCGGTGCCCCAGGTGTCGTCCGCGTCGGTGAACAGGGTGCCCGCGGAGGTGGTCGAGGCGTGCGCCTTGTTGTACGTCTTGTGGCTGCCGCGGGTGCCGTCCGTCAGCTGGTACGTCGAGCCCGAGAGGGTCGTGCCCAGGGTGACCGTGCCCGAGTAGAGGCTCTTGCCGGTGCCGGTCTCGATGCCCTGGTACTCGTAGAGCTTCTTGCCGGTGGCCGCGTCGGTGATGACGTGCAGCTCGCTCGGGGTGCCGTCGTCCTGGAGGCCGCCGACGATCGTCTCGTAGGCGAGGACGGGCGTGCCGTTGCCGGCCCAGACGACCTTGCGGGGGGTCTGGTCGGCGGCGGTGGCCTCGGAGCCGGCGGCCTTGGCGGCGGTCAGCGCCTGGGTCTCGGCCTTGGCGGAGGTGACCTTCGGGGTCAGCGTGGCGACCTTGATGGTCGCCGAGTTGGCCTTGGTGACGCCCTTGGCGGCACCGGTCGCGGACTCGTGGACGACCAGGTCGCCGCCGAGGACCGGCAGGCCCGCGTAGGTGCGCTCGTAGCGCGTGTGGACGGTGCCGTCGGCGTCCTTCACGACGTCCTTGACGACGAGCTTCTCCTGCGCGCCGAGGCCTATCGACTGGGCGGTCTCGGGCGCGTCGGCCTGCTCCTGCGCGATCAGCGTGGTGCGGGCGGCGGGCGACAGCTGGATCGGCGCGCCGAGCGGGGTCGACGAGCCACTCGACTCCGCGGGGGTCTGGGCGGCGGCGGTACCGGTGGTCAGGCCGGTGGTGACCAGCGCTCCGGCCGCGACGGCGGTGGCGATGGCCAGGGTGGTGCGCTTGTGACGCGCGTAGAGGGAGGTCACACAAGCTCCTTGAAATGTGGGGGGTCCGGACGGCGTGGGGCTGCTGTCCGTGACGGCTGTGAAGTTGTGCGGCGGGTGTGAGGAAGCCTCGCATCAGGTCGCGTACATGTCAGGACCCCGAAGTGATGTTGGCTGAAAATGGACGCCCAGATGAACATTGCTGGAATGTAAACGGAGTTGACCTGGGTAAAAGGCCAACAGGCCGTAGGTAAGGGGCTGGCAAAAAGGGGACGCCGTCCCGGAGGGGAAGAACCTCCGGGGCGGCGCCCCCATGCGACTGTCAGCCCGAGCGTGTGCCGCCTACGGGAAGGTGAGGCTCCAGCCGTTGATGCGGCCGGTGTCCTGGGCCGCGTTGTCCTGGACCCGCAACTGCCAGACGCCGTTGGCGACTTCGGAGGAGGCGTTCACCGTGTACGTGGTGTTGATGTTGTCCGTGCTGCCACCGGTGCTGTACGCCTTCAGCGTGTACGCCGTGCCGTCGGGCGCGACCAGCTGCACCTGAAGGTCACCGATGTAGGTGTGGGTGATGTCCACCGCCACCGGGAGGCTCGCCGGCGCGTTGCCCGTCCGTCCGGAGACGGTGATCGACGAGGTGACCGCCGCCCCGTTGTCCGGAATCGATACGTCGGCGGTGTTCTCGAACACCGTGCCGCCGCCCCCGCCGCCGGGCCGCGAGCCGACCGCGATGGCCGCCCACGCGTTCTGCACGGCCGTGTACTCGGCGCTCGTCGTGCCGTACAGCTCACCCGTCGCCGCGAGCGTGCCGGTGCGGGCGGCCGCGTAGTTGGTCGTCGAGGTGAACTTCGTGGTCAGCGCGCGGAACCAGATCTTCTCCGCCTTGTCGCGGCCGATGCCGGTGACCGGCAGACCGTCCGAGGTGGCCGAGTTGTAGGTGACACCGTTGATGGTCTTGGTGCCGCTGCCCTCCGACAGGAGGTAGAAGAAGTGGTTCGCCGGCCCGGAGGAGTAGTGCACGTCGATCGAGCCGATGCCGGAGTACCAGCTGTCCTTGGACGAGCCGTCCTTGCTCGGCTTGTCCATGTAGCGCAGCGGGGTGCCGTCGCCGTTGATGTTGATCTCCTCGCCGATGAGGTAGTCACCGACGTCGGAGGAGTTGTTGGCGTAGAACTCGACGGTCGAGCCGAAGATGTCGGAGGTCGCCTCGTTCAGACCGCCGGACTCGCCGCTGTAGTTGAGCCCCGCGGTGTTGGAGGTGAGCCCGTGGGTCATCTCGTGCGCGGCCACGTCGATCGACGTCAGCGGGTTGGCGTTGCCCGAGCCGTCGCCGTACGTCATGCAGAAGCAGCTGTCGGACCAGAACGCGTTCACGTAGTTGCTGCCGTAGTGGACGCGGGAGTACGCGCCGACGCCGTCGCCGCGGATGCCCGAACGGCCGTGCACGTTCTTGTAGTAGTCCCAGGTCAGCTGGGCGCCGTAGTGGGCGTCGGCGGCGGCCGACTCCAGGTTCGACGCGGCGCCGTTGCCCCAGATGTCGTCGGCGCCGGAGAAGAGCGTGCCGGTGCCGGACGTGCCGCGGTTGAGGTTGTACGTCTTGTGGCCGCCGCGCGCGCCGTCGGTGAGGTTGTACGTCGAGCCGGACTGGGTGGTGGTCAGCGCGACCTGGCCGCTGTACACCGTGTTGCCGGTGCCGGTCTCGATCGCCTCCCACTCGAACAGCTTCGCGCCCGTGGTGGCGTCCGTGACGACGTGCAGCTCCTGCGGGGTGCCGTCGTGCTGGAACCCGCCGACGACCGTCTCGTACGCCAGGGTCGGGGTGCCGCTCGCGGCCCAGATCACCTTGCGCGGCGCCCGGTTGACGTCGGGGCTCTTGGCGTCCTCCGCCTTCGCCGCGGACAGCGCCTGCGCCTCGGCCTTGGCGGCGGGCACGGCGGCCGCGGTGGTGGCCGGCGCGATCTTCGCGCCCGTGGCCTTGACGACGGCCTCGGTCGCGTCGGCCTTCGTGGACTCGACGACCAGGTCGCCGCCGAGGACGGGCAGCCCGTCGTAGGTGCGCTCGTAGCGGGTGTGGACGGTGCCGTCGCCGTCCTTCAGGACGTCCCGGACGACCAGCTTCTCCTTGGCGCCCAGGCCGAGCTCCTTGGCGGTCGCCGTCTTGCCGGCGTCGGCCGCGCGTATCAGCTCGGCGCGCTGGGCGGGGCTGAGCTGGACCGACTCGGCGCCCGGGAGCACCTGGCCGACGGCCGACGGCGCCTTGACCGGGGCGGCGGTCGCGGCGCCGGACTGCACGGCGGCGGCGATGAGCGCGGAGACGCCCACGAGGGCGACGGCCGCAGCGCGACGGGTGGGGGTGTGGGGGGTGCGTCTGTGAGAGGAACTGCTGCTCAACACTGACTCCTTCTGCGCGGCCGCGGATCACACGGCCAGGGGAGACCCGACGGCGGGTGGGCCGTACGGGCACGACAAAGGCGGTACGCAGAACAAAGGCGGTACGTGGAGCGGCCCCCCGCCGCAGCCGGGGGCTGTGGGGTTGCTGTGAACCAGCAGTGGGAAGAGTGGCAGTGGATTGCGCTGTCTGTCAGGACCGCGTCAGAAAGTTGGCCGGAAACGGTCCGTTGTCCGGGAGTTCATGTTCGATATACGGACCAAAGGGGTTACCGGATACGGACCAGGTGGTCTACCGGCCGTCGGCCGGCTGGTCTCCGTGCCAGGTCCGCCACAGTGCCGCGTACGCGCCCTCGCCCGTCACCAGTGCCTCGTGCGTGCCGAGTTCGGTGAGCAGGCCGTCCTCCATCACCGCGACGCGATCCGCGTCGTGGGCGGTGTGCAGCCGGTGGGCGATCGCGATGACCGTACGGCCCCGCAGCACGGCCGCCAGGGCGCGTTCGGTGTGCCGGGCGGTCATCGGGTCCAGCAGGGCGGTCGCCTCGTCCAGGATCAGCGTGTGCGGGTCCGCCAGCACCACCCGGGCCAGGGCGAGTTGCTGGGCCTGCGAGCCGTCCGTACGGCAACCGTCCCCGCCCAGCACGGCGTCGAGGCCGCCGGGCAGCTCCCGGACCCAGTCCGCGGCGCCCACCGCGGCCAGCGCCGCCCACAACTTCTCGTCGTCCGCGGCCGGTTCGGCGATCAGCAGGTTGTCGCGGACCGTGCCGAGGAAGACGTGGTGCTCCTGGGTGACCAGCACGACCTGCCGGCGCAGCGTCTCGGGCGCGAGGTCCGCGACCGGCACCCCGCCCACCGTCACCGTGCCCGCGCTCGGCGCGTCCACCCCCGCCAGCAGCCTGCTCAGCGTGGTCTTGCCCGCGCCGGACGGGCCGACGACCGCGAGCCGCTCCCCGGGCCGCACGGTCAGATCGACCCCGCGCAGCACCTCGCCGCCCCGCTCGTAGGAGTACCGCACGCCGGTCACGTCGATCCGGTCGTCCGCCGGGACGGGGGACGCCTCGGTGACCGCCCGCGGTGCCTGCGCCAGCCCCTCGACCCGGGCGAACGAGGCACTGCTGGACTGGAGTTGCTCGACGCGGATCAGGATCTCGTCGAGCGGCTCGGTGAGCTGCCGCAGATACAGCGCCGACGCCACCACCGCCCCGAGGCTCACCATGCCCCGCCCGTGCAGCACACCGCCGAGCAGCAGCACGCCCGCCACCGGCAACGAGTACGACACCTCGACGACCGGGAAGAACACCGTCCGCAGATACAGCGTGTGGAAGCGGGTGCGGCGGGCCGTCGTCAGCGCGTCCCGGCTCGCCGTCGTCCGTCGCTTCGCCAGCCGGAACGCGTCGACGGTCCGGGCCCCGGCGGCCGTCGAGGCGAGCGACTCGGCGACCTCCGAGTCCGCCGCGCTCTGGTCGAGATAGGCCGAGCGGGCCCGGCGCAGATACCAGCGCAGCGCGCACCAGATCGGGGTCAGCCCCAGCACCCCGACCGCGCCGAGCAGCGGGTCGACCAAGAACACCGCGGCAAGCGTGAACAGCGCCTGCACGGAGCAGACCAGCAGCTCCGGCCCGGCGTCGCGCAGGGTCGTGCCGACGGCCGCCACATCCGCGGTGCCGCGGGTGGTCAGATCGCCGGTGCCGGCCCGCTCCACGACCGACGCGGGCAGCGCCAGCGCCCGGTCGACGTACTCCTCCCGCACCCGGGCCAGCGTCCGCTCCCCGAACCGGTGCCCCGCGTAGCGTGCCCAGCGGACCAGGAGCAGCTGAGCGAGCGCGCACAGGGCGATCGCCGCGGCCAGCCGGTCCACCACCCCGATCCCGCGCCCGGCGCGCACCTCGTCGATGATCCGGCCCAGCAGCCAGGGCCCGGCCAGCCCCGAGGCGGCGGCCAGCACGTTGAGCAGCAGCACCCCGACCACCGCTCGTCCGTCGGCCCGCACCAGTCTGCCCGCGGCCCGCCGCACCTCGGCGGGCCCGGCGACGGGCAGCCGCCTTCCGTCGGCCGTCACCGTGCGACCTCCTCGGCGTTCTCGGCGTCCCGCGCCACCAATGCCCGGTATCCCGGCTCCCGTTCCAGCAGCTCGCGATGGCGCCCGGTGGCCGCGAGCTTCCCGTCGACCAGGTAGAGCACCGTGTCCGCGTGATCGAGGACGAGCGGGGACGTCGTCGTGACGACCGTCGTCCGGCCCGAGCGGGCCGCCCGCAGCCGCTCGGCCACCGCCGCCTCCGTGTGCGCGTCCAGCGCCGACGTCGGCTCCACGGCCAGCAGCACCTCCGGGTCGGCGAGCAGCGCCCGCACCAGCCGGACCCGCTGCCGCTGACCGCCGGACAGACTGCGGCCCTGTGCGGTCACCGGCGCGTCGAGCCCCTCCGCGAGCCCCTGCACGATGTCGTCGGCCGCCGCCGCCCGCACCGCCGCCCGCAGTCGCTCCGGGCCGGGGTCGCCGCGTCCGCCCACCACCTCGCGCAGCGGCCCGGCGAACAGGTCGGCCTCGTTGTCCGCGACCAGGATCCTGGCCCGCACCTGGGCGAGCGGGATCGCGTCGAGCCGGACCCCGCCCCAGGAGACGTCCGTCGGGCCCAGCCGGCCGAGCCGGTCCACCAGGGCCGTCAGCTCGGGGGCGCGCGCCCCGACCAGCGCGGTCAGCCGGCCCGGCCGGACCCGCACGCCCGAGCCCGGGTCGTGCAGCACCGCGGCCTCGGCCGGCGCCTCGGCCGTCCCGCTGTCCGGATCGGGTTCGAGCCGCAGCAGCCGTACGACCCGGTCGGCGGCGACGAGGCCCCGGCTGAGCTCGTAGCCCATGTCGACGAGGAACGCCACCGGGCCCACCAGCACCGCGACATAGCCGTACACCGACACCAGCTCGCCGACCGTCAGCTTCCCCTGGACGGCCTCGCGGACCGCGAGCCAGGTCACCGCGGCGAGGAACAGCCTCGGCAGCCCCACCCCCAGCGACTGGAGCCAGCTGGCGGACGAGCCCACCCGGTAGCCCTGCTCCCGCAGCCGCCCCGAGTCCCGCCGGAACCCGTCCGCGAACAGGCTCTTGCCGCCCAGCCCGTTGAGCACCCGCAGCCCGCCCGCGAGATCCCCGATCCGCGCCGTGAGCATCCCCTGCCGCTCCCGGTACTCGCCCTCCGCCCCGCGCAGCCGTGACATCAGCGGCCCGACGAGCACGGCGACCACCGGCATCCCGAGCAGGACGACGGCCGCCAGCAGCGGTGAGACGGCCAGCAGCAGCCCGGCGACGAACACGTACACGACGACCGAGCCCACGCCGGGCCCGATCACCGTCAGCGCCTGCGCGATGGTGTGCACATCGCCCACGCCGATGGTGACGACCTCCCCGGCGCCCGTCCGGCGCGGCAGCGCGTCCCCCAGCCGCACCGCCTGCCCGACGGTCACCTTGATCGTGCGGAAGTACGCGTCCATCCGCAGCCGTGTCATCGTGCGGTGCCGCATGATGCTCACCCAGGAGTTGGCCGCCCCGACGACCGTCAGCGCGGCCGTCCAGCCGACCAGCGCGGCCGTGTCACCGGGCTCCAGACCCTCGTCCACCGCCTTCGACAGCAGATACGGCGACATCGCCATCAGCACCATCCAGACGCTGGCCAGCACCGCCCCGGCCACTCCCCGCCACGGCTGGCAGCGCACCAGCCAGGCCAGATAGGCCCAGCCGTTGCGGCAGTCCGGGACGCCGGGATCCCCCTGCACGTCGACCGCGGCGTCCCCGCGCCTCACGCGAGGCTGTCCCGCCACGCCCGGTGCAGATCCGCGAACCGGCCGGTGCCCGCGATCAGCTCGGCCGGACTGCCGTCCTCGACGATCCGGCCGTGCTCCATGACGAGCACCCGGTCCGCGATCTCCACGGTCGACAGCCGGTGCGCGATCACCACCGCGGTACGGCCCTTCAGCACCGTCGCCATCGCCGCCTGCACGGCCCGCTCGCCGGGGACGTCCAGCGAACTGGTCGCCTCGTCGAGGATCAGCACCGCCGGGTCGGCGAGCAACGCCCGTGCGAACGCGACCAGTTGACGCTGGCCCGCGGAGATACGGCCGCCGCGCTTGCGCACGTCGGTGTCGTAGCCGTCGGGCAGGGCGCTGATGAACTCGTGCGCGCCGATGGCCTTCGCCGCGCGCTCGATCTCCTCCCGGCTCGCGTCCGGCCGCCCGATGGCGATGTTCTCGGCGACCGTGCCGGAGAACAGGAACGCCTCCTGCGTCACCATGACCACCCCGCGCCGCAGCTCGGGCACCGGCAGCTCGCGCAGATCGACGCCGGCCAGCAGCACCCGGCCCGCGGAGGGGTCGTAGAACCGGGCGAGCAGCTTGGCCAGCGTGGACTTGCCGGCGCCGGTGGAGCCGACGACGGCGACCGTCTGTCCGGCGGGCAGCGTGAGATCGAAGCCGGGGAGGACCTCGCCGCCCGTGCGGTAGCCGAAGGAGACCCCGTCGAAGACGACCTCGCGGCCCGGCGACTCGCCTTCAAGCGGCGGGAGTTCGCGCGGCTTGGCCGGCTCCGGAACGGTGGGCGTCTGGGCCAGCAGCCCCGCGATCTTCTCCAGGGAGGCGGCCGCCGACTGGTAGGAGTTGAGGAACATGGCGAGCCGGTCGATCGGGTCGTACAGCCGCCGCAGATACAGCACCGCCGCCGCCAGCACGCCCAGCTCCAGCGTGCCGTCCGCCACCCGGGAGGCGCCCCACAGCACGATCCCCGCGACCGCCGTGTTGGCGACCAGCCGCGACCCGACGACATAGCGGGCCATCTCCAGCAGCGCGTCGCCGTTCCTGCGTTCGTGCCGCCGGTTGAGGACCCGGAAGTCGGCGTCGTTGACGGCCTCGCGGCGGAACGCGCGCACCGGGCGGATGCCGTTCATCGTCTCCACGAACTTCACGATCACGGCCGCGATCGCGGTCGACCGCGCGGTGAACACCCGCCCGGCGCGCCGCCGGTAGACCCGCACGAGGAGGTACAGCGGCACGAAGGAGACCACGGCGACGGCGCCCAGGCCCAGGTCCAGCCAGAGCAGCATCGCGGAGATGAACGCGAAGGACAGCACGACCGTCACGAGCTCCTGCAGACCCTCGTTGAGGAGCTCGCGCAGGGCCTCCACGTCGTTGGTGGAGCGGGAGATGAGCCGGCCCGAGGTGTAGCGCTCGTGGAAGTCGATGCTGAGCGCCTGCGCATGGCGGAAGATCCGGCCGCGCAGATCGAGCAGCACGTCCTGGTTGACGCGGGCGGCGGCGACCAGGAACGCGTACTGCAGGCCGCCGGAGACCAGCGCGCACAGCAGATAGCCGGCGCCGGCCGCGATCAGCGGCCCGTGGTCGTCGGCCCGGAAGGCCGGTACGGCGCGGTCGATGGTGTACGCCACCAGCAGCGGGCCGGCCTGCACCGCCGCCTGCTGGAGCAGCAGCAGGACGGTGGTGAGGGCGACCCGGGCCTTCATGGGGGCGAGCAGGGAGCGCAGCAGCGTGCCGGTGGCGCCGGGCGGCGTCGGCAGGACGTCCTTGTCGAAGGGGTCCTCGACGGCCGACGGACGCGGCTCCTCCGGTCGGTCCTCCGAGCCGGAGCCGGAGGCGGGGTCGGTGGCGGGGTCGGTGGCGGGGTCGCTCGTCGGGTCGTCCGTGGGGGAGGAGGTCGTGGGGGTGGTGGTCATCGGTCGTCCTCCTGGCGGCCGGTTCCGGACATGAGGTGGGCGTACTCGGGGTTGCCGCGCAGCAGTTCCTGGTGGGTGCCCACGGCGGTGATCCGGCCGCCGGACAGCAGAGCCACCCGGTCGGCGAGCAGCACGGTGGAGGGGCGGTGGGCGACGATCAGCGCGGTCGTGTCGGCGAGGACCTGGCGCAGGGCGGCCTCCACGGCGGCCTCGGTGTGCACGTCCAGCGCGGAGAGCGGGTCGTCGAGGACGAGGAACCGGGGCCGTCCGACCACGGCTCTGGCCAGCGCGAGGCGCTGCCGCTGGCCGCCGGAGAGGCTGAGCCCCTGTTCGCCGACCTGGGTGTCGGCGCCCTGCGGCAGGGCGTGCACGAAGTCGGCCTGGGCGACGGCGAGGGCCCGGTCCAGCTCGTCGCGGCCGGCGTCTTCCGCGTCGGTGCCCATCAGGACGTTCTCCCCGACGCTCGCCGAGAACAGGGTGGGTTCCTCGAAGGCGACGGCGACCTTCGAGCGCAGCTCGGAACGGGACATCGCGGTGACGTCCGTGCCGTCGAGGGTGATCCGGCCCGAGGTCGCCTCGTGCAGCCGGGGGACGAGCGCGGTGAGCGTCGTCTTCCCGCTGCCGGTGGCCCCGACCAGGGCCATCGACTCACCCGGCCGGATGTGCAGGTCGACGTGGTTCAGGGTGGGCGGGGAGGCGGGATCGGCGTCCGGGTAGCGGAAGACGACGCCGTCGAACCGGAGTCCGGCGCCGACCGCCGCGTCCGCCCCGACAACGCTGTCCCCGTCCCCGTCCCCGTCCCTGTCCCTGGCCTGTTCCCCGTTCTCGGCTTCCCTGTTCTCTGCTTTCTCGCTCTCGGGTTCCTCGTCCATCACCTCGAAGTAGCGCTCGGTCGCCGTGGCCGCCTCCTGGCTCATCGCGAGCAGGAAGCCGATCGAGTCCACCGGCCAGCGCAGTGCGAGCGCCGTCGACAGGAAGGCGACCAGCGTGCCCGCGGACAGCTCCCCGTCCGCGACCTGCATCGCGCCCAGCACCAGCGCCGCCCCGATCGCGAGCTCCGGCAGCGTCACGATCACGGCCCAGATCGTGGCGAGGAGACGCGCCTTGGACAGCTCCGTGCCGCGCAGCGACTTCGAGATCTCCCGGAAGGCCTGCGCCTGGCTGCGGTGCCGGCCGAAGCCCTTGATGATGCGGATCCCGAGGACGCTCTCCTCGACGACCGTCGTCAGATCGCCGACCTGGTCCTGCGCGCGCCGCGCCACGACCGCGTACCGGTGCTCGAAGACCACGCACATCACCATGACCGGGATCGCGGGCCCCAGGATCACCACGCCGAGCGTCCAGTCCTGGAGCAGCATGATGATCACACCGATGACGATGGTCACGCTGTTGACCAGCAGGAACGTCAGCGGGAAGGCGAGGAACATCCGCACCAGACCCAGGTCCGCGGTCGCCCTGGACAGCAGCTGACCCGACGGCCAGCGGTCGTGGAACGCCACCGGCAGCCGCTGCAGCCGCTGGTACAGAGCGGCCCGCATCTCCGCCTCGACGTGTGACAGCGGGCGCGCCACCAGCCAGCGTCTCGCCCCGAACAGAAGGGCCTCGGCGAACCCGAGCAGCAGCAGACAGAGGGCGCCCAGCCACACCCCGGCGCGGTCCCGGTCGGCGACCGGCCCGTCCACCATCCACTTCAGGACGAGCGGGATCACCAGACCCGTACAGGAGGCGAGGACCGCGACGGAGGCGGCCGCGAAGAGCCGCGCCCGCGCGGGGCGTACGTACGGCCACAGGCGCAGCAGTGTCCGCACCGCGGACCGGTCCTCGGTGTTCTCACGTGTCGTCGGCATCACGGGCGAGCCTACGGATCGGCACTGACATCGCCCACCGAGTTTTGGCCCGATCGGCATCCGACGTCGGTCCTACGACCTGCGTTTTTCGCGGAAATTCAGGGGCCGGCTTCCCGGGACCGTCACTCCACCACACGCAGCAACAGCACCGCCCGACCCGGCACCCGCACCGCCGCCCCCGCGGGGTGCGTCAGTCCCGGCGCCTCCCCCTGCTCCTCCCTCGACGTGTCCACGACCACCTCGTACCGCTCCGCCCACGGCGGCCCCGGCAGGACGAAGTCCACCGGCGCGTGCCCCGCGTGCAGCACCGCGAGGAAGCTGTCGTCGGTGATCGGCGCGCCCCGCTCGTCCCGGCCGGGAATGTCCCGCCCGGACAGGTACATCCCCAGCGTCGCCGCGGGCGCGTACCAGTCGCCCTCCGTCATCTCCGTGCCCCGAGGCGTGAACCAGGCCAGGTCCCGCAGCCCGTCCGCCGAGTGCGCCCGCCCGGAGAAGAACGCCCGGCGCCGCAGGACCGGGTGGCGGTGGCGCAGCGCGATCAGGCGGGAGGTGAGCTCGTACAGGGCCTTCCAGCCCGGGTCCTCCAGCAGACTCCAGTCCACCCAGCTGATCTCGTTGTCCTGGCAGTAGGCGTTGTTGTTGCCGCCCTGTGTGCGCCCGAGTTCGTCGCCGGCGACCAGCATCGGCACGCCCGTCGACAGCAGCAGGGTCGTCAGCAGGTTCCTCAACTGGCGGCGCCGTAGCGCCAGGACGCGTTCGTCGGAGGTCCGGCCCTCGACCCCGCCGTTCCAGGAACGGTTGTCGTTCGTGCCGTCCCGGTTGCCCTCGCCGTTGGCCTCGTTGTGCTTGCGCTCGTAGGACACCAGGTCGCGCAGGGTGAAACCGTCGTGCGCGGTGACGAAGTTGACGGACGCGTACGGCCGCCGTCCGCCCCACGCGTACAGGTCGCTGGAGCCCGACAGCCGGTAGCCCATCTCCCGGACGTCCGGCAGCGCGTGCCGCCAGAAGTCGCGGACCGTGTCGCGGTAGCGGTCGTTCCACTCCGTCCACAGGGGTGGGAAGGCGCCCACCTGGTAGCCGCCCGAGCCCACGTCCCACGGCTCCGCGATCAGCTTGACCCGGCGCAGTACCGGGTCCTGCGCGATCACCGCCAGGAACGGGGAGAGCATGTCGACGTCGTGCATGGAGCGGGCCAGGGCCGCCGCCAGGTCGAAGCGGAAGCCGTCGACGCCCATCTCCGTCACCCAGTAGCGCAGCGAGTCGGTGATCAGCCGCAGCACATGCGGCTGGACCACGTGCAGGGTGTTCCCGCAGCCCGTGTAGTCCGCGTACCGGCGGGCGTCGGACTGGAGGCGGTAGTAGCCGCGGTTGTCGATGCCCTTCAGGGAGAGGGTCGGGCCGAGCTCGCCCGCCTCCGCCGTGTGGTTGTAGACGACGTCCAGGACGACCTCGATGCCTGCCGCGTGCAGCGCCCGCACCATCCGTTTGAACTCGCCGACCTGCTGACCGGTCGTCCCGGCGGCGGCGTACGCGGCGTGCGGGGCGAAGTAGCCGATCGAGTTGTAGCCCCAGTAGTTCTTCAGACCGCGGCGCAGCAGATGGTCCTCGTGCGCGAACTGGTGGACGGGCAGCAGCTCCACCGCCGTGACGCCCAGCCGCACCAGGTGCTCGATCGCCGCCGGGTGCGCCAGGCCGGCGTAGGTGCCGCGCAGTTCCTCCGGAATCCCGGGGTGCAGCCGGGTGAAGCCGCGGACGTGCAGCTCGTAGATCACCGAGTCCGCCCACGGGGTCTTCGGCCGGCGGTCGTCGGCCCAGTCGTCGTCATCGTGCACGACGATGCCCTTCGGGACGTAGGGCGCCGAGTCGCGTTCGTCGCGGACGGTGTCGGCGACCTGCTGCTGGGGCCAGTCGCGGACATGCCCGTACACCTCCGGGGGCAGGCCGAACTCGCCGTCCACCGCGCGGGCGTAGGGGTCCAGGAGCAGCTTCGCCGGGTTCCAGCGGCCCCCGGTCCACGGGTCCCAGCGGCCGTGCACGCGGTAGCCGTAGCGCTGGCCCGGCATGACCCCGGGCACGAAGCCGTGCCAGATCTCGTGCGTGAGCTCGGTCAGCCGGGCCCGTGTCTCCCGCCCCGCCTCGTCGAACAGACAGAGCTCGACGGACTCCGCCCCGCCCGCCCACAGCGCGAAGTTGGTGCCCGCGACCCCGTCCGGGCCGACCCGGAACCGGGCGCCCAACGGAGTGGACGCACCCGGCCGCACGGGCGGTCCCGGCACCTTGCGCGGCGCACCGTTCACGACGATGTCCGGCGTGGCGCGTTCTGCCGCCACCGCCTCCTGCTCGGCTGCGCTGGACACCGGCTCGCCTCCCGCGGCTCATGGAACGACGTGGGGAAAGAGCGCGCGGTGTCCCGCCGCGGCCCCTCGTCGCGTCGTCCTCCCCCCTTTTCTGCCCAGAGCGGCCGTCGCACTCACGTTTCCCCGGAGCGTGCCCGATCGTTGGGTACGCCGTGAGGCACGTACAAGGGCGCGCACGGCGCGCGGGGGTCGCACTGGCCGCCGTAATGACATGGGCAGGACTACTGGCTGGGGCCGCGGGCTGCACCGGCGGCGACAGCCGCAGCGGGCTCGACCGGATGGTCGGCAGACCCCCGGCCCCCGAGGACGTCATCCGGGTCGCCCCGGCGGACGGCGCCAAGGGCGTGCAGCCCGGGGAGGAGTTGCGGGTGCGGGTGCCCGACGGGCGGCTGGAGTCGGTGAAGGTCGTCCGGTCGCAGGACGCCCGGGAGGCCGTCGTCCCGGGCCGGATCGCCGCGGACGGTCTGAGCTGGCAGCCGGACGACGAACGGCTCGGGCTCGCCGCCCGCTACACCGTGGACGTCGTGGCGCTGGACGGCGAGGGCAACCGCTCGGCCCGCCACACCACGTTCACCACCTACGTCCCCAAGGAGCGCTTCATCGGCTACGTCACCCCCGAGAACCGTGCCACCGTCGGCACCGGGATGATCGTCTCGCTGGAGTTCAACCGGGAGATCGACGACCGCGCGGCCGTCGAACGCGCCGTGCGGGTCACCGCCGAACCGGCGGCGGACATCCGGCCCCACTGGTTCGGGAACACCCGGCTCGACTTCCGCCCCGAGGAGTACTGGAAGCCCGGCACCCGGGTCACGGTCGCGCTCGGGCTGCGGGACGTCGCAGGGGCGCCCGGCGTGTACGGGCTGCAGCAGAAGTCGTTCTCGTTCACCGTCGGCCGCAGCCAGGTGTCCCTGGTGGACGCGGCGAAGCACACCATGCAGGTGCGCCGCGACGGCGAACTGCTGGCCACCGTGCCGATCACCGCCGGGGCGCCGAAGAACACCACGTACAACGGCAAGATGGTGGTGACCGAGATGCTGGAGCTGACCCGGATGAACGGCGCCACGGTCGGCTTCAAGAAGGCCGACGGCAAGGGCGAGTACGACATTCCGGACGTCCCGCACGCCATGCGCCTGACCAGCTCCGGCACCTTCCTGCACGGCAACTACTGGGCGGAGGACGTCTTCGGCAACGCCAACGTCAGCCACGGCTGCGTCGGCCTCCGGGACGTCAAGGGGGGCGGGGCGGAGACGCCCGCGGGCTGGTTCTTCGACCGCAGTCTCGTCGGGGACGTCGTCGAGGTCGTCCACAGCAAGGACAAGGTCGTCGCCCCCGACAACGGGCTCGGCGGCTGGAACATGAGCTGGCAGGAGTGGCTCGCCGGAAGCGCCGTGAACTGACCCCGCCCCGCATGCAACCTTCCCCCCGCATTCACGGTCCTACTTGGGACCGAACGGTGACAATCTTGGCCCGCCGGGGCCGCTGACCATGTGGTTAATATGCGGCGAACGCGGGTGACGCGTCGCTGCGGGCCCGGGGAGGGCCCGGGGGAGTGGGGAGAACGACTTTGAACGTGCGACCGATATCGGGGGCGTCGGTTGGGGGGCGCTCGCGCGGCCGTGACAAGCGGTTGGCGCTGATCGTCGGAGGGCTGCTGCTGGCCGTCACGGCGTGCGGCGGAGGCGGGGACTCGGACTCCGGGTCCACCGCCAAGGACGACGGCGACAAGGGCGCTTCCGCCGCCGCCGAGAGCAAGCAGTCGGAGGCGGTCGTCACCATCGCCCCGAAGACCGGCGCCAAGGACGTGGACACCAGCGGCGCCCTGAAGGTCAGCGCGGCCAAGGGCAAGCTGACCGAGGTCACCGTCAAGGACGCCAAGGGCAAGAAGATCGACGGCGCGATCTCGGCCGACGGCGCCGGCTGGACGCCCGCCACGCACCTGGCCGCGTCCACCGCGTACCAGGTGCACGCGGTCGCCAAGGACTCCGCGGGCCGGACGGCCGCCGAGGACTCCTCCTTCACCACGCTGAGCCCGAAGAACACCTTCATCGGCAACTTCACGCCCGAGGACGGCTCCACCGTCGGCGTAGGCATGCCGTTCTCGGTGAACTTCACGCGTGGCATCACCAAGCCGGCCGACGTCGAGAAGGCCATCACGATCAAGACCGTGCCGGCCGTCGAGGTCGAGGGCCACTGGTTCGGCAACGACCGCCTGGACTTCCGTCCCGAGAAGTACTGGAAGGCCGGCACCAAGGTGACGGTCTCGCTGAACCTCGACGGAGTCGAGGGCCGCAAGGGCGTCTACGGCGAGCAGTCCAAGACCGTGTCCTTCACCATCGGCCGCGACCAGGTGTCCGTGGTGGACGCCAAGAAGCACACGATGAAGGTCATGCAGGAGGGCAAGGTCGTCAAGACCATCCCGGTCACCACCGGCAAGCCCGGCTACGCGACCTGGAACGGCCAGATGGTCATCAGCGAGAAGTTCACCGTGACCCGGATGAACGGCGACACGGTCGGCTACGACGGCGAGTACGACATCAAGGACGTCCCGCACGCCATGCGGCTGACCAACTCCGGCACCTTCGTGCACGGCAACTACTGGGGCGGCGACGCCTTCGGCAACTACAACGCCAGCCACGGCTGCATCGGCCTGCGGGACGTGCGCGGCGGCTACGACAGCTCCATCGCCGCCGCGTGGTTCTTCAACCACTCGATGGTCGGCGACGTCGTGACCGTGAAGAACTCCACCGACCCGACGGTCGACCCGGCCAACGGCCTCAACGGCTGGAACATCCCCTGGGCGGAGTGGAAGAAGTAGCAGCCCCCTGACGAGCAGTCCCCTGACGACGGGCCCGGCGCTGTGACACACGGCACCGGGCCCGCCGTCGTTAGTCGCCGTTAACCTGCTGGCATGACCGTGAATCTCGAAGTCGCCGAAGGCGTCGGCACGCTCCGTCTCGACCGCCCGCCCATGAACGCGCTGGACGTCGCCACGCAGGACCGTCTCAAGGAGCTCGCCGAGGAGGCGACCCGGCGGGACGACGTCCGCGCGGTCGTCGTGTACGGCGGTGAGAAGGCGTTCGCGGCGGGCGCGGACATCAAGGAGATGCAGGAGATGGACCACACCGCGATGGTCCTGCGCGCCCGCGCCCTGCAGGACTCCTTCACGGCCGTGGCCCGGATCCCCAAGCCGGTCGTCGCGGCCGTCACCGGATACGCGCTGGGCGGCGGCTGCGAGCTCGCGCTGTGCGCGGACTTCCGCATCGCCGGGGACAACGCCAAGCTGGGCCAGCCGGAGATCCTGCTCGGGCTGATCCCCGGCGCCGGCGGCACCCAGCGGCTGGCCCGGCTGATCGGCCCCTCCAAGGCCAAGGACCTCATCTTCACGGGCCGGATGGTGAAGGCCGACGAGGCGCTGACCCTGGGTCTGGTGGACCGGGTCGTCCCGGCCGCCGACGTGTACACCGAGGCGCATGCCTGGGCGGCGAAGCTGGCGCAGGGTCCGGCGCTCGCTCTGCGCGCCGCGAAGGAGTCGATCGACACCGGCCTGGAGACGGATCTCGACACCGGCCTGGCGGTCGAACGCAGCTGGTTCGCGGGCCTGTTCGCGACCGCCGACCGCGAGATCGGCATGCGCAGTTTCGTGGAGGAAGGGCCGGGCAAGGCCAAGTTCCTGTGAGCGCCCGCTGTGAGTGACGTCTCCTTCAAACTGCCCGGAATCACTTGCAATTGACGGGATGTCTCACCCGGGTCCCACCCTGGTCCCTCGATGGGGCGGTTTATCGAAACCTTAAGGCGACCTTAAGCCTGCCTTGTCGAGGGAGCCTGTGGATTGCCGGTGGGTGAGCCGTTGCTGCAGGTCGACGCGGGTTTGTCAGGCTTTGTGCTGCCGCTGGCATATGCCGATCGCATCATCCGGAACGGTCGATTCCGGGGGGCGTATTCCGTCGGAACGGCCCCGGAGGGCGTGCTGGGCGGCCATGATGGGGGCATGGCGGGGCTGGAGGGCATCGAACAGCCGCGGGGGCCGGGCCGTGCGACCGCGGCGCGCTGGTCGCCTGCGGTCGAGGACGAACGGGCGCTCAAGGCGCTGGAGTTGTTCGGCAATCCGACGGAGGGCGAGGTTCCGCTGCCGTCCCGCCCCGAGTCCGCCGCGACGGCCCGCCGACTGGCCCAGGTCGTCGTCCTGAGGCAGTGGGGACTGACCCCCAAGATGACGGAGGACGCGGTCCTTCTCGTCTCCGAACTCGTCGGCAACGCCGTACGGCACACCGGCGCCCGCGTCTTCGGTCTCCGGATGCGCCGCCGCCGCGGCTGGATCCGCGTCGAGGTCCGCGACCCCTCCCGCGGCCTTCCCTGTCTGATGCCGGTCCAGGAACTGGACGTCAGCGGCCGCGGTCTGTTCCTGGTCGACAAGCTGTCCGACCGCTGGGGCGTGGACCTGCTGCCCCGGGGCAAGACGACCTGGTTCGAGATGAGGGTCGCCGACCGGTAGGCGCGGCCGCGGGGTCGGTCCGGGTCGCTTCTCAGGCACCCGGTGCCGGTGTCCCGTCCCTGGGGGCTGCCGCCCCCAGACCCCCGCTTCGGCCTGACGGCCTCGTCCTCAAGCGCCGGACGGACTGTAAGGGTGGGTCAATCGCCGGAATTGCACCATTTAGCCCCTTAAATGGTGCAAGTGACCACATCCGACCGTCGTTATCTGCTGCGGGCGGGCGCCGGGCTCGTCGCCGGGGGTGCGTGTGCCGCCGCGTGCTCGCCCCTCGGGAGTCCCTCGGGTGCCGTCGCCCCCCGCGCCCCCGCGAGCACAGCCCCCTCCGCCGGTGCGGCCCCCGGCCCCCGCACCTTTCCCCGGCAGCCCGCCCAGATCGCCCATGGCCCCCGGGACCGTCCCCGGGTCGCGCTCACCTTCCACGGGCAGGGGGAACCCGCCGTCGCCCGGGCCCTGCTCGGTGAAGCCGAGCGGCACGGGGCACGGGTCACCGTCCTGGCGGTCGGGAGTTGGCTCGACGAACACCCCGACCTCGCCCGCCGGATCCTGGACGGCGGTCACGACCTCGGCAACCACACCCAGCGGCACCTGGACGTCAACGCCATGTCGGAGCCGGACGCGGCGGCCGAGATCGCCGGGTGCGCCGAGCGGCTGCGCAGGCTCACCGGGTCCATCGGCACCTGGTTCCGCCCCTCCCGGGCCGTCCGCGCCTCGCCGCTCGTCGAGGCGCTGGCCCGCCGCGCCGGCTACCCGCACGTCCTCTCCTACGACGTCGACTCCCTCGACTTCACCTCGCCCGGCGCTCCCGCCGTCGCCCGCAACGTCCTCGGCCAGGTCCGGGGCGGGTCCGTCGTGAGCCTGCACTTTGGGTACGCGGACACGGTCGCCGCGCTTCCGGCCGTCCTGGACGAACTCGCCCGCCGCGGACTGCACGCGGTCACCACCACGGAGCTGATCGGCTGATGCACCGAAACCTCGCGAAATGCGCCCTCCCGGCCGCCGTCGCCCTCGCCCTGCTCGCCGCCTGCGGCGCCGAGGGCGAGGACGGCGCGGCCAAGGCCACCCGGGCGGCGGCGCCGGCGCCCGTGAAGAAGCCGGTGAAACCACTCGTCGACGGACTGCCCGGCATGCCGCCGGTGCTGGACCCGAAGGACGTCTACGCAGCCGACCGCCCGAACAGGCTCTCCCCGGTCGTCAAGGACTTCCCGTCCCGGGTGTACGTCCCCAACACCGAGTCCGACACCGTCTCCGTCATCGACCCGAAGACGTACCAGGTGATCGAGACCGTCCATGTCGGCCGCCAGCCCCAACACGTCGTCCCCTCCTGGGACTTGAAGACCCTGTGGGTCAACAACAACCGCGGGCACACCCTCACCCCCATCGACCCGAAGACCGGCAAGGCGGGCAGATCGGTCGAGGTGCACGACCCGTACAACCTCTACTTCACGCCCAACGGCAAGTACGCGATCGTCATGGCCTCCCTCGACCGCGAGCTCGTCTTCCGCGACCCGCACACCATGAAGCGGATCAAGACCGAACCGGTCACCTGCTACGGCGTCAACCACGCCGACTTCTCGCTCGACGGGAGGTACTTCATCGTGTCCTGCGAGTTCAGCGGTGAACTGCTGAAGGTCGACACCGAGCAGATGAAGGTGGTCGGACAGCAGCGACTGCCCTTCAAGGGCGCCATGCCGCAGGATGTGAAGGTCTCGCCCGACGGGAAGCGGTTCTACGTCGCGGACATGATGGCCCACGGGATGTGGATCGTCGACGGCGACACGTTCGGCGAGCCGGAGTTCCTGCCCACCGGCAAAGGCTGCCACGGGCTGTACATCGGTCGCGACTCCCGCGAGATGTACATCTCCAACCGCGGCGAGGGCACCGTCTCCGTCTTCGACTTCCACGAGAATCGGCTCACGAAGAAGTGGCGACTCCCGCAGGGCGGCAGCCCGGACATGGGCGGCGTCTCCGCGGACGGCAAGGTCCTGTGGCTGTCCGGGCGGTACAACTCCGAGGTGTACGCCATCGACACCGCCACCGGCCGCCAGCTCGCCCGCATCAAGGTCGGCAGCGGCCCGCACGGCCTCGCCGTCTACCCCCAGCCCGGCCGCTACTCCCTCGGCCACACGGGCATCTTCCGGTAGTCCGCCGCCCGGCTGGAGCTGATCCGCACCCTGCGCGAGCTGGGTCTGGGCCTGGCCGACGTGCGCCGGGTGCTGGCCGGGGAACGGACGGTCGCGGAGGTCGCGGCGGCGCATGTGACCGCGCTGGACGCGCAGATCAGAGCGCTGCGGGTGACCCGTGCGGTGCTGTCGTCGGTGGCCCGACGCGGTGCGAGCGCACAGGAGGCGACCTTGATGAACAGACTGGCCCGACTGTCGGCGGCCGAGCGGTCGCGGATCGTCCACGACTTCATGACGGAGATCTTCGACGGCCTCGACACCGCCGACCCCGACATCCGCACCCGGCTGCGGTTCGCGGCGACCGACCTGCCGGACGACCCCACCCCCGAGCAGGTGGACGCCTGGGTGGAGCTGGCCGAGCTGATCCAGGACCCGGCGTTCCGGGCGCAGATGCGGCACACGGTGGAGTTCAACGCGGCGGACCGGGGGCCGGAGGCGCCGGCCGGCACCTCCCTGTGGTTCACCAGCCGGCTGGTGCAGCTCGCCGGCGACGCCCTGCGCAGGGGGCTCGCCCCCGACGCCCCGGAGGCCGCGGAGGTCGTGCGGGGCCTGATCGGCGACGCCGACCCCGCCGCCGTACTGGAAAAGCTGACCGCCGCGACGAACGTACAGGTGGCGCGCTACCGGGAGTTGTCGGCCGTCGTGCAGGGGCTCGGCCCGCAGCCGGCCTACCAGGAGGAGTTCGCGTGGGCGGTCGCCGCACTCGCCGCTCGCGCGGCCGGTTAATCTGACCTGCGTCAGTACGACAGCAGGACAAGAAAAAGAAAAAGGGGCGGATCGGTGGCCGACATCGAAGAAGCGCGCAAGCAGTTCCAGCGGATCGACACGGACGGTGACGGCTTCATCACCGCGGCCGAGTTCAAGACCGCCCTCGCTCAGGAGGGTGACTGGAACGTCACCGAGGCGGTCGCCGAGGTCCTCATCAAGAGCCGTGACCTCAACGGGGACAAGGTTCTCTCGTTCGACGAGTTCTGGGCCTACCTGAGCAAGTGACGCGCGCGGAAAAGGGGCGCCCCGCAGCCGCGGGGCGCCCCTTCCGCATGCTGCCGTGCTCACTGCGGAACTCGAGGATCCGGTCGCCGCCCCGGAATAACCGGCGAACCACTCCGGTTGACGCCGCTCGGAAGCATGCACACGCATTGATTCTCTGGTGGATCCGACGTGTCACTCCGGAAGGCAGGGCCAGTCATGAAGATCGGCATCATCGGCGCGGGCAACATCGGCGGCAACCTCACCCGGCGGCTCACCGCCCTCGGCCATGACGTCTCCGTCGCGAACTCCCGCGGTCCGCAGACGCTCACGGAACTCGCCGAGGAGACGGGAGCGACCCCCGTCACCGTCGAGGAGGCGGCGAAGGGCGCGGAGGTCGTGGTGATCACGATCCCGGTGAAGGCGGTCCCGAACCTGCCGTCCGGCATCCTGGACGGCGCGGCCGCCGACGTGGCCGTCATCGACACCAACAACTACTACCCGCAGCAGCGCGACGGCCGGATCGCGGGGATCGAGGACGAGGGCCTCACCGAGAGCGGCTGGACGGAGCGTCAGATCGGCCACCCCGTCGTCAAGGCGTTCAACGGCACCTACGCCCAGGACATCCTGGACCGTCCGCTCCCGGCCGGCGACCCCGACCGCATGGCGCTCCCGGTCGCCGGCGACGAGCCGGCGAAGGCGAAGGTGCGCGCCCTGATCGACGAGCTCGGCTTCGACACCGTCGACACCGGCGGCATAGCCGACTCCTGGCGTCAGCAGCCCGACACCCCCGTCTACGGCCTGCAGGCCGGCGCGGAGGCGGTCGCCAAGGCACTGACCGAGGCAAGCCCGGAACGCCCCGCGACCTTCCGCGGCTAGACCGGCTCCCGGTCCGGGTCCGGGTCCTGGTCCTGGGGTCCCGCTCCTGAGGTCCCGGTCCCGGTCCTTTTCCGGGTCCTGTTCCGGGTTCAGACGATCGCGAGGGGCAGGTGCGGTCCGTCCGGCAGCTCGACGGTGATCGAGTCCCCGGGCCGCACCACGCCCCCGCTGAGCACGACGCTCATGATCCCGGACCTGAACGCCGGACGGCCGTCCGGGCCGCGCCCGACGACCTGCTTCATGAGCCCCTTCCGGAAGCCGTCGATCTGGGCGCAGGGGTTGCGCAGCCCGGTCACCTCGACCACGGCCTCGGCCCCGAGCCGCAGTCGCGCCCCGACGGGCAGACCGAGCAGATCGAGCCCCCGGGTGGTCACGTTCTCGCCGAGCTGCCCGGCGGCCACCTCGAACCCGGCCGCCCGCACCTCCTCGAAGAGCTCCTCGTGGATGAGGTGCACCTGCCGCAGATTCGGCTGCGAGGGATCCTTCTCCATCCGGAACCGATGCTTCACCGTGGCCCCGGCATGCACATCGCCCTCCACCCCGAGCCCGGCGAGCAGCGTGACGCTCGCGCGGTTGGGCTTGGTGAAGGAGTACGTGCCGTTACTGCTGACGGCACTGACCGACCCAGTCATCTGTTCCTCTCGGCATTCGCTTCAGCATTCGATGATGTTCACCGCCAGCCCGCCCCGGGCCGTCTCCTTGTACTTGACGCTCATGTCGGCGCCCGTTTCCTTCATCGTCTTGATGACCTTGTCCAGCGACACCTTGTGCGAACCGTCGCCGCGCATCGCCATGCGGGCCGCGGTGACCGCCTTCACCGCGGCCATGCCGTTGCGTTCGATACAGGGGATCTGGACGAGGCCGCCGACGGGGTCGCAGGTGAGGCCGAGGTTGTGTTCCATGCCGATCTCGGCGGCGTTCTCGACCTGCTCGGGGGAGCCGCCGAGGACTTCGGCGAGGGCGCCGGCGGCCATGGAGCAGGCGGAGCCGACCTCGCCCTGGCAGCCGACCTCGGCGCCGGAGATG
>NZ_JBSFWB010000053.1:0-47125 GCF_053592635.1 Streptomyces sp. NPDC002623 | reverse complement strand
GCCGGGGCCACCGTCTCCGAGACCCCCGGCAGCCACGCCGTCTACGTCTCCCGCCCGGCCGTCGTGGCCGCCGTCATCGCCCAGGCAGCCCAAGGGACCAACGGCCAGGCCTAGGGTCGCCGCTGCGTCTGCCGGCGCGGTGCTCCGCCGGTCTGCCAGGAGTCCGGTCGGCCGTCGGCGGAGTCCACCGCCCGGGTGTCGGTGGCAGTCTTGAGGCATGGCCTTTCGACCATGGCTGGACTTGCGGCGTCCCTGGCGGCCGGGTCACGCACCCGCGCTGGTCGTGCTCCCGCTCGGGCTGATCGTCACGGTCTGTGTGGTGGATGTGCTGGCCCCGCCGCACATCCACCTCGGTCCGCTGCTGGTGGCGGCGCCCGCGATCACGGTGGCGTTCGCCGGCGCCCGCGTGACGGCGCTGATGGGGGCTCTCGCGGTGGCGGCCCAGGTGCTGATCGGCGTGCTCCGAGGGGTCCTGCCCACCGCCAACATCCAGGCCCAGATCGCCGCCCTGATCGTCGTCTCCATCGTCTGCGTCACCGTCTGCGTGGTGCGGGACCGGCGTGAGCGGCAGTTGCACCGGGTGCGGTCGGTGGCGGAGGCAGCGCAGAGTGTGCTGTTGCGGCCGCTGCCCGCACACACCGGCGCGCTGCGGATCGCCGGCATGTACATCCCGGCCGAGGAGGAAGCCGACCTGGGCGGAGACCTGTACGCGGCCGCACGGACCGCCCACCACAGCACCCGGCTCCTCATCGGCGATGTGCGCGGCAACGGCCTGGCCGCGATCAACAACGCGGCCCTGCTGCTCGGCGCCTTCCGCGCAGCCGCCCATCGGCAGGCCACCCTCCCTCGCCTCGCCGTCCACCTGGACGCCGCGTTCCGCTGGGACACCAGCCAGTGGCGATCACAGGCGGAGCAGGACATCAACGAGGACTTCGCCACCGCCACGCTGCTGGACATCCCCGACCACGATCCGGTGGTCCACCTCATCACCTGCGGTCACCCACCGCCGCTTCTCCTGCAGGGCAGTCACCTCACCCCGCTCATGGCCGAGGCGAGCCACCTCCCGATCGGCTTCGGCGGAGTCTTCGGCATCGCCGCCTACGAGGTCCAGACGTTTCCGTTCGAGGTCGGCGACCTGCTGCTCCTCTACACGGACGGCGTCATCGAAGCACGCGATGCCGACGGAGTCTTCTACCCCTTCACCGAACGCGTGCCCGAGTGGACCAAGGACGACCCCGACGAACTCCTGCGCCGTCTCCAGGACGACCTGCTGGCCTACGTCGACGGCCACCTCGACGACGACGCGGCCGTCGTCGCGATCCGCCGTCTGACCGTCTGACCGTCTGATCCCGCGCGCCGAATTCGTCCTGGCCGGTTCCGGTCCGCTGCCTTGCGCCCCAGGTCCAGGGGCTGCCGGTGCCCTTGTCGCCACCTGGCAGACTGGTCGGATCCCGGCGAAGGAGTACACCGCATGTCGATGGTCGGCAACCTGCGCAAAGTCGCCCGTCTCGCGTGGCGGGGACGGCGCGTGGACCTCAGTCACCCGGCCCGCTCCCCGCTCGGCTCGACCGTCGTCAACTGCGTCATCTACCGCGACGGCGTCCGCCAGGAGGCCGCTCCCACCGTCGAGGAATCAGTGGCCCGGGTGCGCAAGCGCGGGCACGGCTTCGTCTGGCTCGGCCTGCACGAACCCACCGAGACGGAGTTCGCGCGGGTGGCCGAGCTGTTCGGCCTGCACCCGC
The DNA here is from genome assembly GCF_053592635.1 of Streptomyces sp. NPDC002623. Taxonomy (NCBI): domain Bacteria; kingdom Bacillati; phylum Actinomycetota; class Actinomycetes; order Kitasatosporales; family Streptomycetaceae; genus Streptomyces; species Streptomyces sp. NPDC002623. The sequence continues at coordinate 45,383 of NZ_JBSFWB010000053.1, read as the reverse complement.
TCGCCGTCGAGGACGCCGTCCACGCACACCAGCGTCCCAAAGCCGAGCAGTACGGCGAGGTCCTGTTCGCCGTCTTCAAGACCGTCACCTACGTCGAACACGCCGAACTGACCGCGACCAGCGAGGTCGTCGACACCGGCGAGATCATGGTCTTCACCGGCCCCGACTTCGCCGTCACCGTCCGCCACGGCCGCCACGGCTCCCTCGGCCCCCTGCGCGAGGACCTCGAAGCCCGCCCGGATCTGCTGGCCAAGGGCCCCTCCGCCGTTCTGCACGCCATCGCCGACCACGTCGTCGACGACTATGTGACCGTCGCCGACGCCGTGCAGAACGACATCGACCAGGTCGAGACCGACGTCTTTTCCCCGCACAGCCCCCGAAGCGCCGACGCCGGCCGCATCTACCAGCTCAAACGCGAGCTCCTCGAACTCAAGCGGGCCGTGGTCCCGCTCGCCCGCCCCGTCTACCGGCTCGCCACCGAACCCCGTGCCTGTGTCGACAAGGAGATACAGGCGTACTTCCGGGACGTCGCCGACCACCTCGCCCGAGTCACCGAGCAGATCACCGCCTTCGACGCCCTGCTCGACTCCATCCTCCAGGCCCACCTCGCGCAGGTCACCGTCGCCCAGAACGAGGACATGCGCAAGATCACCGCCTGGGCCGCGATCGTCGCCGTACCGACGATGGTGTGCGGCGTGTACGGCATGAACTTCGAGCACATGCCCGAACTGCGCTGGCGCTTCGGCTACCCCCTAGTCCTCGCTGTCATCGCGACCGCCTGCTTCGTCATCCACCGGGGGTTCAAGCGCAACGGGTGGCTCTGATCCGCCCCGGGCCCGACGCGCCAGATGCTCACGGCTCAAGGAGGCTCAGCCGCCCGTACGGGTGAGCGTCATATGCGTGACTCCGCTGGGTGAGGAGGCGGCCTCGAGCTCGTAGTCCTTCTCGATGCCCTCCAGGCCGTCCCAGAGGCGCACTCCTCGGCCGAGCAGGATCGGGGCCACCACGACGTGCATGCGGTCGACGAGCCTGTCGGCAAGGAAGTCGCGGATCACGGTGGGTCCGCCGCCGATGCGCACGTCCAGGTCGCCCGCGGCCTCGCGGGCCGCCGCGAGCGCCTCGGCCGCAGACGCGTCGAGGAAGTGGAAGGTCGTGCCGCCTTCCATCTCGATCGACGGGCGTGGGTGATGGGTGAGGACGAAGGTCGGTGTGTGGAACGGCGGGTCGGACCCCCACCACCCCTTCCACTCCGGGTCCTCGTGCCATCCGGGCGGGCCGAACTTCCCGGCGCCCATGATCTCGGCGCCGATCCCGGGCGTGAACTGCTGCGCGAAGGCGTCGTCGACACCGCCGGTCCCGCCGGGTCGGCCGGTCATCTCGTGCCAGAACCGGGTGGCGAACATCCACTCGTGCAGCCTTTCGCCGGCGTGGCCGAACGGCGCGTCACGGCTCAGGCCCTCACCGGTGCCGAAGCCGTCGAGCGAGACGGAGAAGTTGTGGACTCGGACGAGTGACATGGCGGGCGACTCCTTTCCTTCCGTCCGTCCAGTCTCGTCGGATCAGCCCGCTCATGGCACCCGGAGGCTCGGCGGCCGTCATCGCTGCGCTCTCATCCGCGCCGCCGGAGGTATGCCTCCAACTCGGCGGCTCCGGTCAGCATCGCCCGCCCGCGGGTGGACAGCCGGCCGTGCCAGTCGCGCAGGGCGGCCTCCAGCGGCTCCAGTCCGCCGGCCTCCCGCACCTGGGCGATCAGCGGGGCGATCTGCTCCAACAGCTGGCCGCCGCGCCGGAGTTGGTGGGTCAGCCGGGCGTCCCGTACGTCGGCGTCGTCGTAGACGCGATACCCGGTCTGCGGATCGCGGCGCGGGCGGACCAGCCCGGCGTGCTCCCACTTGCGCAGGGTCGCGGGCCGGATGCCGAGCTGCTCCGCCAGCGGCCCGATGAACGTGCCGCCGGGCACGCCGGGCACGGCTGGATCTGCCTTCGCACCGGGGCCGGACGCCGTGGTGGGCTCCAGGCCGCCGAGGGCGCGCTCCACCGCCTGGAGGGTCCGCCGGTCGTCGAGGAGTTGGGCGTGGCTCTCGTCGATGAGGCGGAACGCCTCCTCGGCCGCGCCTCGGTTCACCGCCCGCATGATCGACGTCGCCGTCCGGTGGCCGTGGCCGGGCAGCAGGGCGAGGAACGCCCGCAGGGCCTGCGCGTGCAGCGGGGTGTAGGTGCGGTAGCCGTGCGGTGTGCGATCGGCGGCCGGAAGGATGCCCGCCTCCTCGTAGTTCCTGATGGCCTGCGTGGACAGACCGTGCGCGCGCGCCAGATCGACCGGCCTGAGCCGCTCACCGGTTTGAAGGTTTCGTCCCATGACCCCGCCGATATCACGAAAAAGCTTCAACCGAAAGTTCAACGATACCGTTGAAGGCATGGCTACCGACCTCAAGGAAACCGCCCGGGCGATCGATGCCGCCGCCGTCATGCGGCTGCTCCCGGCCCGGCCACGGCTGCTGGCCCTGGGCGAGCCCACTCACGGCGAGGACTCCCTGCTCGACCTGCGCAACGGGCTCTTCCGGCAACTCGTCGAGGAGGAGGGCTACCGGACGATCACGATCGAGAGCGACTGCATGATGGGCCTGGTCGTGGACGACTACGTCACCACGGGCACGGGCACCCTCGACGAGGTCATGGAGCGCGGATTCAGCCACGGTTGGGGCACCTCCGCGGCCAACCGCGAACTCGTGCGCTGGATGCGCGCCCACAACGACGGCCGGCCCGCGTCCGAGCGGCTGCGCTTCGCCGGCTTCGACGGCCCGCTGGAGATCACCGGAGCAGCGAGTCCCCGGCAGGCCCTCACCGCACTCCACGGCTGCCTCGCGGCCCAGGTGGAACCGGACCTGCTGCCCTGCACCGCGGACACGCTCGACCGCCTGCTCGGCACCGACGACCGGTGGACCGATCCCGCCGCGATGACGGACCCGGCCCGGTCCGTGGGACAGTCGGCCGACGCCGGCCGACTGCGACTGCTCGCCGACGATCTGGTGGCGCTGCTCGACTCACAGACACCGCACCTGATCACGGCGATCTCGCAGGAGGACTGGCGCCGGGCGCGCCTGTACGGGCGCACCGCCACCGGCCTGCTGCGCTACCACCACTGGACGGCCGACACCTCACCGGCCCGTATGACCCGGCTGGTGGGCCTGCGGGACCAGATGATGGCCGACAACCTCCTCGCCCTCGCCGAACGGGCCCCGACACTCGTCCACGCCCACAACGCCCATCTCCAACGGGACCGGAGCAGCATGCGGATGGGCGGCCTGCCGCTGGAGTGGTGGAGCGCCGGCGCGCTCGTGAACGTCCGTCTGGGCGAGGAGTACGCCTTCCTGGCCACGGCCCTCGGCACCCTCCGGCACCAGGGAGTGGACACCCCGCCGCCGGACACCGTCGAAGGACTCCTCCACGCGCTCCCGCAGGACCGCTGCCTCGTCGACCCCGCCCGGCTGGCCACCGCCCTCGGGGACACCCGGCCCGCGCCCCGCGTGTCCCCGTACTACGGCTACGCCCCGCTCGACGCGGCCCATCTGGCCGGATACGACGGGATCGTGTTCGTCAGGGACGTCCCGAAGACGTGATCACCGCGTTCCGGCGCGCCCGGATACCCCAAGGCTCGCCCGTGTGGCGGGGATCACATCGGCGGGAAAACCTGCGGCTCGGCTCGGGCGTCTAGCCGGTGTGAGATCAGTCAGAGGAGCGCTGCACGAGTGGGACGAGGAACGCCTCGTCCGGCTCGTGGCGAAGGGCGACCGTGCCGCCTTCGAGGAGTTGTACCGGCGTACGGCGCCGTGGATGACGGTGCGGCTGCGCCGCCGGTGCGCGGACGAGCAGATCGTCGCGGAGGTCATGCAGGAGACCTACTTGGCGGTGTGGCGCGCGGCGGGTGCGTTCGCGGGAGCAGCGGTCGGCGGGACGGCCGTCGGCTGGCTGTGGACGATCGCGACGCGCCGCCTGGTCGACGCGTTCCGGCGCAGGGCGCACTACGCGGAACCGCCGCCGGCCGCCGCGGTGCCCGAAGCGGCGCCCGCCGCGGAGGAGGAGGCGCTCGCGGCGACCGTCGGCGGTCATGTCGGGGACGCGCTGCGGTGCCTCGCACCGGAGTTGAGACAGGTACTGCAGGCCATGGTGCTCGACGGGCTGTCCGTCCGGGAGACCGCGGTCCTGCTCGGGCTGCCCGAGGGCACGGTCAAGACCCGTGCCCGCCGGGCCCGGATCGCGATGCGGAGGGCGCTGGCGTGAGCGTGGAACATGCGTCGATGCGGATCATCGAGGGCTACGCGCGCGGCGGCGCGGACCTCGCCGCCGACGAGGTGTGGGCCGTGGAGTCCCATCTGGAGACGTGCCGGGTGTGCCGGGACCGGCTGTCCGCCGCTGTCGGCGCCGAGGCGCCCGCCGTGGCGTCCATGGTCGACACCGTGTGGTCCGGCCTCGAACCCCGGCTGGCGGTCACCGCCACGATGCCGCGCGGACGGCGCTGGTCGGCACGGCTGTCGAGGTGGATGACGCCCACGATGGTGCCCTGGCTGGCCATGGCCGTCGGCGTGACGCTGCTGGCCCTGCTGCTCGACCTGGCCGACGCAGGATCCGGTTCCGGTTCCGGTTCCGGTTCCGGCGAGGTGTCGCTGGTGCTGCTGTTCGCGCCGGTCCTGCCGGTGCTCGGCGTCGCGGCGTCCTGGTCGCGCGGTCTGGACCCGGCGTACGAACTGACGGCCTCGGTGCCCAGGGCCGGGCTCTATCTGGTGCTGCGGCGCACCGCGTCGGTGCTCGGCGTGGTCGTCCCCGCGCTGCTGGTCGGCGGATGGATGACGGGGGTGATGGTGGCTCAGTGGCTGCTGCCCTGTCTGGCCTTCACGGCGACGACGCTGGCACTCGGCGGAGTCGTCGGGGTGACCCGCGCCGCCGTCGCGCTGGCCGCCGTCTGGGCCGCCGTCGTCGTGGCGCCGACCCTGGCCACCAGCCGTACGACCTTCGCCCTGCAGACGGACGGTCTGCCCGCGTGGGGGCTGATCCTCGCACTCGGCATCGGCGTCGTGATCGCCCGCAGAGACGCGTACTCCGTACTGGGAGCCCATCGATGACCAAGAGAAAGGCAGGACACGACATGACGTCCGCCGTGAGCGCGGCCGACATCGCACCGACGGCCTACGCCTGGGAGATCCAGGCCACCGGGCTGAAGGTCAGGGTCGGCAGGAAACGGATGGCCGTCGACGGCCTCGACCTGTCGCTGGGCACCGGAGTCCACGGACTCCTCGGCCCCAACGGCGCGGGCAAGACCACCCTCATCCGGACCCTGGCCACCGTGCTGCGCCCCAGCGAGGGCACCCTGGAGATGCTCGGCGAGTCCGCGGGCGGCATGGGCGAGCACCGTGCGCTGCGCCGCCGGATCGGCTACCTGCCGCAGGAGTTCGGCTACTACAAGCGTTTCACCGTGCGCGAGTTCGTCGAGTACATGGCGTGGCTGAAGGAGGTGCCGAAGGCGGAGATCCCCGGGGCGGTGCAGCGCGCCGTGGAGCGGGTGGGTCTCGCGGACCGCGCCGACGACAGGATGAAGGCTCTCTCCGGCGGCATGGTGCGCCGGGTCGGCATCGCCCAGGCCATCGTCAACGACCCGACGATCCTGCTCCTGGACGAGCCGACGGCCGGTCTGGACCCGGCGCAGCGGCTGCGCTTCCGCGAGCTGCTGCAGGAGTTGGGCACGGACGCCTGCGTGCTCGTCTCGACCCATCTGGTGGAGGACGTCGCCGCCGCCTGCACGGACGTGGTGCTCTTCGCCGAGGGGCGACTGGTCTTCCAGGGCACCCCGGACGACCTGGCGGCGGCGGGCGGCCCCGAGCACCCGGGCGACAGCCCCCTGGAGCGCGGCTACTCGGCGCTGCTGCAGGGCCCCGACCGCGCCGGTCAGGGAAGGGGCGCCTGGTGAACATCCGCGTCCTGCGCATCGAGCTGAAGCGCTCCGTCGCCCCCTGGGCCGGCGCCGTGACCCTGGCGGCGCCGCTGGCGTTCCTGTACCTGCTGAACGGCGCGTGGTGGACGGGCACCACGGCATGGACGGCCCAGTGGACGTCCATGGCCCTGTGGACCCGCTCCCTGCTGTTCTACCTGTGGCCGATCGCCGTCGGACTCGGGGCGTTGCAGGGTCTGCGCGACCACCGCTCGAAGATGTCCGAGCTGCTGACGAGCACGCCGCGGCCCGCCCGGCACCGAGCGGCCGCGCTGGCGGGCACGACGGCGTTCACGCTGGCCTCGGCGTTCGCGCTCCTCGTCCTCGTGGGTGGGGTCCAGGTCTTCGCCAACACCGAGTACACGCACCTCGGTTGGCTGCCGATATCGCTGGTGGGGGCGCTCTCGCTCGTCGCGGGGGCCGTGCTGGGCATGGGGGCCGGGCGAGCTCTGCCGTCCGTGCTCACCCCGCCCGCGCTGGCCATGGGCGCCTTCGTGTTCACGGTCCTCATGCAGTTGTCGTTCGGCCGGACGGAGACGGTCACGGCGGCGGGGATCACGATCACGGAGCCGAACCGCATCTCGCTGCTGTCGCCGGCGGTGCAGGAGGTGCGCGACGTGCTCGTCACGCTCTCCGCCTCCGTCCACGTCGGTCAGACGATCTGGCTGCTCGGCATGGCCGCGACGGGCTTCGCGCTGCTGGTCGCCGCGACCCCGCGCACCCGGGTGATCTCCCTGACGCCCGTCATGGCGGGCGCGGTGATCGCCCTGCTCGTCCTCCCGTCGGACTCGCGCCGGATATATGTCGTCGACGAGGCCGCCGCGGAGCTGGTGTGCGACGGCCCGGTGTGCGTGACGAAGACGCAGCAGGGACGACTCGCCGACCTCGCGGGTCCCGGCAGAGAGGCGCTGCGCGCGCTGCGGGGCGCCCTGGGCGGCGGGGCGCCGGTCTCGGTCCGGGAGAACGCCGCCCTCCCGCCGGAAGGCGCCACCCCGCAGTGGTCCCGCACGACCTTGCTCATCGACTTCGACGACGACATCCTCGCCGCCGCGAAGGGCGAGGAACTGACCTGGGCGCTGATCGCCAAGGGCATGGTGCCAGGGTGCACCCCCACCGGCTGGACCAGCTTCGGGTCGGATCAGTACGCGCAGAGCGTCGCGCTGGGCTGGGTCCTCGGGGACCTCAAGCCGCTTCCCGGCACGTTGTCGGCGCGTTCGCGCGACGAGGTCGACGCCGAGGCCCGCCCGGTGTGGAAGAAGCTCGAGGCGCTGCCGCGGGCCGAACAGCTCTCGCGGATCGCCGCGATGCGCGCCGCCGCGTTCTCCTGCGAGGGCGATCCGTTCGAGGTGCTGTCCGCAGGTGCGTCCCGGTGAGCCGGAGGTGCGGCCAGGTGAGATGGCTGACGCTGTACGCACGCTCGCGTCAGGTACCCGCGTCGCTCGCCGCGGTGGTGATCAGCGCGGTGGCGGTGTGGGCACTCGCCGGGGGCGGGGGAGAGGGGCCCGGTGATCCGCGCCTGTCCGTGCTGGTCCTCGCCACCGGGGCGATGGCGGCCTCGATCGGGCTCAGTGGGCAGGACCTCGCGCTGGACCGCACGGCCGCGATCCGCTGGGCGCCCCGCAGGGCGGCGCATGTGCTGCTCGCGGGCGCGGTCGTCGGCACGGTGCTGCTGACGGTGCAGCGCATGGGCGGGGACGGCGGGAACATGGACACCGCCGCGTTCGTCGTCCGGGACAGCGCGGGCCTGATGGGACTGGTCGCCCTGGGCGCGGCGGTCTCGGGCGGCCAGTACGCATGGACGCTGCCGTACGCCTGGCTCTCGTTCTCGTTCTTCGCGCCGCCCCCGACGAGTGCGCCGACGCAGGTGGCGACCTGGATGCTGCTGCCGGCCGATGCGGCAGCGGGCACCTGGACGGCCCTGTTCCTCACGGTCGCCGGCACCGCGGCCTACGCCGTCGCGGGACCGAGACGGTAAGCGGCGGGACCCCACTGTGCCGACGGCCCGGCCACCACAGGGCACGCGAACGGCAGGTGCTGGACGGGAGGGGTCAGGCGGCGCGGGAGAGCGTCGCCTGACCGGCCGGGGCCGAGGCATGGGCCACGGTCGCTTGCACGGGTCCGGGCACGGGTCGGGGCACGGGACGAGGGGCGGGGACGCGGGCGGTGGTGGCGGCGGCCTGCGAGCGGTTGCGCGCGAAGACGACGAGCCGCAGCACCGCGAACCGTGCGACGCCGGCGAGTGCGGAGGCCGACAGGTAGACCACCTGCTCGAGCACCGCACCGGGCGCCGCCACGAGCTGCTGCAGGGTGAACATCGCCGCGCAGGTCACCGCGTACGCGGCCACGGCGGATCCCGCCGACTGCGTGTGCTGGTGCCAGGTCGCGTGCCCGCCCGCGCCGAAGGTGAAGCGGGCGTGCAGCTCGGTGGCGAGGAGCGTGGAGACCACGCTGATCAGAGCGTTGGCCAGGGCCCAGGGAAGCCAGGCGGCCAGGGCCGCCACGGCGAAGCCGGCGGCGAGCCCCACCCCGCCGCCGCAGACCACGAAGCGGGCGAAGGCGGTGAAGGCGCCGGGCGCCGCCTGCTGCCGACTCTGCGCCGTCTCCATGATCCGACCCCCTTGACCGCTCACCCCGCGAAACGCGCACCCTCTCGGCCCGGGAGGCCTTGGTCCGCTGTTTCCTGTGATGGAAACGCTACGTTGCATTCATAGAGCTGGCAACGAATTTATTGCACACGATCACGGTCATTGCAGGTGAGAGTCGAGAAATCGTTGCAATGTGTCGCGAGTAATGCAACAACTCTGCGTCTGGTCGTTGCGATGAGCTGAGGGTGAACGCTATGGCTGAAGCCTGAGGCGCCGTTCGACCGTCCCGTGCCTGCGGGTCAGGCGTTGTTTCCGCGTGTGCGTTGGTAGTGCAGCCGCGCCTTCATCCTGTTGCCGCATACGGCCATGGAGCACCAGCGGGCGCTGTTGGCTTTGCTGCGGTCGAGGACGTACAGGCGACAGTCGGGATTGGCGCACGGCCGCAGACGGCCGGGCATGGCCTCCTGTACGGCGTCGAAGAGCATGACCATCTCCACCGCCAGTCGCCGCTCCCGCGTAACTTCGATCTCCCACGAGATGCGCTCGGAGGAGATCTGCGGGCGGGCGGCGACCGCGTCGAGGAGCGGCGCGAGCGAGGCGGCGGACTCTTCGCCTCGTGCGACGGCTTGAAGGGCGGCGCGCGCCTGTTCACCACCGGAGTGCTGTTGAGCAGCTCCAGCGGAGCGTTTTCCGTGACCTGATTCCGCGGCTGGCGGACCGGTTCCGGCTCATCGCCCCCGACCTCCCGGGATTCGGCCGGTCCGACATGCCCGCCCGCGCCGACTTCGACTACACGTTCGACAACATCGCCGACGTGATCGACCGGTTCACCGAGGTCCTCGACCTCCGGCGGTTCGCGGTCTACGTCTTCGACTACGGCGCGCCGACCGGCTTCCGTCTGGCGGTCCGGCACCCGGAACGGATCGCGGCGATCGTCTCGCAGAACGGCAACGCCTACGAGGAAGGGCTCAGTGACGGCTGGACGCCCATCCGCGCGTACTGGGAGGACCGCTCGCCGGCCAACCGCGAGGCGCTGCGCACCTTCCTGGACCCGCAGACCACGGTGTGGCAGTACACGCACGGGACACCCGACCCCGAACTGGTGTCCCCCGACGGCTACAGCCTCGACAACTTCTATCTGGCCAGGCCGGGGTCGGACGAGGTGCAGCTCGACCTGTTCGGCGACTACCGGTCGAACGTCGCCCTGTATCCGAGGTTCCAGGAGTACTTCCGGACGTACGCTCCGCCGACGCTGGCGGTGTGGGGACGCAACGACCCGTTCTTCCTCCCGGCCGGCGCGGAGGCGTTCACGCGCGACAACCCCCGCGCCGAGGTCCGATTCCTCGACACCGGCCACTTCGCCCTGGAGACGCACGCCGACGAGATCGCCGCCGCCGTCCGCACCTTCCTGGCGAAGGCCGAATTCACGGCCTCGTGACGAACGTCCGGTCGAGGCCGGTGAGTCGCACCGACTTCGGCGATACGTGACGGCTCTCGCGGGCGTATCGAAAATCGCATACGCCGCCGCAACGGCCCGCCCTCTCCAATGGGGGCCATGAACCACAACGCATCCCTGTCGGGACCGCTCCGCCGCACGCGCGGGATCGTGTTCCTCGGCCTGGCGATCCTCGGCATGGCGAGCGCCGTGTTCGTCGTGCGGGGGCCGCTCATGATGTCCGCTCCGCGGTGCGTGGCCGGGCGGTGGCACGGCTGCCTCGACACGTTCAACGGTGTGGTGCTCATGACGTTGGTCGCACTGCCGTTGGCCGTGCTGACAGCGTGGGCTCTGGCGCACCGTCGGCGGGCCGCCGGTGTCGCATCGGCGTGGCCGATGTCGCTGGCCGAGGTGGGCATGGTCCACGGAACGGTGCCGTTCCTGTGGCTGACCCTGATGCCGGGCGCCGCGCCCGGCGTCGCCCCCGCCCGGGTGAGCCTCGTACCCCTGCGGGACCTGGTCACGATGGGGCCGCTCGGGATCGTCGGCAACCTGCTGGTCTTCGCGTCCCTGGGGTTCTTCGCCCCGATGCGGTTCGCGGCGCTGGCGTCGGCGCCGCGGATCCTGGCGCTCGGGGCGGGCTGCTCGGTCCTGGTCGAGACCGCACAGTACGTCCTGCAACTGGACCGGGTGTCCTCCGTGGACGACGTACTGGTCAACGCCGTCGGCGCCCTGCTGGCCGGACTGGCGTCGCGCCGCTGGTGGCGCACCGCGCATACGCCGGCGATATGGTCCGCTGCCTAGGCTTCGGACATGCGCGTACTGATCGTGGAGGACGAGCCCTACCTGGCCGAAGCGGTCCGTGACGGTCTGCGGCTGGAGGCGATCGCCGCCGACATCGCCGGCGACGGCGACTCCGCCCTGGAACTGCTCAGCGTCAACTCCTACGACTTCGCGGTCCTCGACCGCGACATCCCCGGCCCCTCCGGCGACGAGGTCGCCCGGCACATCGTCGCCTCCGGCAGCGGCATCCCGATCCTCATGCTCACCGCCGCCGACCGCATCGACGACAAGGCCTCCGGGTTCGAGCTCGGCGCCGACGACTACCTCACCAAACCGTTCGAGCTGCGGGAGCTCGTCCTGCGGCTGAGGGCGCTCGACCGCAGACGCGCGTACGCCCGGCCCCCGGTCCGTGAGATCGCGGGCCTGCGGCTCGACCCCTTCCGCCGGGAGGTCTTCCGCGCCGGACGCCATGTCGCCCTGACCCGTAAGCAGTTCGCCGTCCTGGAAGTCCTCGTCGCCGCCGAGGGCGGGGTCGTCAGCGCCGAAGAGCTGCTGGAACGGGCCTGGGACGAGAACGCCGACCCCCTCACCAACGCCGTCCGCATCACCGTCTCCGCGCTGCGCAAACGGCTCGGCGAACCATGGATCATCGCCACGGTGCCCGGCGTCGGCTACCGGATCGACACCACCCACTCCGGCGGCACGCATGAATAGACGCCTCATGAACAGACGCCTCATGGGCAGACGCGCAGGGCGCAGCGCCCGGCTCAAGCTCACCCTCAGCTATGCCGGATTCCTCTTCGTCGCCGGCACTCTCCTGCTGGCCGTCATGTGGGTGTTCGTGCTGCGCTGGCTGCCGACCGACGACCCCAGGGCCCTCCAGGAGCGGTACGGCGCCGTGATCATCGTCGGGCCCAACCGCTCCGACCTCCTGCGCGGCTTCGCCCCCGCTGCGGCCACGGCACTGGCCTTCCTCCTCGTGTTCGGCCTGCTGGGAGGATGGATCCTGGCCGGCCGGATGCTCGCCCCCCTCACCCGGATCGCGGACGCGGCACGGCGGGCCGGGAACGGATCGCTGTCCCATCGGATCCGTATGAAGGGCCGCCAGGACGAATTCCGGGAACTCTCCGACACGTTCGACTCGATGCTCGACCAACTCGAATCGCACGTCGCCGAGCAGCAGAGGTTCGCCGCGAACGCCTCCCACGAGCTGCGCACCCCGCTGGCGATCTCGCGCACGCTCCTCGACGTCGCCCGCAAGGACCCCACGCGGGACCGGGGCGAACTCATCGAACGCCTGCACGCTGTCAACACCCGGGCGATCGACCTCACCGAGGCCCTTCTGCTGCTCAGCCGCGGCGACCGCGCAGACTTCGCCCGCGAGAGCGTCGACCTCTCCCTCGTCGCCGAGGAAGCCGCCGAAACGCTGCTCCCCCTCGCCGAACAGCGCCGGATCACCCTCGACGTCACCGGCGGAGCGGCCCGGACCAGCGGCTCCGCGGAGTTGCTGCTGCGAGTGGTGACGAACCTCGTCCAGAACGCCATCGTCCACAACCTCCCCGCCGGCGGCACCGTGACCGTCCACACCGAGGCGCACGGCGACATGAGCGTGCTGCGGGTCGAGAACACGGGCCGTCGGCTCCCGCCGGAACTGGTACCGACCCTCACCGAACCCTTCCGGCGCGGCACCGAACGCGTACGCACCGACGAGCACGCCGGCGCCGGCCTCGGCCTGGCCATCGTGCACAGCGTCGTCCGCGCCCACGACGGGACCCTCGCCCTCGCCCCCCGCCCCGCCGGCGGCCTCCTCGTCACGGTCCGGCTGCCCAGCACGCCGTAGACGTCGTCGGAACGCGCGGCGGATGCGAGTGCAGTGGGCCGCCGACCGGCCGGCGCTACCTCGAGCGCACCGCGGCGGGCGGGGGATCCGCCTGGGCCGTGCGGTCGACGTCCGCGATCGTTTCGGCAGACACGTCTCGTTGCCGCAGGCCACCGACCAGACCTGCGATCACCACGGCGATGCCCAGCCATACCCACGGCCCCGGCACACCGACGCCCGAGACGGCACCGACGGCCGCCGCGGCCAGGGGCGCGATGCCGGTCAGCAGCCCCGCTCGCCCCGCCCCGACGGAGCGGACCGTCGAGTACCACAGGACGAAGGCGACCGCCGTCACCATCAGCGCCAGGTAGCCGACGGCCGCCCACTGGACCCCGGACAACTGCCGTACGGCCGAAGGCCCTTCCCGCGTGACGCCGAGCACGGCCAGCAGCAGACCGCCCAGCCATGTCGCGTGCACGGACACCCCCCACGGGGTGTGCCGGGGCAGCACCGGCACCGCGAGCAGCGTGAACGCGGCCTCGCAGGCCAGCGTGAGCGCCGCCCAGGCAACCCCCACGGCATCGGTACGACCGGTTCCCTCCACCAGCACCGCGCCCGTCATCACGACCGGCGCCGCCAGCAGGACCTGCCGGCTAGGCCTGCGTCCCTCCAGCAGCGGGCCCACCACCCCGAGAACCAGGGGCACACACGCCACCGCGACGGCGACCACCGCGGGCTCCGCATGCGCGACGCCCCGGACCACGGCCACGTTGAACAGCACCAGACCGGTGACCGCGAGCCCGGTCAGCCACAGCCACTCCCGTCCGCGCGGCCACACCAGGCGAGCACCGGCGAACCGGGCGACGACCAGGAGGATCACGGTCGCGGCCGCGTACCGGACGGCCTGGGCGGTGAGCAGCGGGGCGTCGACGAGCGAGTGCGAGACCGAGACGCTGCTGCCGACGAGCACCATCCCGACCATTCCCGGGATGAGCTGGGCGAACCGAGTGGAAGGTGTGTCCATGCCGTCCACCCTGCCGTCACAATGGACGCCATGGGCAGGTCCACAGAGCTATCGGTCAAGGGGTCCAAAAGGCCGGACGCGAAGGCGACCCCGGCGTCCGACCCGGCGTTCGACCCGGCCTCCGTCGCGGGGGTCGGCTCGGACTTCCTCCAGTTGGACATCGGCCAGGCACCGTCCGGCGGGCGTACCGCCTGGCTCGCCGACCGGCTGCGGTCGGCCATCGCCGACGGCCGGCTGCCCATCGGAACACGGCTGCCCGCCAGCCGGGTGCTCGCCGAAGAGCTGCAGGTCACCCGTGGTGTGGTCACCGAGGCCTACCGGCGGCTGGCCGAGTCCGGTCAGATCGCCGGTCGCGGCCGGCTCGGAACCGTGGTCGTGGCGGCTCCCGCCGCGCCCCGCGAACGCGCCCCGGGCGCGACGGAGACCGGGCCGGCGTTCTTCGGCTCGGACGACCGCGAAGGCGTGGTCGACGCGCTGCGCGCCCTGCCCTGCCGGATCGATCTCTCGCCGGGCGTCCCCGACCTCGCCGCCTTCCCCCGCACCGAGTGGCTGCGCGCCGAGCGTGCCGTCCTCGCCGGGGTCACCCCGGCCGACTTCGGCTACGGCGATCCTCGGGGCGCCCTCGCGCTCAGACGGGCCGTGGTCGGCTGGCTGGCGCGCAACCGCGGCATCCGCGCCGACCCGGACGAGGTGGTGGTCGTCGCGGGTGTGGCACAGGCCCTCGGTCTGCTCGGGCAGCTCCTGCGGGCGGACGGGATCAGCCGTATCGCCGTCGAGGACCCCGGATCCCTCGGAGCGCGCCAGCAGTTGGAGTACGGCGGCCATACGACCGTCCCCGTCCCCGTGGACGCCGGCGGCCTGGACATCGCGGCGTTGCGTGCCAGTGGCGCCCGTGCGGTGCTGCTGACTCCGGCCCATCAGTTCCCCACCGGTGTCGTCCTCGACGGGGAACGCCGTCGCCGACTGCTGAGCTGGGCGGCCGAGGGCGGGGTGGTCATCGAGGACGACTACGACGCGGAGCACCGCTACGACCGGCCGCCGGTTCCGGCGCTGCGCTCGCTGCTGCCCGAGGGCGTCTGCTACGCGGGCAGTGTGTCCAAACTGCTCGCTCCCGCGCTGCGGGTCGGCTGGCTCCTCGTACCACCGGGGCGACTGGACGCCGCCGTGACCGCCAAACGGTACGCCGACCTCGGGAACGGCATCCTCACCCAGCTGGTCCTCGCCCGGCTGATGGACTCCGGGGAACTGGAACGGCACCTGCGCCATGTCCGGCTGCGCCACCGCCGACGCCGGGACGCGATGCTGCGGGCCGTCGAGGCGCACCTGCCCGGCGCCCGCGTCCACGGGGCGGCCGCCGGCCTGCACCTGATGGTCACCTTCGACGACCCGCGCGGCGGCTTCCGCGACACCGACCTCGCCTCGGCCGCCCTCGCGCAGGGCGTCAAGGCGCACCCGCTGTCCTGGCACCGGATCAGCCCCGGCCCGCCAGGCCTGGTGCTCGGCTACGCCGCCGGCCCCGCCCACGAGATCGAGGAGGGCATCGCCCTCATCGGCGCCGCCCTGCGGAACCTCCCCCGCACCCGGCGTGCGGACCGATGAAAGGCAGAATTGCCCGCATGACTCTCCACTGCGCCGTGCTGGACGACTACCAGGGCGCCGCCCTCACCCTGGCGGACTGGAGCCGCCTCGCGGACCGGGTCGAGGTGCGCACCCTGCGCGAACACATCGCCGACCGGGACAAGCTCGTGGCCGAACTCGCCGACTGCGAGATCGTCGTGGCCATGCGCGAGCGCACCCCCTTCGACGCCGATCTTCTGCGCCGCCTGCCCCGGCTGCGCCTGCTGGTGACCACCGGCATGCGCAACGCCTCCATCGATCTCGCCGCGGCGGCCGCCCAGGGCGTGACCGTCTGCGGCACGGCGAGCAGTTCCACCCCGCCCGTAGAGCTGACCTGGGCGCTCCTCCTGGGTCTGGCCCGGCACGTCACAGCCGAGAACCGGGCGCTGCGCGCAGGCGGCCCCTGGCAGTCCACCGTCGGCCAGGACCTGCACGGCCGGACCCTGGGCCTGCTCGGACTCGGGAAGATCGGCACCCGGGTCGCCGGCGTCGCCACCGCCTTCGGCATGGAGGTCCTCGCCTGGAGCGAGCACCTCACCGCCGAGCGAGCGGCCGACGCAGGGGTCGAACCGGCCGCCGGCAAGGAGGACTTGCTGCGGCGCAGCGACTTCGTCTCCGTCCACCTGGTGCTGTCCGACCGCACCCGGGGCCTGCTGGGCGAACCGGAACTGCGCGCTATGCGTCGGCACGCCTACCTGGTCAACACCTCCCGCGCCGCCATCGTCGACCGAACGGCACTGCTGCGCGCTCTGCGCGAGGGCTGGATCGCCGGGGCGGGGCTCGACGTCTTCGACACCGAGCCGCTTCCCGCCGACGACCCCCTGCGCTCCCTGCCGAACGTGCTCGCGACCCCGCACCTCGGCTATGTCACCGAGCAGAACTACCGCACCTTCTACACGCAGACGGTGGAAGACATCACGGCCTTCCTCTCCGGCACTCCGGTCCGGCCGCTCACGGCCGGGTGAGCCGCCGTCGCTCGTCATTGACGGCGGGCTGTTCCAGCACCGAGGGATCGAGGAAGGCCGGGCCACAGGGGGTAGCGCTCTGGAGCATCTCGAAGAACCGGCTCTCGGCCGGCCGCAGGCCCGCCACCGCCTCGGTCAGGTCCCGCGCGTCGACGAACCGTGCCTCGCTCTTGTCGACGGACAGCACCGCCAGCCATCCGGTGGCGTCGGCGGGCCAGAGGTTGGCACCGGTCTCCGCCCAGAACAGCACGGTGTCCTCGGCGGACTCGGACTTGAACTCCCCGGCGGCGGCGAACATGAGCAAGGCGGTATGGACACTCCACTCGCGATAACCGAGGTGGAACAGATATGCCTCCAGCGCTCCGTCCCGGTACAGCACAACACAGTCCGGGGTTTTACCGTCGTAGGAATCCGCGATCCGTTCCACGAAGAACTCGCGGGGCGTCATTCCCGTGCCGAGGGGGTTCCACTCGGTGTCCGCGCGACGGCCGTCCCACAACCAACCGTCGAACATGTCGGCAGGGTTCACGATCCTGCTCAGGTCCGGTATCGGCGTGCTCAGCCAGGCCTCGAACCCTGCCCGTGACATGGGAATGCGGGTCGCCACCATAAAACTGTCCGACACGATTTTCCTCCCCTTCTCTTACTTTACTCGGAGACGCCATGGATATTAAATACTCGCCCATCGCGGAACTCAACCTGCTGAAGGACCTGCAGGACAGGATCGGCTACGAGAATTTCGCCGACGGATTCGGTCTCACGGGATACGGGGACCTCTCCGGTCTGGTGGCGGGCTGGTCGGACGACCCGGAATTCACCGACCGGCTGATTCCCTTCGCGCAGGCCACCGGCGGCGGCTCGTTCTACGCGCTCTGGAAGATCGACGACCGGACCGATCAGGGCACCCTGCCCGTGGTCGTCTTCGGCGACGAGGGCGGTCAGCATGTCGTGGCCCGCCATGTGCGGGAGCTGTTCCAGCTTCTCGGTTTCGACGCGGAGATCACCGTCGACTGGGAGCGGGCGTACTTCTACCGCGACGAAGACGAGCCCCACAGCGACGGTCACGACGCGTATGCGGCCTGGCTCGACCAGCACTTCGGGCTGCCCGTGGCGAAGGACCCCGACGCCGTCCTCGCGGTGGCGCAGGCGGAGTGGGGGCAACGGTTCGCGGACTGGGCCCGGCCTTTCCTTCCCTGACCGCGCCCCGGCTGGTTCACCCCGGACGGCGGGTTCGCCCCGCGACCGCTGGACCAACTGGTCGGCGAGGAGATGGGAGCCGCCTGGGCCGAGGAGTTCGCATGCCGGACCGGCGTCCTAGAGACCGAGGCGGGCCGACAGGTCCTCGGCCGTGGTGCCGTAGGTCTCCAGGATCTTCACCTCGCCGCCCGCGAGGTCGAAGATCCCGTGGTCGGTGTAGACCCGGCTCACGCAGGCCTGTCCGGTGAGCGGGTAGGTGCAGGCCGGCACCAGCTTGGGGGAGCCGTTCTTGGCGAAGAGCGTCATCATCACGTAGACGTCCTTGGCGCCGATGGCCAGGTCCATCGCGCCGCCCACGGCCGGGATGTCGTCGGGGCGGCCGGTGTGCCAGTTGGCCAGGTCCCCGTTGAAGGCGACCTGGTAGGCGCCGAGCACACACACGTCGAGATGGCCGCCGCGCATCATCGCGAAGGAGTCGGCGTGGTGGAAGTACGACGCGCCCGGCAGCTCGGTCACCGGCACCTTGCCGGCGTTGGTCAGGTCCGGATCGATCTCGTCGCCGACGGCGGCGCGGCCCATGTTGAGCATGCCGTTCTCGGTGTGCAGGACGATGCCGGAGCCCTCCGGCAGATGGTCGGCCACCTTGGTCGGATGGCCGATGCCCAGATTGACGTAGGAACCGGAAGGGATGTCGCGGGCGACGACGGCGGCGAGCTCGTCGGGGGTGAGTGCCATCAGCGGGCTCCTTCGGAGGTGTACCGGCGGGGCTGGACCGGCACGATCCGGTCGACGTAGATGCCCGGTGTCACGACGGCCTCGGGGTCGAGGGAGCCGACGGGCACGACCTCGGCGACCTGGACGATCGTCAGGGCGGCGGCCGTAGCCATGACCGGACCGAAGTTGCGCGCGGTCTTCCGGTAGACGAGGTTGCCCATCCCGTCGGCGCGGTGGGCGCCGATGAGGGCGACATCGCCCCTGATCGGGTACTC
The DNA here is from genome assembly GCF_053592635.1 of Streptomyces sp. NPDC002623. Taxonomy (NCBI): domain Bacteria; kingdom Bacillati; phylum Actinomycetota; class Actinomycetes; order Kitasatosporales; family Streptomycetaceae; genus Streptomyces; species Streptomyces sp. NPDC002623. The sequence goes on along the minus strand of NZ_JBSFWB010000053.1, from coordinate 26,986 downwards.
CAGCACGTGGTCGCGCCCGTCGATGGTGCGGACCTCCTTGCCCTCGGCCAGCGGCGTGCCCACGGCCGTCGGGCAGTAGAACGCGCCGATGCCCGCACCGGCCGCGCGCAACCGCTCGGCCAGATTGCCCTGCGGGACGACTTCGAGTTCGACCTTGCCGGCGCGGTACAGCTCGTCGAAGACGTACGAGTCGCTCTGCCGGGGGAAGGAGCAGACCACCTTCCGCACCCGCCCGGCCTTGAGCAGCGCCGCCAGGCCGACCTCCCCGTTGCCGGCGTTGTTGCTGACGACCGTCAGGTCCTTCGCGCCCTGCCGGATGAGCCCGTCGACGAGGTCGAAGGGCATGCCGGCCAGACCGAAGCCGCCCACCAGGACGGTGCTGCCGTCCTCGATCCCGGCCACCGCCTCGTCGACGGACTCGAGCACCTCGGCCCGGCTCATCGACCGGCCTCCACGTTCTCCAGCACGACCGCGAGCGCCTGCCCGACGCCGATGCAGATCGCCGCCACGCCGTACCGCTCGCCGCGTTCGGCCAGCACCTTCGCGAGCGTCCCGAGGAGGCGGGCGCCGGACGCGCCGAGGGGGTGGCCGATCGCGATGGCGCCGCCCTTCACGTTCACGATGTCGGGGTCGATGCCCCAGGCGTCCACACAGGCGAGGGACTGCACGGCGAACGCCTCGTTCAGCTCCACCGCGCCGACCTGGTCCCACCCGATGCCGGCTCGCGCGAGCGCACGCTCGGCGGCCTCGACCGGCGCGAATCCGAACGCCTGCGGCTCCAGCGCGGAGGCGCCCCGGCCCGCGATTCTGGCCAGCGGCGCCAGGCCGATGACGTCCGCCGCCGCCTCGGAGCCCAGCAGCACGGCGGATGCGCCGTCGTTGAGCGGCGAGGCGTTGCCCGCGGTGATCGTGCCGTCCTCGCGGAACGACGGCTTCAGCGCGGCCAGCTTCTCCGCGGTGGAGTCGGCCCGGATGCCCTCGTCGCGGGCGAGTTCGGCACCGTCGACCGGCACGACCAGGTCGTCGTAGAAGCCCTTGTCCCAGGCCGCAGCGGCCAGCCGGTGGGAGCGGACGGCGAACTCGTCCTGCCGCTCGCGCGCGATCCCGAACCGCTCCCGCAGCTGCTCGTTGCACTCGCCCAGCGAGACCGTCCACTCCGCCGGCATCCGGGGGTTCACCAGTCGCCAGCCCAGCGTGGTGGAGACCGCGGTGGCGTTGCCGGCGGGGAAGGCGCGGTCGGGCTTCGGGAGCACCCAAGGGGCCCGGGTCATCGACTCCACTCCACCGACCAGCACGACGTCGGCGTCTCCCACCTCGATGGTCCGCGACCCGATGATCGCGGCGTCGAGCGACGAGCCGCACAGCCGGTTGACCGTCGTGGCGGGCACGGAGACGGGCAGCCCGGCCAGCAGGGCGGCCATCCGGCCGACGTTCCGGTTGTCCTCACCCGCCTGGTTGGCGTTGCCCCACACGATCTCCCCGATCGCGGCGGGGTCGAGACCGGGCGTCTTCGCGAGCACGCCGTCGATCGCGGACGCGGCGAGATCGTCGGGGCGGACTCCGCTGAGGGCGCCGTTGAAACGCCCGAACGGCGTACGGGCCGCGGCGTAGACGAAAGCAGTCATGCCGCCCACGCTAAGCGTAGACCTTGATACGGTGAAGGACCGATATTCGACCCAATTGAGATGCAGGAAGTCTTAACAGTGAACCTGCGTCACCTCCGCTACTTCGTCGCCGTCGCCGAGGAGCGCCACTTCGGCCGCGCCGCCGACCGGCTCCACATGGCGCAGCCGCCGCTCTCCCAGGCGATCCGTCAACTCGAGGCCGAGCTCGGGGTCGAGCTGCTGCACCGCACCACCCGGCGGGTCGACCTCACCGAAGCCGGCCACGCCTACCTCGCCCGGGCGCGCGCGATCCTCGCCGACGTCGACGATGCCGCCCACGAGGCCCGCCGGGTCGCGGCCGGAGCGGTCGGCCACCTCGCGATCGGCTGCGTCGGCTCGGCGACCTACAGCCTGCTCCCGGCGCTGTCCCGCCGGCTCGCGACCGAGCTGCCCGGTGTGGACTTCGCCTTCCGCGGCGAGATGCTCGCGCCCGATCAGGTCGAGGCCCTGCGGTCGGGCGAGATCGACATCGCCCTGCTGCGGCCGCCGGTCGCCGACCCGTCGCTCGCGGTCACACCGCTGCGGCGCGACCGGCTGGTGGTCGCGCTGCCCGCCGACCATCCGCTGGCCCGGCGCAAGCATATCCGGGCGGCGGACCTGGGGCGCTGCGATCTCATCGTCCACTCCGCCGACCGACGCTCGGTGATGTACGGCGTGGTGCTCGGGCTGCTCCGGGACGCCGGCGTCGGTCCGCACATCCGGCACGAGGTGGGGGAGACCTCCACCCTGGTCACCCTGGTGGCCGGCGGACTCGGTGTCGCGGTCGTGCCCGAGCCGGTGACCGCGCTCGCGCTCGCGGGCGTCGTCTACCGACCGCTGGTCCGCCCGGCCGCCACCGTCGACCTCGCCGTCGCACACCGGTCCGACCGGACGGAGCCGCATCTGAGCCGGACGATCGAGGTCGTTCGCCGGATGTTCTGACGCGGACCGCCCGCACTGCGTCCTGATCGCGTTCTTCATCGCCTTCTTCGCGTGACCGGCCTCTACACCCTCCGACGCCACGGCCCTACCCTCGAAACCATGCACCCGGTCCAAGCAGCAGCGCCCCGCCCGGCGCACGTGTTCTCGACGGCGCAGGTGCCGTCGGCGGAGCGGCTGCGGGCCTGGGAGGAGCACAACGCCGCCGCGCTGATCGCTCTGCAGTGCCGTACGTCCGGCGGGGCGGACTTCCGGGCGCGAGAGGACAACCTTCAGCTCGGGCGGGTTCACCTGGCTCGGGTCCGCACCACGGCACATGTCGTCGAGCGCCCGGCCGATCTCATCGAACGGCAGCCCACGGGTTCCGTCGCGATCTACATCTCCCTGCGCGGGGACTCGCTGTTCCAACAGGCGGGCAGGCGGCAGCTCGTCCGCGCCGGTGACCTTCTGGTCTGCGACGCGGACGGGCACTTCGTCCGTGGATTCGGCCACGGTCTGGACGAACTGGCGGTGCGGGTGGACCGCCACGCGCTGCCGGACGCCGCCGGTGTCCCCAGGCCCGGAGAACCCGTCATCGTCCGGAGGAGCGAGCGGAATCCGTACGGTCGTGCGATCGCCCGCCTGGTCGGACGTGCCGTCGGCGTCGCGGACGCGACGCGCCCCGACGAGCAGACGATCGTGGACCTCGTGTCCGTGCTCGCGAGCAACGGCCTCACCCGTCCGCACATCGTCCACCGCGCGCTCGCCTGCGCCTGTATCGAGGAGCGACTGCGTGATCCACGCCTGTCGGCGCCCGAGGTCGCCGACGCGGTGGGCATCAGCGTCCGTCAGCTCACCCGCGTCTTCGCCGAGGCGGGAACGACGTTTCCGCGCTATGTGCTCGGACGGCGGCTCGAGCTCGCCCACGGCATGCTGAGTGGACCGGGCGCCGCGGTGTCGAGTACGGCCACGGTGGCGACCATGTGCGGATTCAACTCGGCCGCGCACTTCTCACAGACCTTCCACGCCCGGTTCGGCGTCACCGCAGGCGAGTTGCGCCGTACGGCCGCGAAGCGCGCCTGAGCGGACGCGCGGCGCGACCGAACGGCCGAGCCAGACGGCCGAGCCATACGGATTTCGGCCGTCCTCCCCACCATCCGGCCTGGTGGGCACAGGGCCGCGGGCACGCTGACTGCAGAACACCGCGAGAAGAAGGTGAGACACCCCATGCCCGACTTCAACGACGGTCAGCGAGTGACCGAACTTCCGGCATCGTCGCAGGTGGAGACGGACGTCCTGATCGTCGGTTCCGGTCCGGCCGGCGCCTCGGCGGCGCTGTTCCTGTCCGCCCTGGGCATCGACAACATCGTGATCACCAAGTACCGGTGGACCGCGAACACCCCACGGGCGCACATCACCAACCAGCGGGCGATGGAGATCTTCCGCGACATGGGGATCGAGGACCAGGTGCTTGCCGACGCCACCGCGCACGACCTCGTCGGTGACACCGTCTTCTGCACCTCCATCGCGGGCGAGGAGATCGGCCGCATCCACACCTGGGGCACCCGGCCCGACCGGGAGGCGGACTACCGGCTGGCCTCGCCCTGTCTCACCGTCGACATCCCGCAGACCTACCTGGAACCGATCCTCGTCAGGAACGCCACCGTGCGCGGGACCCAGACCCGCTTCTCCACCGAGTACGTCTCGCACACCCAGGACGACACGGGCGTCACGGTCCAGGTGCGCGACCGGCTCACCGGCCAGGAGTACGACATCCGGGCGAAGTACCTCATCGGCGCCGACGGCGCCCGCTCGCGGGTCGCCGAGGACATCGGTCTGCCCTACGAGGGCGCGATGGACATCGCCGGTTCGATGAACATCACCTTCAAGGCCGAGATCGAGTCCTACGTCGGGCACCGGCCCTCCGTCCTGTACTGGGTGATCCAGCCGGGCGCCAACGTCGGCGGCATCGGCGCCGGCCTGGTCCGGATGGTCCGCCCCTGGAACGAGTGGCTCATCGTGTGGGGCTACGACATCGGCTCCGAGCCTCCGGTGGTCGACGAGGCCGAGGCCGTCCGCATCGTGCGCCAGCTGCTGGGCATCCCGGATCTGGAAGTCGAGATCACCGGCACCAGCCTCTGGGGCAACAACGAGATGTACGCCACCCACCTGCAGAAGGGCCGCGTCTTCTGCGCGGGCGACGCCGTCCACCGCCACCCGCCGAGCAACGGCCTGGGGTCGAACACGAGCATCCAGGACTCCTACAACCTGGCCTGGAAGCTCGCGGCCGTGCTGCGCGGACAGGCCGATCCGTCGCTGCTGGAGACCTACTCGGCGGAGCGCGCGCCCGTCGCCGAACGGATCGTCACCCGGGCCAACAAGTCGAGCCGCGAGTTCGCCGACATCTTCCAGGCACTCGGCGTCCTCGACGCGAAGGACGAGGCCGAGATGCAGGCCCGGATCGAGGAACGGAAGGCCAACACCCCCGAGGGCGCGGCCAAGCGGGCGGCCCTCGTGGCGGCGATGGAGACCAAGAACTACGAGTTCAACGCCCACGGCGTCGAGCTGGGCCAGTTCTACGAGTCCACCGCCGTCGTCTCCGACGGCACCCGCCCCGCGCCGAGCCGGGACGAGGACCTCTACCACGTCATGTCGACCAGCCCCGGCGCGCACATCCCGCACGCCTGGGTCGGCGACAACGCCACCAAGCTCGCCCTGCTGGACCTGGCGCCCTACACCCGCTGGACGCTCATCACGGGCATCGCCGGCCAGGACTGGAGCGGCGCCGCCGAGAAGGTCGCGCAGGACCTCGGGATCCCGCTCGAAACCGTGGTGATCGGCCCGGGCCGCGAGGTGACGGACCTCTACTACGACTGGGCCAAGCTCCGGGAGGTCGAGGAGTCCGGCGCGATCCTGGTCCGGCCCGACAAACATGTCGCCTGGCGCTCCATGAGCCTCGCCGACGATCCCGAGGCAGCGCTTCGCGGCGCGCTCGCCCAGATCCTCGGGAAGGCGTGAACCATGCGGTTCTCCCACGAGACGCTGCCACAGCGCGTCGTCTTCGCCCCCGGTGAGGCGCCGACCGCGGTAGCGGCCGAAGCGGCCGCACTGAGGGCGACCAAGGTGATGCTCATCTCCGGGCCGTCGGAGTCCGCCCTCGCCGATCGCGTCGCCGCCGACCTGCCGGTCGTGGTGCGTCACGACGAGGTCGTCATGCATGTTCCGGTCGACGTGGCCGACCGCGCCAGGAAGGCCGCGACGGAGGGTGCCGTGGACGCGCTGGTGTGCGTCGGCGGCGGTTCGACGACCGGCCTGGCCAAGGCGGTGGCGCTGACGACCGGCCTGCCGATCGTCGCGGTCCCCACCACGTACGCCGGTTCGGAGGCGACGAACGTCTGGGGCCTGACCGAGGGCGAGGTGAAGACCACCGGCGTCGACCCACGCGTCCTGCCCCGCTCCGTCGTCTACGACGCCTCGCTGATGCTGAGCCTGCCGGTGGAGATGTCCGTGGCCAGCGGCCTCAACGCCCTGGCCCACTGCGTCGACTCCATGTGGGCCCCCCGCGCCGACCCGATCGACCGGGCACTGGCGGGGGAGGGCATCCGGGGCCTGGCCCTCGGCCTGCCCGCCGTGGCCGCCGACCCGACCGGGCTGGAAGGCCGCGAACAGACGCTCTACGGCGCCTACCTGGCCGCCGTCGCCTTCGCCTCGGCAGGCTCGGGGATGCACCACAAGATCTGTCATGTGCTCGGCGGGATGTTCAACCTCCCGCACGCCCAGACCCACGCGGTGGTGCTGCCGCACGTGCTGGCCTTCAACGCCCCGGCCGCGCCGGAGGCCGAGCGGCGCATCGCCCAGGGTTTCGGGAGCCCGACCGCGGTGGCGGGACTCGCGGCCCTGCGCGAGACGCTCGACGCTCCGCGCGCGCTGCGCGACTACGGCATGCCCGAGGACGGCATCGCCCGGGCGGTGGCGCCGATCCTCGACGCCGTGCCCGCCGACAACCCCACTGCGTTGACCGAGGAGAACCTCACCGCGCTGCTGCGCGCGGCCTGGGAAGGAAGTGACCCCGCATGACCCTCCAGTCCACCCGCGACGTCTCGCCGGAGCAGACGGCCCGCGAGGAGGAACTGATCGCGCGAGTACAGCGCTCCTTCGACTCCTGCCGGGACCCCCGTCTGAAGGAGCTGATGCGGGCGGTCGTCAAGCACCTCCACGCCTTCCTGCGCGACGTCCGCCTCACCGAGGAGGAGTGGAACAAGGGCATCGAGTTCCTCACCGCCGTCGGACACCTCACCGACGACAAGCGTCAGGAGTTCATCCTGCTCTCCGACACCCTCGGGGCGTCGATGCAGACCATCGCGATCAACAACGAGGCCTACGGCGACGCCACCGAGGCCACGGTCTTCGGCCCCTTCTTCGTCGAGGGATCGCCCAGGGTCGAGCCGGGCGGGGACATGTCCTTCGGGGCCGCCGGCGAGCCGTGCTGGGTCGAGGGAACCGTCCGTGACGCCGACGGCACGCCGATTCCCGGGGCGAAGATCGAGGTCTGGGAGGCGGACGAGGACGGCTTCTACGACGTGCAGTACGACGACGACCGGGTGGCGGCCCGGGCGCATCTGTTCACCGACGCCGACGGGAGCTACCGCTTCTGGGGCGTCACGCCGACGCCGTACCCGATCCCGCACGACGGCCCCGTGGGGAAGATGCTGGAAGCGACCGGCCGCTCACCGATGCGGGCCTCGCATCTCCACTTCCTGGTCGAGGCACCCGGGTGCCGGACGCTCGTGACCCACATCTTCGTCAGGGGCGACGAGCTGCTCGACTCCGACACGGTGTTCGGCGTCAAGGAGTCCCTGGTCAAGACCTTCGAGAGCCGACCGGCCGGCACGCCGACGCCGGACGGGCGCGTCATCGACGGCACCTGGACGCAGGTGCGGTTCGACATCGTCCTGGCACCCGCCGACAGCCGGGGGTGACGCGCGTCCGCGGCAGGATCCGGCCTGCCGCGGAAGGTCCCTGCAACGGGCGGGCCGGGGACACCCGGCACGCCCGGACGGGATGCCTTCAGGGAGCGCCGGTGTCGCCGAGCTCGTCGCGAAGCTCCGCGAACAGCCGGAAGAGGTCGCGCCGGGGCGCGACGTGCAGCTCGTCCGCCTGCCACACGGCGAAGGCGACCAGGGGATGCGCCCGCAGAGCATCGAGGTCGGCGGCGGCCGGATCGAGCAGCCCGAACCGGAGCCGGACGAAGCAGTGCGTCAGCCGGGTGACGTTCTCCCGGCCGCCGACGCCACGGAGAATCGCGCGCGCGTCCTGCTCGCCGCTAGGCGCCGGCATGGGCGCCCTCCGCCGTGTCGGACTGTCCTGTCAGGCGACTGACGTGCAGCGCGAGATAGAGGATCTCCTCCCGGCCGACCTCCCAGTCGAAGAGTTCCTCCATGCGGTGCGCCAGTCGCTCGGCGCAGGCGTACTCGAGCGGCCTGGCGTTCTTGACCGCCTCGCCGATCTGGTCGCCGACCTCGGGGGACTGCTTGCCGTCCCGGGCGCGCAGGAAGAGATAGCGCAGATGGGTGACGAAGCGCGCCGCCGCGAGGGAGCGCTGGTCGATCGTGACTCCGAAGGCCTCCCCGATCGTCTCCAGCGCGACCCTCAGCCACTGCGTCATCTGCACGGTCGCCGCGATGTCGCCGGATCCGATCTGGGCGTTGACGAAGTGCAGGGCGAGGGGCAGGGCCTCGGTCTCGTCCATCCGCACGCCGAGCCGACGCTCGATGATGTCCAGGGCCACCGTGCCCATCTCGGCCTCTGCCGGATAGAGGTTCTCGATCTCCCACTTCAGCGGGTACTCGATCGAGGCTCCGGCGCGGGCCCGGGCGAGCGCGAAGTGGACGTGGTCGGCCAGGGGCAGCAGAACGTGTTCGCTGATCTTCTCGCCGAGCCGGGCCCGTGCGGCGGCGACGACCTCTTCCATGACCGCGATCTCTTCGAGGGGGATCTCGGCGGCCAGGGCGGCGAGGCGCTCGGCGGGCATCGCCTGGGCCACGAACTGGCGCTCGACCAGGCCGACGTTCACGGCGTCGCCGGGCTTGACCTGGAAACCGAGCCCTCGTCCCAGGAACACGGTCTCGGCGCCGTGCTCATCGACGCCGAGCACGACGTTGTTGTTGAAGATCTTCTTGACGCGCATCGTTGCGTGAGTCCTTACTGGCCAGGCCCAGGAGCAGGATAGCCGCGCTCCTGGGCCTCGCCGGAAGCATGGCGGGGGCTACGCTCTTCCGTCGCCCCGCAGCAGGTTGCCGCCCTGACTGCGGATGACGTCGGCGTACCAGTCGAAGGACTTCTTCCGGTGGCGGGCCAGGGTGCCGTTGCCGTCGTCGTCACGGTCGACGTAGACGAACCCGTAGCGCTTGCTCATCTGGGCGGTGCTGGCGCTGACGAGGTCGATGCAGCCCCAGGTGGTGTAGCCGAGGACGTCGACGCCGTCGGCGATCGCCTCGCCGACCTGGACCAGGTGGTCGTTGAGGTAGGCGATGCGGTAGTCGTCGTCCACCGTGAGCCGGCCGTCCACCTCGATCAGTTCGTCCCTGGCCCCGAGGCCGTTCTCGACGATGAACAGAGGCTTCTGCCACCGGTCCCAGAACTGGTTCAGCACGATGCGCAGACCCGTCGGGTCGATCTGCCACCCCCACTCGCTGGCCTGGAGCGTCGGGTTCGGCACGCCGCCCATGATGTTGCCCTCGCCCGCCTTGCGCAGCTCGGGGTCGGCGGTCTCGCAGATGCTCATGTAGTAGCTGAAGGACACGAAGTCGACGGTGTGCGTGAGGAGTTCGCGGTCCTCGTCGGTGATGTCGAGCTCGATGCCGTTCTCGCGCAGGTGGCGCAGCGCGTATCCCGGGTAGGCGCCCCGCACGTGGACGTCGCCGAACATCAGGTTGGCGTGGTCGGAGTGCATCACGGCGAGGGCGTCGGAGGGGGCAGGGGTGAGCGGGTACAGGGGCATGGCGATCACCATGCAGCCCACCTTCGCGTCCGGCGCCGTCTCACGGGCGATCTTGGTGGCGAGCGCGCTGGCCACCAGTTCGTGGTGAACGGCCTGGAAGAGGTCCTGCCGGGACAGTTCCTCCTTCGGCGTCGCGATCGCGCCGCTCATAAAGGGCACGTGCAGCACCGAGTTGATCTCGTTGAAGGTCAGCCAGTACTTCACCCGACGGCCGTAGCGGTCGAACAGGACCCGGACGTACCGCTCGTAGAAGCCGATCAGCTCGCGGCTCGCCCAGCCGTTGTACTTCTCCGCCAGCGCCAGCGGGGTCTCGTAGTGGGAGATCGTGACGAGCGGTTCGATCCCGTGCTTCTCCAGCTCGTCGAGGACGCGGTCGTAGAAGGCGAGGCCTTCCTCGTTGGGCAGTTCGTCGTCGCCGTTCGGGAAGACACGGCTCCAGGCGATCGAGAAACGGAAGACCTTGAAGCCCATCTCGGCGAAGAGGGCGATGTCCTCGGCGTAGCGGTGGTAGAAGTCGATGCCCTCGAGCTTGAGGTTGTCGGGCGTGGGGCGCTCGGTGCGCGGGCCCGTGATGCCGCGGGGCAGGACGTCCTGGATGGAGAGTCCCTTGCCGCCCGTGTCGTGGGCGCCCTCGATCTGGTTGGCGGCCGTCGCGCCGCCCCACAGGAAGCTCGCCGGGAAGGGTCGGGGGGTGGTGGGGTCGGTCATAGGTCTCTCTCCTCAGCCGATCAGGTCGAGTGCGGCGTGCCGGGGCTGTACGTCACCGCTGGCGGTGGGCACGACCGCGGTGTGGCTGCCCGGGTCGGTCACGATCAGCACGGTGATGGGGTTGTAGCCCGCGTCCGCGACCACCTGGAGGTCGACGTCGGTCAGCAGATCGCCGGCGTTCACCCGCTGCCCCTGGGTGACGGCGGGGGTGAAGCCCCTGCCCTGCAGCTCGACGGTGTTCAGACCGATGTGCACGAGCACTTCCACGCCGGCGTCGCTGCGGATGCCGAAGGCGTGCGGCATCGCGCTGACGAGGGTGCCCGAGACGGGCGCGTACACCTTGCCCTCGCTGGGGACCACCGCCAGGCCGGAGCCCATCGTCCCGGAGGCGAACACCTGGTCGGGAACCTCGTCGAGGGGTACGACCTTCCCCGCGACCGGTACCTGGAGCGTCGCCACCACGTCCTCGGCCGCAGCCTTCTCGGCCGCCGCGTCCGGGGCGCCGGTGGCGGTACCGTCCGCCGTGGACAGGTCCTTGAAGCCGAGGACCATCGTCAGGGCGAAGGCGACGGCCATGGCGATCGCGCAGCCGATCAGCTGGAGGGCGAAGTTGCCGATGCCCAGGGCGGCGGTCAAGGTGATGGCGCCGGGCAGGACAAACCCCTCGACGGCCGAGCCGCCCGCCGCCGCGACGGCGCCGCCGACCGCGCCGCCGATGCAGGCGAAGAGGAACGGACGCTTGAGGCGCAGCGTGACACCGTAGATCGCCGGCTCGGTGATGCCCGCGAGGAAGGCGGAGACGGCGGCCGGGCCGGCCACGACCTTGAGGTCGCGGTCACGGGTCCTGAGGAACACCGCGAACGTCGCGGCCGCCTGGGCCAGCACCGGGGCGAACAGCGCCGCCGTCAGTTCCGAGTGGCCCGAGGTCGCCAGCTGTTGGGCCATGATCGGCACGAACGCCCAGTGGACACCGAAGAGGACGAAGACCTGCCAGAGCCCGCCGAGCACACCGCCGGCCGCCCAGGGAGCCAGCCCCCACAGCCGGTCGACGCCGGACGCGAGGCCGTCGCCGATCCAGGTCGAGGCCGGTCCGATGGCGAGGAACGTGACGGGCACGACGACCGCGATCGTGACCAGCGGAGTCACGAAGTTGCGCACCGCGTCCGGTGTCACCCGCTCCACCAGACGCTCCACGTGCGACTGGAAGTACACCGCCAGAATGGTCGGGATGACGGCGGAGAGGTAGCTGACCATCACGACCGGGATACCGAGGAAGGTGAGCTTCCCGCCCCCCTGGTCGAACGCCTGGAGCGTCAGACTCGTGCCGTCCGGGCCGGGCATGACGGCGATGGTGGCGGAGTAGACCAGGGAGCCGGCGACGGCGATCGCCGTGAACTGGTTCGCCTTGAACCGCTTGGCGGCGGTGACGGCCAACAGGATCGGCAGGAACTGGAACGTGGCGTCGGCCGCCGCGAACCAGATCGCGTACGTCGACGTGCCGCCGAAGTCCGGGCTGATCTTCACCGCGACCGCGAGGAACGCCTTGAGCAGGCCGACGCCCGCCAGGACCCACAGGAACGGCGTGAAGATGCTGGTGACGAGGTCGATCGTCCGCGCCAGCAGGCCACCGGCAGAGCTGGTGCCGCCCCCTTCCGCCCCCTGGGCGACGGCCTCCGCGTAGACCCGGTCGACCGTGTTGCCGATGACCACCTGGAACTGGCCGCCCGCCTCGACGACCGTGATGACACCGCGGGTGGACTCCACGGCGGCCTTGTCGGCCTTGGCCGGGTCGACGAGAACGAAACGCAGCCGGGTCGCGCAGTGGGTGAGGGACCTGATGTTGTCCTTGCCGCCGACGCCCTTCAGGACGTCCTCAGCGATCGATGCGTACTTGCTTGTAGTTGTCACGGCTCCTCCTCGAGCCCCGCTGTCCCGGACCTGCCTGCCCGGAATCGGGCAACAAAAAAACCCAAGCCGCGGCCCTTTTGCCATTCCGGAGAATGACGGGTCTCAGCTTGGGTTTTGCCTGTGGTCCAGTAACAATCCCAGCTTTGTTGCGACACCTGGAGGTGTCTTGGGGCGAGACAGTAGACGCCGGGTTTATCCGTGTCCAGACATCTTGCACGACGTTTTTCCCCGGACGAGGTCGTATACGGTGTGGCGGTGATCCCGTTGACGCGCGGACCGACTCGCGGCTACGGTGCGGGGCACGGATTGTGACCGGCGTGAGCCGGGCAAGACCTGGGACGAGTTGCCGAGAGGCAAGCGCTCCCGGGTCTTTTTTTGTGCGGGTACGCCGGTCAGAGGCGACCGAACGGCAACGAGGAGTGGCGAATGCGAACGCATGAAGTCCAGTGGGGGATCCTCGGCGCGGGCAACATCGCCCGCGTCTTCGCGAAGGACCTCGCCGCCGCCGGACTCCGCGTGTCGGCGGTCGCGGCACGCGACCCCGCCCGCGCGGCGAGGTTCGCGCGGGAGACCGGCATCCCGCGGTCCCACGGGTCCTACCGGGCCCTCGTCGAGGACCCGGACGTCGACGTCGTGTACGTGGCGACGCCCCAGCCCTTCCACGCCGAGCAGGCGCTGCTCGCGATCGAGGCGGGCAAGGCGGTGCTCGTCGAGAAGTCGTTCACCTCCGACGCCCCCTCGGCCCGCCGGCTCGTGGACGCGGCCCGCAGCCGGTCGGTGTTCCTGATGGAGGCGATGTGGACCCGGTTCCTGCCCACCTTCGCCGAGGTACGCGCCGAGCTGGCCCGCGGCTCGCTCGGCGAACTGAGAAGTGTCGTCACCCACCACTTCCAGAAGCTGGACGACTCACCGACCGGCCGGCACTACGACCCGGCGCTCGGCGGCGGCGCCGTCGCGGACCTGGGCGTGTACGGGGTCTCGTGCGCCTTCCATCTGCTGGGCGCACCGCACCGGATCACCGTCACGGGCTCCGCGACGCCGAGCGGCGTCGACACGAGCGCGTCCATCCTGATGAGGCACGACGCGGGAACGACGTCCACCACCGTCACCAGCATGGACACCCCCGGCCCCAACACCGCCGCCGTGATCGGCACGGAGGGCTGGATCGAGCTCGACCCCTACTGGTTCACCTCGACGGGCTTCACGCGGTACGACGCGGGCCGGCCCGGCAGCCCCGTACGCCGCTACGACCCGCCCGCCCTGCCCGGACGCGGCATGCACTTCCAGGCTCTCGAAGTCGAACGCTGCCTGCACGAGGGCGAGCTGGAGAGCCCGCTCATGCCGCTGGACGAAAGCGTCGCGGTGATGGACGCCCTGGACGAGATCCGCGGCCGGGTGGCCGCCCCCACCGCACCGGCGGACGCACCGTTGGCCGGGCTGCGATGAGACTGCATCTCGTACGGCACGCGCGCACCGAGTACAACGTCGCCGGCCGTCTCCAGGGCTGGTGCGACTCACCCCTGACACCCGACGGCCTCGGACAACTGCGGGCCACCGCGGACCACTTGGCAGGCGTCGAGCTGACGGCGGCCTGGGCCAGCCCCTCCGGACGGACGACGGCCACCGCGCGGGAGATCCTCCGGCACCACGACGGACTGCCGCTGCGCGCGGACGACGGACTGCGGGAGTACGCGTTCGGCGCGCTGGACGGACACCCCGAGAGCGAGCTGTTCGGCGAGGTGGACCCCCGTGAGTTCTTTGCGGATGTGATCGGTGGCAGACATCCCGGGCTGCCCGGTGGGGAACCGGCCGCGCAGTACGTCACCCGGGTCGCCGACGCCTTCGAACGGATCGCACGCGCCCATCCGGACGGCGAGGTCCTGGTCGTCAGTCACGGCATCACGCTGGTTACCTACCTGACACTCGTCGGGTTCACCCGAGTCGTGCCTCTCGGTAATTGCAGCGTGTCGACCGTAGAGATCACCGGGTCCCGTACCGAGGTCGTCGACGTGGGGTTCGAACCCCCCGTACCCGTCGACCGGACCACCGTTTGACCGTTTCCCCTTTACCCCCTCGGCGCCGTGAAATGCGCGGCGCTCGTGCTTTGCCGAAACGACAGCAAACGACAACCCCCCAAGGAGTGGGAAATGCCTGAGCGCCACGCCACCGTTCTGTGCTCACAGGGCCTGCACGCCCGGCCCGCGGCCGCCTTCGCCCGTGCGGCGGCGGAGACCAGCCATCGCATCACCATCCGCAGGACGGACGGGAACCCGGTCTCGGGGAGCAGCACGCTCATGCTGATGAGCCTGGGCCTCAAAGAGGGCGAGAAGGTCGTCCTCGCCTCCGACGACGAGACGGCCGGGCCTGCACTCGACCACCTCGCGGCCCTGCTCGCCACCGAACTCGACGGACAGTGATGGCCACCGCGAACCGGACCCGGATCGAGCCCCGGATCCAGCCCGGGACGGTGTCCGGACTCGGAGTCGGACGCTCGGCCGCCGTCGCACCGCTCGTCCTCGTCCGGTCCGTGCCCGCCATCTCTCCGGACGCACAACGGCTGCGTGATCCGTCGGACGCCCCCGAGGCGCTCGCCCTGGCCCGGCGGGCGCTGGTCGAGGTGGCCGTCGAACTCGCCGAGCGGGCCGCCGCCGCACCGGGCGCACTCGCAGACGTGCTCCGGTCCACGTCCGACATGGCGGCGGATCCCGAACTGGCCGACCGGGTGCGCGCCCTGATCGAGGACGGGAAGGGCCCGGCCGTCGCCGTGGACGAAGCCGTCGCCGAGATCATCGCCCTGCTCACCGCGGCCGGGGGCCTGTTCGCCGAGCGTTCGACGGACCTGAGGAGCGTGCGCGATCACACGGTCGCCCGGATCCTCGGACTTCCCGCTCCCGGACTGCCCGAACTGCGGGAGCCGTCCGTCGTCTGCGCCGTCGACCTCTCTCCCGCCGACACCGCCTCGCTCGACCTGGCCAAGGTGGCCGCCCTGGTCACGGAGTCGGGCGGGCCCACCGGGCACACGGCCATCATCGCCCGGCAGCTCGGCATCCCGTGCGTCGTGCGGGCGTCCGGTGCGACGCGCATCCCTGAGGGAACGGTGGTCGCCGTCGACGCCGCGAACGGCACCGTGACGGCCGACCCCGACAAGGCCCTGGTCGACTCCCTCAACGCCCGGGCGGAGACCGAGCGGGCGCTCGCCGAGGACACCGCTCCCGGCGCGACCGCCGACGGCCACCCGGTCGCACTGCTCGCCAACGTCGGCACCGTCCACGACATCGAGCAGCTCGGCCCTTCGGCGGCCGAAGGAGTGGGGCTCTTCCGCACCGAGGTGCTCTTCCTCGACGCGGTCCAGGCGCCGTCGCGTGAGCGGCAGACCCCGGTGTACGCGCGCGCCCTCGCCGCGACGAAGGGCGCCAGGACAGTGGTCCGCACCCTCGACGCCGGCTCCGACAAACCTCTCGCGTTCGCCACCCAGACAGACCAGGAGGACGAGGAGAACCCGGCGCTCGGAGTACGCGGCTACCGGCTCGTCCGTACGCTGCCCGAACTCCTCGAAGAGCAACTCGCGGCCCTGGGCGAGGCCACGCGCGCGCTGCCGCCGGGGGATCGCCCCAGCGTCTGGGCGATGGCTCCGATGATCTCCACCCCCGACGAGGCCCGCACCTTCGCCCGCCTCGCCCGCGCCCACGGCGTCCAGACCGTCGGAGCGATGATCGAGGTACCGGCCGCCGCGCTCCGGGCCTCCTCGATCCTCGCCGAGGTGGACTTCGTCTCCATCGGCACCAACGACCTCGCCCAGTACACGATGGCGACCGACCGCCTCAGCGGCGAACTCGCGGACCTGCTGGACCCCTGGCAGCCCGCCGTGCTGGACCTCGTCGCGGCGACCGCCCGCGCCGGGACGGCCGCGGGCAAGCCGGTCGGGGTGTGCGGGGAATCGGCAGCCGACCCCCTGATGGCCCTGGCGCTCACGGGAATGGGCGTGAGCAGCCTCTCGATGTCCGCACCGGCGCTGCCCGCGGTACGTCACGCCCTGCGCCACCACACCTTCGCCCGGTGCCGAGAGATCGCCGAGGCGGCCCTGTCCGCACCGACCGCCGCGGAGGCCCGCCGCGCCGCCCTCGCCCTCGTCGACGCGGAGGTGGCGGCACGGCTCGGGCTCGGGCTCGGCGGCTGAATCCTGGTCACCTCCAGCTGGGCATCGGTCCGCCGGTCAGGAGACCCGTACCGGCAGACTCCGGAAGCCGCGGGTGATGTTGTTGAGGGCGCGGACCGGCTCCCCGGTCAGCTCGATCCGCTGCACGCGGGCGGCCAACGCCTTGAGGACGGCGTGGACCTCGAGGCGGGCCAGGCCCTGACCGGCGCAGCCGTGGTTGCCGTAGCCGAAGCCGAGGTGGTCGACGGGGTTGCGGGTGACGTCGAAACGGTCGGGCTCGGGGAAGTGGCGATCGTCGCGGTTGGCGGCGCCGTAACTGTGCAGGACTCGGGCGCCCGACGGGATCACGACCCCCTCGCCCAGGTCGACCTCACGGGTGGTGACCCGGGAGAAGACCTGGATGGGGCTCTCCACACGGACGATCTCGTTGAACGCGGAGGGCACCAGCGACGGGTCCGCGCGCAGCAGGTCCCACTGCTCGGGGTGGCGGGCGAACAGCCACATGCCGCTGGAGATCGCCGAGATGGTGGTGTCGAAGGCGGCCACCACATAGCCGGCGAGCAGACCGATCGCGCCCTCGACGGGGATCCGGCCCGCCTTGTGGGCCTCGATCATGGTCCAGCCGAAGCCGCCCGGCACGAGGTTCTCCTTCGTCACGACCTCGGCGAGAAAGCCCATCAGCGCCTCGACCTTCGGCACGGCGGCCGCCGTACGCGGGCAGACCGGCCCGGCGGAGTCGAACCATCCGGCGGCCATGTCGAGCAACTGGTCGCGCCCCTCCTGCGGCCGCCTGCCGGCCGGTCCGCTCGGCGCGCGGATCGGCGGTGTGGGCCTGGGCCACGGCGAGCTGGAAGAGGGAGATCAGGGCGCCCGGCCCGTCGCCGACCTCGTGGTGCGCGGCCACCGCCTGCTCGTACCAGGACACGGCCTCGTCCAACCGGCCCCGGAACAGTGCCG
The DNA here is from genome assembly GCF_053592635.1 of Streptomyces sp. NPDC002623. Taxonomy (NCBI): domain Bacteria; kingdom Bacillati; phylum Actinomycetota; class Actinomycetes; order Kitasatosporales; family Streptomycetaceae; genus Streptomyces; species Streptomyces sp. NPDC002623. The sequence goes on along the minus strand of NZ_JBSFWB010000053.1, from coordinate 9,696 downwards.
ACGTTCCCCGGAAGCCCTGGACGTACGCGGACACCACGGGATCGTCGAGCCGACGGCCCAGCTCTCCGGCCTCCGCCAGCGCCCGGTCCGCCGCCGGATGGTCGCCCTGGAGCAGCGCGGCCCAGGCGGCCACCCACAGCGCCTTGGCCCGGGCGGGAGTGGGCTCCGGGGCGGCCGCCAAGGCCCGCTCCAGCCACCGTCGGCCCTCGCCGAGGAAGCCGTCGGCGCACCAGTGGAAGCGCAGTGCGGCGGCCGGCGCCAGCGCTGACTGTGGGTCGCTGTGCTCCAGCGCAATGCGCAGATTGCCGTGCTCGGCACGCAGCCGGGCCAGGCCCTCCTCCTGGCCGGGGCCGCACCAGTCGTCCGCGATCCGCTCGGCGAGGCCGCGGTAGAAGTCGCGGTGCAGCACGCGGACGCGTTCCCCCTCACCGGACTCGGCGAGCTTCTCCGCGCCGTACTGGCGGATGGTCTCCAGCAGCCAGTAGCGCGGCCGGCCCTCGCGTTCGGTGATGAGGACGACGGACTGGGCGACCAGACGATCGAGGAGATCGAGGACGTCTGCGCGGGGGATCCCGTCCACGCCGGCCTCGGCGACCCCTGCGCAGACGCCCTCGGCCGCCTCCAGGCCGAAGCCGCCGGCGAACACCGACAGCCGGTTCCACAGCAGCCGCTCGGCGGGCGTGCACAGCTCATGGCTCCAGTCGATGAGTGCCCGCAGGGTCCGTTGCCGGGGGCGGGCGGCGCGGCTGCCGCCGGTGAGCAGGGCGAAGCGGTCCTCCAGACGGTCCGTCACCTGTTCGACGGTGAGCGTGCGCAGCCGGGAGGCGGCCAGCTCGATCGCCAGCGGCAGCCCGTCGAGTCGGGTGCACAGGCGGGCGACGGCGTCCCGGTTGGCGTCGGTGACGTCGAACTCCGGACGGTGCGCGGCGGCCCGGTCGCGCAGCAGTTCGACGGCCTCCTCCGGTGAGTGTGAGCAGGCGGACTTCGGCGAGGCGGCGGCGGATCTCCGCGATGTCCCGCCGCCGGCCGACGAACGTCGTGCAGGCCGTCGGGAGGTTCCCCGCTCGGGCGGCTGAGGTGGTCACGCGTCAACGCTAAGGAAACCTGTCGGTCGAGGGCAAGCTTTCGGGGCGTGGGTCCCCCGGAGTCCACCGAGACCGTCGATGTCGAGATCACCTGCACAGCCATCGTGTAGTGCGTAGGCACCAGGACACGTGAGCGGCTGGTCCGGGTGCACCAGGAGAAGTCGGCGGCGGCGGACGATGCCCGGCAGGACGCCGGAGGGAAGGGTTGGTGGCGCGTGAATCCCGCGCATTCCCCTTGCCTAGCGGTGTCTGGAGTGATCGACAGGTGGCGATATTTCCTTACCGGATCGGACGGTGGGCCTTCCGGCGGCGGCGGCTCGTGAGCGGTCTGTGGCTGGGTGCCCTGGTGCTGGCCGGGGTGGCCGCGGCCTTGGCGCCGGCCGGGCAGGAAGAGGACCTCTCCATGCCCGGCACCGAGTCGCAGAAGGCCTTCGACCTGCTCGACGAACGCTTCCCCCAGAGCAACTCCCAAGGGGCCGAGGCCCGTTTGGTGTTCCGGGCGCCGGACGGGCAACGGGTGACGGCCGGCGGGAACAGGGCGGCCGTCGAGGACACGCTCGGCTCGCTGGACGAGGGCGATCAGATCGCGTCGATCACCGACCCCTATGCGACCGGCGCCGTCAGCGAGGACGGCGCCATCGCCTACTCCACGATCACCTACACCGCGGACGCCGTCGATCTGACCGGGCCGACGAAGAGCGCCCTCGAGGCCGCCGCGAGCCGGGCCCGGGGCGCGGGGCTGACCGTGGAGATCGGCGGCTCGGCGCTGGACTCGGAGGAGTCGCCGGGCGGCACGACGGAGATCATCGGCGTGTCGGTCGCGGCGGTGGTGCTGGTCCTCGCCCTCGGGTCGCTGGTCGCGGCCGGACTGTCGCTGCTGACCGCCTTCGTGGGCGTGGCCATCGCCTTCGGCCTGGTCTCCGCGCTGGCCGTGCCGCTGGGCCTGACGTCCACCGTCGCCATCCTGGCGCTGATGCTGGGACTGGCGGTCGGCATCGACTACGCACTCTTCATCACCTCCCGTTTCCGCGACGAACGCGCCCGGGGCAGCGAGCCGGAGGAGGCAGCGGGCCGGGCGGTGGGCACGGCCGGCTCCGCCGTCGTCTTCGCCGGCGCGACCGTCTTCATCGCCCTGGTCGGGCTGGGGGTCGTCGGCATTCCCGAACTCACCAAGATGGGCTTGGGAGGCGCGGGCGCCGTGGCCCTCGCCGTGCTCGTCGCACTGACCCTGGTCCCCGCGCTGTTCGGCTTCTTCGGCCGGCGGTTACTGTCCCGCGCTGCCCGCAAGGCCACCCGGGCGGGAGGCGAGCGTGCGCACCCGGTGCCCGCCGCGGCCGGCCGGCCCGGGCTGGGCACCCGCTGGGCACGGTTCGTGCTGCGTCGGCCGGTGGCCGTGCTGATGGTCGCCGGACTCGGTCTCGGCGCCGTCGCCCTACCGGCGCTGAGCCTCGAACTCGGGCTGCCCGGAGACGAGTCCAAGTCCGTGGAGACCACCGAGCGCCGCGCCTACGACCTGCTGTCAGAAGGCTTCGGCCCCGGCTTCAACGGCCCGCTGACCGTGGTCGTCGACATGTCGGAGTCGGCGGACACCCGGGCCACCACGGACCTGGTCGTCAAGACCGTGCGGGGAGTGGAGGGGGTCGCGTCGGTCGGTGATCCGGTGCTCAGCCGGACCAAGGACACGGCCGTCTTCACCGCTGTCCCGCAGACCGCGCCGAACAGCGGCGAGACCAAGGACCTGGTGCACGCGATCCGCGCCGCGGTCTCCGACGTCGAGGCCGACACCGGCGCCGGCATCCTGGTGACCGGCACCACGGCGCTGAACATCGACATCTCCGAAGCCATGTCCGACGCCCTCATCCCCTATCTGATCGTGGTCATCGGCCTGGCGGTGCTCCTGCTGACGGTGGTCTTCCGCTCGGTCCTGGTCCCGGTCAAGGCCGCGCTCGGCTTCCTGCTGTCGGTGGGCGCCGCGTTCGGTGTCCTCGTCGCCGTCTTCCAGTGGGGCTGGGCGGCGGACCTGATCGGCATCGAGCAGACCGGACCGGTCATGTCGCTCATGCCGATTCTCATCATCGGAATAGTGTTCGGCCTCGCCATGGACTACGAGGTCTTCCTCCTCAGCCGGATGCGGGAGACCTACGTCCACGGCGCGTCCCCCGGCGAGGCGATCGTCAACGGCTTCCGGTACAGCGGACGCGTGGTGGCCGCGGCGGCGATCATCATGATCAGCGTGTTCGCCGGATTCATCGGGATGAGCAACCCGACCATCCAGACGATGGGCGTCGGCCTGGCCGCCGCCGTAGCCTTCGACGCCTTCGTGGTCCGGATGGCGATCGTGCCCGCGGTCCTGGCACTGCTCGGCCACCGGGCCTGGTGGCTGCCCCGTATCCTGAACCGCGTGCTGCCGAATGTGGACATCGAGGGTGAGGCACTGGGCGGGCAAGTCCCTTCCTCCGCAGCCGAGTCGGACGCTGCGGTGCGACGGCTTCCCGTCGGCCGGGACTGAGCCGGCCATGACGAGAAGGGGCGGCGGTGGCCCGATACCACGCGGCACGTGGTGGCGGGAGGGCGCGATCACGGCGACGGCGTTCGTGCTCTGTCTGCTCGGCGGCATGCTGCAGGTCGACGGCAGCACGCCGGCACCGCCGCCTGTCGCCGCCTACTTCATCGCCGTGGTGTCCGGTGCCGTGCTGCCGTTGCGGCACCGGGCGCCCCTGATCGCCATGGCGGCCACGACCGCGGGCGGCGCACTGGTGCCGCCCCTGGGCCTCCTGCTGAGCCCGCTCACCGTGGCCCCCGCCGTGATCACCGCCTACTCCTACTCGCTCACCGCGCGCACCGAACGGCGCGCGGCGGGCGCGGTGTCGCTCACCTCCGCGACGCTGCTGGTCGCCTCCATCCCCCTGTCCGGGGACCTCTCGTGGCAGGACGCGAGCAGGATGGGAGTGGTGGCGGCGTTCCCGCTGATGGCCGGCGTACTCGGTCGCTCGACGCAGAACCGACGGGCCTACCTGGCGGCCGTGGAGGAGCGGGCCCTGCGGGCCGAGAAGAGCCGGGACAGCGAGGCGCGCCGGAGAGTGGCCGAGGAACGGGTGCGCATCGCCCGGGAACTGCACGACCTCGTGGCCCATCAGATCACCCTGGCCAACGCACAGGCCACCGTCGCCGCCCACCTCTTCGACGTCCGCCCGGAGCAGACCCGCAAGAGCCTGAAGGAACTCGTCGAGACCACCGGCCACGCGCTCGACGAACTGCGGGCCACGGTCGGTCTGCTGCGTCAGTCCGGGGACGCGGCCGCGCCCGCCGAACCGGCGCCAGGGCTGTCCCGGCTTCCCACGCTCCTCGAGTCCTTCAGCCGCGCGGGTCTGGAGGTGTCGGTGCATCAGGAGGGCGCGGCCAGACCGCTGTCGCCGGGAGTGGACCTCACCGCCTACCGCATCGTCCAGGAGGCCCTGACCAACGTGACCAAGCACGCCGGCACCGGTAGCGCCCGGGTACGCCTCGCCTGGAACCGCGATCGCGTGACCATCACCGTCGCCGACGACGGAGGGGGCGGCGCCCGTACGGCTCGGGCCGCGTCCACGGCGGCGGACCGTCCGCCCGGTTACGGTCTGATCGGGATGCGTGAACGTGCCACCGCGGTCGGGGGACAACTCTCCGCGGGCAGGCGCCCGGAGGGCGGCTTCCTCGTCTCCACCCAGCTGCCCCTCCCGCCCGCCAAGGACACGCCATGACGCTCCGGGTGCTGCTCGCCGACGATCAGGCCCTGCTGCGCGGCGCCTTCCGGCTGCTCCTCGACTCCGCCGACGACATCACCGTGGTCGGCGAGGCCGCCGACGGCCGGGAGGCGGTGAGACTCACCCGGGAACTGCGCCCGGACGTCGTCATCATGGACATCCGCATGCCCGAAGCGGACGGTCTCACCGCCACGTCGCAGATCTGCGCGGACCCGGAGCTGCGCGCCAGCCGCATCCTGATCCTCACCACGTACGAGACCGACGAATACGTCGCTCAGGCGCTGCGCGCGGGGGCCGGCGGCTTCATCGGCAAAGGCATCGGGGCCGAGGCCCTGCTGGACGCCGTGCGTACGATCGCCGACGGCGACACCCTGCTGTCTCCTGCCGCGACCCGCTCCCTGGTCGCCCGTTTCCTGGCCACACCGGACGACGCCCCGTCCCACCACTCCGAACAACTCGCCCTGCTCACCCCGCGCGAACGCGAGATGGTGGCTCTGGTCGCGACCGGCCTGTCCAACCAGGAGATCGCCGAGCGGATGTTCCTCAGCCCCTTCACCGTCCGCGCTCACGTACAGCGCGCCATGACGAAGCTGGAGGCCCGCGACCGGGCGCAACTCGTCGTCATCGCCTACCGGACGGGCCTGGCCCACACCGCCCCCGACGGCGGCGCCGACCGCCTGCCGTAGTCAGGCACCGGGGCCCTTCGACGGCTCCACGCGGCCGGCCGCGCGCACCCCCATTGCCGCCCGACTGCCGCCCGACTGCCGTCCGGCTGCGGGGCTGCTGCGGGGCGGCGGTGTGTCGGTGGCTGTCGGCCGGATGTCGGCGGTTCGTCGGCGGGGGCTGGCACCTTTCCAGGAACGGCCGGCCGGAGCTCACCGGGCCGGCCCCATCCCGAGGAGCCATCATGCACACCCCCGTCACGATCGTCGGCGCCGGACTCGGCGGCCTCACCCTGGCCCGCGTCCTGCACGTCCACGGCATCCAGGCCACCGTCCACGAGGCGGAGCCCTCGCCGACGGCGCGCACGCAGGGCGGGATGCTCGACATCCACGACTACAACGGCCAACCGGCCGTGCAGGCGGCCGGTCTGACGGACGAGTTCCGCGGCATCATCCTGGAGGGCCGCCAGGCGATGCGGGTCCTCGACCGGGACGGGACCGTCCTGCTCGACCAGCCCGACGACGGCACCGGCGGACGCCCCGAGGTACAGCGCGGCGAACTACGGCAGATGCTGCTCGACTCGCTCCCGGCCGGCACCGTCCGGTGGGGCAGCAAAGTCAGCGGTGTTCGCGCCCTGGGCGAGGGCCGCCACGAGGTGACCTTCGCCGACGGCGGCACCGTCGTCACGAGCCTGCTGGTCGGCGCGGACGGCGCGTGGTCACGGGTCCGCCCGCTGCTCTCCGACGCCGTGCCCGAGTACACCGGCACGGCCTTCGTCGAGACCTACCTGTTCGACGCCGACACCCGGCACCCCGCTGCCGCGAAGGCGGTCGGCGGCGGGTCGATGTTCGCACTCGAGCCCGGCAAGAGGCAGATCAGCGCCCACCGGGAGAGCGGCGGGACTCTCCACACCTACGCGATGCTGTCCAAGCCGCAGGACTGGTTCGCCGGCATCGACTTCACCGACCCCACCGCGGCGGCCATCCGGATCGCGCAGGAGTTCGACGGCTGGGCCCCGGAACTCACCGCCCTGATCACCGACAGCGACACCGCACCGCTGCTGCGCCCCCACCACACGCTGCCGGTCGGCCACCGGTGGGACCGGGTGCCGGGGGCGACCCTGATCGGCGACGCCGCCCACCTCATACCCCCGAACGGCGAAGGCGCCAACCTGGCCATGCTGGACGGCGCCGAACTCGGCGAGGCCCTCGCCGCGCACCCCGACGACATCGAGGCCGCCCTCACCGCATACGAGCGAGCGATGTTCCCCCGCAGCGCCGCGGTCGCCGAAGCCGAGGCCGAAACCCCCGACAACCCCGCACTCGAAGACGTGATCGACTTCTTCCGGACGCAGAGCTGAGCACGCGGACCCCGTCTGCTTGTAGTCCGTCGCTTGTAGTCCGTCGCTTGTAGTCCGGTGATGAACGCGGGCCCGAGGTCACTCAACAACTTCACATCGGCAGCGGAAAGGAGGACCGCACCCTGCTGAGCTGCCATGCTCACAAGCCCCGACGGAGGTGGCTGTGACCTCGATTGCGGAAACCCTGGGATCGACCGCGCCCGCTGCGCGTACCACGGCGGAACGACTCGCCGACCTTGCCGCCCGGCACCGGCGGGCCCTGGCGGGCGGCTCCGCGGCGGCCGTCGCCCGGCAGGCCGCCCGTGGCCGGCTCACCGCCCGCGAGCGCGTCGACCGGTTACTGGACGCGGGGTCCTTCGTCGAGACCGGCGCCTTGGTGTGCGCCCGCGGCGGCACCGGCGCCGGCGCCCAACCGTACGGCGACGGCGTGGTCACCGGCTCCGGCACGGTGAACGGGCGTCAGGTGTGCGTGTTCGCGCAGGACGCCACCGTCCACGGCGGCAGCATGGGCGAGGCGTTCGGCGAGAAGGTCGTCAGGACGATGGACCTGGCCCTGAGCATCGGGTGCCCGATCATCGGCCTCAACGACTCCGGCGGGGCCCGTATCCAGGAGGGCGTGGCCTCCCTCGCCCTCTACGCCGAGCTGGCCCGGCGCAACGTCCAGGCGTCGGGCGTCATCCCGCAGATCTCCGTGATCATGGGGCCGTGCGCGGGCGGGGCCGCCTATTCGCCGGCCATCACCGACTTCACCGTCATGGTCGACGGCACCTCGCACATGTTCGTCACCGGCCCGGACGTCATCGAGGCGGTGACCGGGGAACGGACGACGGCCGAGGAACTCGGCGGCGCCCGCGCCAGCAACTCCGGGAACGGCAACGCCCATTTCCTCGCCGAGGACGAGGACGACGCCCTCGACCTCGTCCGGGTCCTGCTCGCCTACCTCCCGGCGAACAACCGCGAGAGCCCGCCCGAATACGCCTTCGAGCCATCGGCTCTCGACGCCACCCCCGAGGACCTGCGCCTGGACGGCATCGTCCCCGACCGGCCCGAGGCCGCGTACGACATGCGCGAGATCCTGCGCACGGTCGTCGACGACGGCGAACTGCTCCAGGTGCACGAGTTGTTCGCGCCCAACATCCTGTGCGCCCTGGCCCGGGTCGAGGGCCGTTCCGTCGGCGTCGTCGCCAACCAGCCGCTGCACAGCGCGGGTGTGCTCGACATCGACGCCTCCGAGAAGGCCGCGCGCTTCGTACGGTTCTGCGACGCGTTCGGCATCCCGCTGCTGACCTTCGCGGACGTCCCCGGCTATCTCTCCGGCACCCACCAGGAACAGGCCGGGATCATCCGGCGCGGTGCCAAACTGCTGTACGCCTACGCGGAGGCCACCGTGCCCAGGGTCACCGTCGTGGTCCGCAAGGCCTACGGCGGGGGATACGCCGTCATGGGCTCCAAGCACCTGGGCGCCGACGTCAACCTCGCCTGGCCCACCGCCAGGATCGCCGTCATGGGCGCGGAGGGCGCGGTCAGCGTGCTGCACCGCCGTGAACTCGCCGCGGCGGCGGCAGTCGGCGAGCAGACCGCGGCGGAGCTGAGGGCGAAGCTCGTGGGGGAGTACGAGACGGCCTGCGCCACCCCCTACGCGGCTGCCGCGCGCGGCTACGTCGACGCGGTCATCGCACCGAGCACCACCCGCGCGCACCTCACCCGGGCCCTGCGCACGCTGCGCAGCAAGCGTGCCGCCGTCCCCGACCGGCGGCACGGCAACATCCCGCTGTGAGCGCGGCGCGGCCGTAACAACACCCCCCCCGGACGGGGACACGACCAGTGACGTGAGGAGTTCCCCCATGCCCGCGCGCGCCCTTCCGCACGCCCCCGGCGCATCCCCCGCAGCACCGGAAGACCTGCCCACCCTTCCGACCCTCCCCGCCCATCTCTCCCACTGGGCCCGCCACACCCCCGGCCGCCGCGCGTTCACCTTCGCCGACCACCACACTCCCGGCCTGCGCGGCAGCCTCCGGACGCTCACCTGGCACCGCCTCGACCTACGCACCCGCGCGGTCGCCGCCCGGCTGGCCGAGACCGTGGCGCCCGGCGAACGCGTCGCGCTCCTGTGCCCCCAGGGCGCCGACTACGTCATCGGCTTCCTCGCCGCGCTGAGGGCCGGCGCGGTCGCCGTCCCGCTGTTCACGCCCGATCTGCCGGGACACGCCGACCGCCTGGCCGGAGTCCTGGCCGACGCGCGGCCCTGCGCCGTCCTCACCACCAGCGGTGCGGCCGACACCGTACGCGCCTTCCTCGACGCCCACGGCCTGCGGCCCCGCATCGTCGTCACCGACCTCGTCCCCGACGACCGGGCAGGCGGCCCGCTGCCACCCGCCCCGGACGAACAGGCGACCGCCTACCTCCAGTACACGTCCGGCTCCACCCGGTTCCCCGCCGGCGTCGAGATCTCGCACGCGAACGTCGTGGTCAACGCCCGCCAGGCGCTCACCGCGTACGGCGCCGGCACCCGCCCCGTCACCATGGTCGGCTGGCTGCCGCTCTACCACGACATGGGACTGGTGCTCAGCGTCGCCGCCCCCGTCGTACGCGGACTGCTGTCCGTCCTGATGGACCCCGTCGCCTTCCTGCAACGGCCCGCCCGCTGGCTGCAGCTGCTCTCCGACCACCCGAACGCCCTCACCGCGGCGCCGAACTTCGCCTACGACTACTGCGCGGCCGTCGTCACCGACCAGGACAAGGCAGGCCTGCGGCTGGACCGGGTCGCCGCGCTCGCCAACGGCAGCGAACCCGTACGGCCCGAAACCGCCGACCGCTTCCACGCGGCCTTCGCCGGACAGGGCCTTGC
>NZ_JBSFWB010000052.1:0-56129 GCF_053592635.1 Streptomyces sp. NPDC002623 | reverse complement strand
GTCGAGCAGCGCACCGACTTCGACAAGCTGATCGTCGACGTCGAGACCAAGCAGGCCATGCGTCCGCGTGACGCCATGGCGTCGGCCGGTAAGACGCTGGTCGAGCTGTTCGGTCTGGCGCGTGAGCTCAACATCGACGCCGAGGGCATCGACATGGGCCCGTCCCCGGTGGACGCCGCTCTTGCCGCCGATCTGGTGATGCCGATCGAGGAGCTCGACCTCACCGTCCGTTCGTACAACTGCCTGAAGCGCGAGGGCGTGCACTCCGTGGGTGAGCTCGTCGCCCGCTCGGAGGCCGACCTCCTCGACATCCGCAACTTCGGCGCGAAGTCCATCGACGAGGTCAAGGAGAAGCTCGCCGGCATGGGCCTGGGCCTCAAGGACAGCCCGGCCGGATTCGACCCGACCGCCGCCGCCATCGGTGTGGACAACGACGCGGACGCGGGTTTCGTGGAGACCGAGCAGTACTGATCGCCGCCCTGCGCCGGCCGTAGAGGCACTTCGCGACAGGGACGGGGACGGGGTCCGGGGTCCGGGGACCGGGGACCGGGGAGCGGGTCAGGAGACCTCCCACGCTGCCCTCCGGGCGGCCTCGGCCGGACCCGCCCCCGCGCACAACCCTGGCGGAAAGCTGCGTCGGCCGTCGACTCCGCCCGGCCCTTCCATGGGCCGGGCGGCCCCGCAGTGCTTCATGGGCCGGGCGGCCACGCACGTCGGACGAGCACCGCGTAAGCGGACGAGCACCGCGTAGGCGGACGAGCACCGCGTACCCGGGCGGCTGCCGTGGTCCATGCGAGCGGATTGCCCGGGGCCGCAGATTTCTCCCGCCGCGCCTCGGGCAACACGTTCACGTGCGAATGTTTCCTCGTATTTTGGTTCTGATTGCGGCGATGACGGTCGGAGGTCCGGCCGCCGCCGCACCTCACGACGGGGACGAGCGGATCGTGGCCGCCGTCCAGCGCGCGGCCCGGCCGCTGCACTCCACCGAGCCGAGGGGCAGTCTGGAAGACCTCGGTCCGATGGGGGCCATGGTGGGCCGGGCGCGGGTCGTCGGTGTCGGCGAGGCGACCCACGGATCCCACGAGTTCGTCACCATGAAGCACCGCGTCTTCCGGTACCTCGTGGAGCAGAAGGGCTTTCGGACGGTCGCCCTGGAGGCGCCCTGGAGCACCGGGCGGCGCCTCGACGCCTACATCGTGCACGGGCAGGGGGATCCGCGCCGCATCATGAGCGAGGACCTCCAGTACGCGTACGCACTCTGGAACAGCGCCGAGTACCTGGACCTGGTGGCATGGATGCGGGGCTACAACCTCCGCCACCCCGGCGATCCGGTACGGATCATGGGCGACGACTTCGGCTACACCGGTCCGGAGCTCTACGAGCGGGTGATCGGGTACGTCGCCGCAACACACCCCGAGCTTCGGGAACGCATCGCCGAGCTGTACCGCGGCCTGCCGCCCACCCTGCCTTCCGGCGCCTACCAGAAGGCGTACTTCACCCGGCCGCCGGCCGAGCGCCAGGAGATGGCCGACCGGACCGGGCAGGCCGTGGCGCTGCTCGCGGGTCTCGCGCCGCCCGCTGCGGCCGGCCCACAGGCACGCGAGGAGCATGCGTGGGCGCTGCGGGATGCGACGGCGATCGACCAGACCGCCCGCCAGTACGCGTTCGACCCCGCCGATCCGGAGCAGGTGGCCGCCATCATGCGCTGGCGCGACTCGGCCATGGCGGACAACGTCGTGTGGTGGCAGGAGCGGACCGGGACCCGGGTCCTGCTGTCGGCCCACAACGGACACGTCGCCTATGAGTCCGAGGACCCGCCGAATCAACCCAAGACCCAGGGAGCCTTCCTCCGCGACCGGCTCGGCACAGGGTACGCGGCCGTCGGGTTCACCTTCGGCCAGGGTTCGTTCAAGGCCACCGACCCCGCCGAGACCATGATGCTCACCCAGACGGTCGGCCCCCCGATGCCGGGAGGCAACGAGTACGTCCTGGACCGGGTACGCCACCTCCGCTATGTCCTGGACCTGCGCACCGCTCCCGCCGTCGTCCGCGACTGGCTGACGACGGCCCGCCCCACCCGCAGCATCGGTACGGCGTACCCGGAGCCGGAGTACGACATCGCTTTGGCCCGCTCCTACGACATCCTCATCCACCTGCACCGCGTACAGGCCGTCCGTCTGCTGAACGAGCCTTGACCGAGCCCTTGCACCCCTGGACTCTTGTCACAGAGAGTACACATTCACTCCCTTTGGGTTATTATCTGCTTAGTCATCGACGAGAGGAATGCCATGAGCTACACGCTGTTGCGCGGCCTGTTCGTCATCCGATATCCCGACCTGCCGCGGCAGGGGCCGGAGCCTGACGGCGACACGGTGAAGTTCAAGCCGGACACACCCGCCCTCGTCGAGGGCCTGCCCCGGCCGTCGGGGATGCCGCCGGACATCAACGCCCGGGGCATCTCGGTGCGCCTGGAGGCGATCGACGCGCTGGAGACGCACTTCGGCGGGACCCACCAGGAACTGGTGGGCGCCAACGCGGCCCGTGAAAGGCTGCTGCAGCTCCTCGGATTCACCAACGTCACCTTCTTCGAAGACCATCCGAACAAGGTCGAGTCGGCCGACCAGGACAGCATCCGCGGATATGTGCTCTCCAACGGGATCGACGCCAACGGCCGCATGATCGGGTTCGTCTACCCGGACGACCCGACCGAGCCGGACGGGGCGGACGTGTTCCTGGACGAAGCCAGGGTCGACCAGTCCGCCAACGCGACACTGCTCACGGAGGGACACGCCTACCCGGCGTTCTACGCGACCCTGCCCGCCACGCTCCGCACCCACCTGGCGACGACGTCCCGCGCGGCGCGGACAGCGGCGGCGGGGGTGTGGCCCCGCTCCAAGGCCGACCCGAACGGCAAGGCCAGCGTCCCGGACCTCGACGCGCTGCAGCAGCTGGTGATCTGGCCCAAGCTGTTCCGGCGGATCCTCCCCTACCTCGCGTCGGGAGCCACCGACTTCAACGGCTTCGACGCCTGGCTGCGGAGCGACCCGGTGCACCGCGACGATCCCCTCTTCCTCCTCGACCGGGGCGAGCACGGCAACCTGCACGACGTGATCGAGGCCGCGGGCCAGGACATCCAACTCACGGTCTGGCCGGAGGACTTCATCATCAGCCCCGACCCGGCACCGCCGGGGGCAACCATCCGCCCCTAGAGACGGCCGACGGCAAACACACCAACCGCGTCAATTGTCGTCACGGTCAGTGCGGACGCGGTCATGCGGGCAGCTTCGAGAGGTGTCCTTCGGCGACGAAGGCCACCTCGCCGCCCACGGTGACACGGTGGACGTCCTGTCCCTGGCCGTGTGCGCCGATGGTCATCCGGCTGGGGCGGCCGGTGAAACGTCCCTGGTGCAGGACGGCGGCCTGGCCGTCCTCGATACGGCCGTGGCGGCGCAGGTAGGCGGCGGCGCAGCCCGCGCCGGAGCCGGTGGCGACGTCTTCCAGGAGGCCGTCGTTGTTCCAGTGACGTCCTTCCAGCGCGGCGGCGTCGAGCAGGTAGGCGAACTGGGCGCCGACGGCGGCCAGCGGGGCTTCGAGGTCCTGGGCGATCCGGGCGCGCTCGAGTGCGTCGCCGCGTACGGGGACCATCAGGTAGGGCAGCCCGGTGGAGACCACCTCGGGCGGCAGGTCGGGGTCGAGGTCGTCGGCGTCCAGGGAGAACCAGGAGGCCAGTTCGGGGATGTGGGGGCGGCCGAGGAACGAGGCGGGGCCCTGGTCGAGGACGCTGGTGTACCGGCCGGCCGCGAGGCGCCGGGTGGTGACGTCGACCGTGCGGGCCTTCAGTTCGAGGCGCCAGGTCCCGGTGTCGTCGCTGCCGTGCAGAGCGTGCAGGACGCAGGCCGCCCCAACGAGGGGGTGACCTGCGAAGTCGAGCTCTCCGGTGAGGTCGAAGACGCGCGCATGCCAGGACTGACCGCCGGTGCGGTCGGGTGCCAGGAAGACCGACTCGAAGTGGCGCATCTCCTGGGTGATGCGGGTCATCTGTTCCGCGCTGAGCTCCCCGGAGTCGGGAAACACGGCCAGGCTGTTGCCGCTGTAGGGCTGGGGACTGAAGACGTCTACGTGTAGGTAGTGCACGTTTCGGACACTACGGCCCGGCGCAGGCGGAAGGAACCGTGTCCGGCTCCGACGATGGTGACGGTGATGGTCATGGCTGCCTGCGATTCACCGTATTGCCTGCTCGCGGGAGGTCCGCCCGGGGTGTGCGCGAGCCACCACGGGCGGTGCGCATGCCGAGCGTGATCGCCGGCTCCGGCCGGCCGGGCCGGATGGCGGCCTGACGGATGTGCTCACCGGCGGAGCCGGGGGGCGAGGACCGTGCGCACGACCTTGGCCACGTTGCTCGCGGCGGATCCGTCCTCTTCCTCGGGTTCCGGTTCCAGTACGCGCTGGATCTGCAGCAGCAGTTGGTTGGTCGACCGCCAGAGCGGGACGAACATGCCGGCGACCGGCCCGACGCCCTGGATCGGGCCACCGGACAGCTCGGTGACCTTCTTGGCGGCCGTGACCGTTGTCGGGTCCCGCAGGATCAGGTGCACCTCATCGTCGACCAGCCGGATTTCCATCGTGCGGGCGGCGGCTTCCTCCGGGTTCGCGTCCGTGGTCGTCTCCGGGTCCAGTTCGTCGATCTTGGCGGCGACCGCGGCCGGGTCGACCCCGAGTTCGCGCAGCACCCTGGCCGCCATGCTGTTCTCCGCCCGCAGCATCGCCTCAAGCAGGTGATGGCTGCCGACCGGTGCGCCACCGGCCAGCGCGCTGGCGGCGGACACGGTGTCCTCGGCGGCAGGTGTGCCGGCCGGCCATGGACCGGCCGGGACGTCCTGCGATCCCTCCAGTGCGGCCAGTACCGCGGCACGGATCTTGCCGACCGGCTTGAACCGCTCGGCAAGCACCTTCGGGCCGACGCCCTCACCTTCGCTGACCAGGGCGAGCAGGATGTGTTCCGTATCGATGGAGGTGTGGTGCAGCTGCTGCGCCTCGCGCAGGGCGAGTTCCAGCGTCTTCTTCGCGCGCGGCGCGAACGGGATATGACCGGTCAGCTCCTGCGTGCCGGGCTTGACCACCGCGGCGATGTCGATCCGCGCCGCCGCCTTGTCGTACCCGAGCTGGTGCAGGACTTTCGCCGCCACGCTGTCCGGCGCGTCGAACAGCCCCAACAGGATGTGCTCCGTGCCGATGTGGTCGTGCTTGAGCAGCCTCGCCTCCTCCTGAGCTGCGACGACTGCCTTGCGGGCTTCCACGGTGAACTTCTCGAATGACATGGCTCCATGGTCTCAACCATGTCAATACACTGTTATTGACAGGGTCACCATGCTGAAGGGAGGGTCCGATGGAGACACCGTCGGACTGGGAGGACCGGCTCGCGCGCTGGCAGAACGAACTGGAGCTGTTCGAGCAGCTGGATGAGACACCCTGGGTCACACTGGCCAAGGCGGAAGCCGAGACCGGCGTTTCCCGCTCGGCCCTGCGGTCCTGGTACCGCAACGGCGAGATCCAGTCCCGGTTGGTGGACGGCCCGAACGGGCCGCAGCGCCTGGTCCGGCTGGACGCGGTGATCGAGCGCGCCGCCGCGTCACCGCGCATTCAACGCAGGGCGGAACGAGAAGTCAGCCTGGAAGCCCAGGTCACCCTGCTCCGGCACCGGGTTGACCAACTCGAACTGCGCCTGGCCGCGCTGGAGCGGAAGTGACCGGCGAGAGCAGCACCGTGCCATCAGCCCGGACCCACAGCTCATCGGTGAATTGCTCAACCTCAAGTCACTTCGACCAACCACGAAAAGAACTTCACGGTCGACTCACGGTCTGGGCATGATGCCTACCGTGCATGAGGACGGGGACCATCGCGGCCAGGGGCGGTACAGGCTGACAGACTCGGGAAGCGGCCATGTCTGGGGCGTCTGCGCCGAAGCAGAGGGACTGTTCAGGGAACCCCGGCGGGGGACGTACGAACTGCTTGGCTGGACTCCGGACGGGCCCGAGGTGCGCGGCTGGGTCGGCAGTAGGGTCTGGCTGGTGCCGGACGACAGGACTCTCGATCCCTGGCTGCTGGAGGACGCGGAGAGCCTCGGACAGTACGGGGGAATGGTCGGTCTCGTCCTCGCCGGTCTGGACGAATACGAGGGCCCGCCCGATGGGCACAGGGCTCCTGTTCGACTCCACGATGGGTACCGGTGGCTGGGCTCCTGCCAGGAGTTCGCCCGCATCCTGCCCTCTGAGCACCACTCGCCCCCGCTCGTCCTGCGAGGGCTCGCCCCGAGTGATCGGCTACGGCGGGCACTGACGACGGGCACCCGGCGCGCGCTCGACCTGGACGAGGCATGGCTGGAGATACGGGACGATCGGGGCGAGCCGCTCACCGACCGGCTACTGCGGCCCAAAGTCCGCGCGTGGCGCCCAGCCTCCCGCGGGACGGATCTCATCGATCTGGACCTCGACGGCGAGCTCGCAACCGTACCGGGACACGCCCTGCCCGTCTGGGAGTGCTGGCTCGCAGGCCCGCCTGACGCCCCTGACGCCTGGGTCGGCCTCGACACTCGGCAGCGCGGCGCCTGGCTCGATCTCGTCCGCGAGCGAGGCTGTCGGCTTGAGCACCAAGCCAGACCCGCCGGACACGTGTACGAGCTGGACGGCCGACACATCACCGACGAACCGGGCCTCTATCTGGCACTCGGCGAGGCCGTCAACGGGCCAGGCGGCTACTTCGGCGGCTGCCTGAACGCCCTCGTGGACTGCCTGCGCGGCAACTTCGGCTACACCACCCCCGCAACCCTGCTCTGGCGAGACGTTGCCACCGCGCGCGAGCACCTGTCCCGCATGCTGACCCCGGAAGGCGAGTCGTATGACCTGGTGGCAACGGTGCTCGAAGTCCTGGCCGAGCGCGGGATGCGCGTTGCTTTCAAGTGAAAACCTTCAATTCCGAGGGCGGTGACCAAAGCGGTGAACTGTCGGACGCAAGGTCTCCCGCCTCCAGGCCAGTGTCATCCCGGTCGCCGCCCTCCTCCAACACGGCGCCATGACCAACACCAGGCGCTGCGGCAACGCGTCTGCGTCGCCACCACGGGGGCTGCCAGTGGGCTTCCGCCGATGGCATCCGGTCCCAGGCAGCGGCGAGTTCTTCGCGCCGGTGGAGGTGACGAACGGCGCTCGTCGGAGGGTTCTGTGGGCCGACGGATTCCGGTCGGTCAGCTGTTGGGGTGTGGATGCGGTTTCACCAGGCCGCTCTGGTAGGCGATGACGACGAGTTGGGCGCGGTCGCGGGCGTGGAGTTTGGTCATGGCGCGCTGGATGTGGCTGCGTACGGTCAGCGGGCTCAGCACCATCTCGGCGGCGATCTCGGCGTTGGACTTGCCGTGCGCGGCCAGGGCCATGACCTCGCGTTCGCGGTCGGTCAGGGCTTTGACCGCGTCGGGGAGCGTGCGGAAACCGTCGGTGTCCGGGGTGGCCAGAAAGCGGGTGATGAGAGCTCGCGTGGCGGTGGGTGACAGGAGCGAGTCGCCGGTCGCCACGGTGCGGATGCTCGACAGCAGGTCCTCCGGACGGACGCCCTTGCCGAGGAAGCCGCTCGCGCCGGCGCGCAGGGCCTTGGCCACGTTCTGGTCGTTCTCGAAGGTGGTGAGGATCAGGATGTGGGTGCCCGACAGTTCCGGTCGGGAGCAGATGGCTGCGGTGGCCGCCACGCCGTCGACGTTCGGCATGCGGATGTCCATGATGACGACGTCGGGCCTGTGGGTGGCGGTGAGGTCGACGGCTTCCTGGCCGTCGGCTGCCTCGGCGACGACGGTCAGGTCCGCGACCGAGTCGATGAGGATACGGAAGGTGGCCCGGAGCAGGGCCTGGTCGTCGGCGAGCAGGACGCGGATGGTCATGGGGCGGGGCTCTCGTCGTTGCCGTGGAGGGGAAGGGTGCAGGCGACCTCGAAGCCGCCGTGCGGGTGGTGGCTGGCGTGGAAGGTGCCGCCGACCGCAGTCGCGCGCTCGCGCATGTTGCGCAGGCCGAAGCCGCCACCGGAGCGGTGTGCGGCCGTAGGACGGTCGGGCAGGGTGTCGTTGGTGACGGTCAGGGTCAGGTGGCGGCGTGTGTAGGCGAGCCGGACCTGTGCCGTGCGGGTAGCGGCGTGCTTGGTGACGTTGGTGAGTGCTTCCTGGAGGATCCGGTAGGCGGTCAGGTCGATCACGGAGGTGAGCGGGTGCGGCTGTCCTCCGGTGGTGACGGTCACCTGCAGCCCGGCCGCCGAGCAGGCGTCGACCAGGTCGGGCACCTGCTCCAGACCGGGTGCCGGGGCCAGCTCGTCCGTGGGGTCGGTGTCCTGACGCAGGAGCCCTACGGTGGCCTTGAGTTCGCGCAGCGCCGCCGCGGTGGACTCC
Source organism: Streptomyces sp. NPDC002623 (assembly GCF_053592635.1). NCBI lineage: Bacteria > Bacillati > Actinomycetota > Actinomycetes > Kitasatosporales > Streptomycetaceae > Streptomyces > Streptomyces sp. NPDC002623. Next base: position 47,710 of record NZ_JBSFWB010000052.1, on the reverse strand, counting down.
GGCAGTCTCCCGACGATCTCAAAAGCCTTGTCGGGGTCGGTCCTTGCGAGGTGGGCGGCGGTGCCGGCCTGGGCGTCGGCCAGGGTGAGGTGGTGGGCGACCACGTCGTGCAGTTCCCGTGCGATGCGCATGCGCTCCTGGATCACCCGATGCCGTGCCTCCTCTTCCCGTTCGCGCGCCGCGTGCTCGGCGCGGGCCACGGCGAATTCACGGCGCACCCGGACGTAGCTGCCGAAGACCGCCGAGAGCAGCACCCATGCCGCCGGGTTGACGATGGCGAGTATCAGGGAGTTGTAGAAGGAGGGCAGGAACAGACCGGCGACGATCATGCCGGCCGCGGCCGCCAGCGCGCTGTTCCACGTGGTCCGGCGCGAGGTGCGCACACTGACGGAGTACTGCGCGACCAGGAGCGCGCCCATCAGCCCGGGGGTCAGAAGGTAGCCCAGAGCGCCCAGGCCCATGGTGCACAGCAGGGTGACGGCGACAACCGGAAGCGGTCGGTCGCGGCGCCGGACCAGAGCCGCGCAGGAGACGGCGGACAGGGCCACACCGGGCCACAGGGCCGGTGTCACGGGCATGACCGTGCGGGTGAAGGCGAGGCCACCGACAGTGAGGGCGAACAGCAAGACCAGTGTCGCGGCTTCGACGGCCCTCGGACGGGTCGCTGCCCTGCGCTGCCAGTATGTGCTCATCACGCCTCGATACGGTTCCCCCGGCAGAGTACTTGGACATGCGTGGGCCACGGCGCCACTGTGTCCGGCGCCGCGGCCCACACATGCGGATCGCATCAGACGCGGGCCGGTTCCTGGTGCGTGGGCTCGCTGCCCTCCGGCCTGCTGGGGCCCGTCGGCGACGCGGCGAGACCGGAGCCCTCGACGTCGACACGGGGCAGCAGCCGGTCGAGCCACCCGGGCAGCCACCACGCCTTGTCACCGAGCAGGGCCAGCACCGCGGGCACCAGCGCCATCCGTACGACGAAGGCGTCGAACAGCACCGCGACGGCCAGACCGAAGCCGATGGTCTTGATCATCGACTCGCCGGAGGCGATGAACCCGGAGAACACCGCGATCATGATCACCGCTGCGGCGACGACCACGCGGGCGCTGTGCCGGAATCCGGTGACGATCGCCTGGGGAGCCCGGTCGCCGTGGACGTACGCCTCCCGCATCCGGGCGACCAGGAACACCTCGTAGTCCATGGCCAGGCCGAACACTATGCCCACCAGGAAGATCGGCATCAGGCTCATGATCGGACCGGCCTGCTCCACGCCCAGCAGTTCCGCGCCCCAGCCCCACTGGAAGACCGCGACGACCGCGCCGAGGGCGGCCAGTACCGACAGCAGGAACCCGAAGGCGGCCTTGACCGGCACGAGTACGGAACGGAAGACCACCAGCAGCAGGATCAGGGCCAGCACGACGATGACGGCCAGGTAGGGCACGAGGGCGTCCTGCAGGGCCGCCGCGATGTCGATGTTCATCGCGGTGGAGCCGGTGACCTCGAACGTCGCCCCCGTCGCCCCCGTCGCCCCGGTCGCCCCTTCAAGGTCGGCTCGTTCCGAGCGGATGGTCCTGACGAGGTTCTTGGTGTCCTCGGTGTTCGGGCCGGCGGTCGGGACCGCCGAGAACAGCGCGGTGTCACCGGCCGGGTTGAACTGTGCGGGAGAGACGGACACGACGCCACGGGTCGCGCCGATCTTCTCGGCGATCTCGTTCACGGCCGCCTTGGCGTCCGCCGCCCCCTTGGCGTCCACCACGATCGTCAGCGGCCCGTTGAAGCCCGCTCCGAAGCCGTCCGCCAGCGCGTCGTAGGCGCGCCGCTCGGTGGAGGAGACGGGCTTGGACTCGGCGCCCGGCATGCCCATCTCCAGGCTCGCGGCGGGCAGGGCCAGCACGCCCAGGCCCGCGACACACGCCACCAGCACGGCGACAGGGCGGCGCAGCACGAACCGAGCCCATCGGGAACCGCCGTTGTCCGCACCGCCGTTGTCCGCACCGCCATTGTCCCTGGCGCGGTGGTCCGCACCGCCGTTGCCCGTGCCTTCGGTCGGCCGGCCGACTGCGCGGCCGCGCTTGCGGGTGGCGCGGGAGAGCACGGCGTTCGGCCACATCCCGAGCAGGGCGGGGACCAGGGTGAGAGCGACCAGCACGGCGACGACCACGGCGCCCGCGGCGCACAGACCCATCTTGGTCAGCATCGGCACACCGACCACCGACAGGCCCGCCAGCGCGATGACGACCGTGAGGCCGGCGAACACCACGGCCGAGCCGGCCGTGCCGGTGGCGAGTCCGGCCGCGTCGCGAGGAGCATGGCCGCCTGCGCGTTCCTCCCGGTAGCGGGAGACCACGAAGAGGGCGTAGTCGATGCCGACCGCCAGTCCGAGCATCGTGGCCAGGGTCCCGGTGGTCAGGGAGAGACCGAAGACGCTGCCCAGAGCCAGGATCGAGGCCATGCTGACGCCGACGCCGACGACGGCGGTGAGCAGGGGAAGCCCGGCCGCCGCGAGGGATCCGAAGGTGATCAGCAGGACGACGGCGGCGAGGGCGATGCCGACGGCCTCGGCGGAGCCGCCCGCCTCGGGCTGCTCGGCGAGCGCGTCGCCGCCGACCTCGACGGTGAGACCGGAGTCGCGGGCGTCGTCGATGGCCTGTTCCAGTGCGGCCTTGTCCGCGTCGGTGAGATCGGCGGCCTGCACCTTGAAGTTCACCGTGGCGTAGGCGGTGGAGCCGTCCTTGCTCACCGCGCCCGCGGTGAACGGACTCACCGCGCCGGCGACCTCCGGCTCGTCGGCGGCCTTCGCCACGAGCGCGTCGATGGCGGCGCGGTTGCCGGCCCCGGTCACCTGCCGGCCGTCGGGGGCGACGAACACGATGCGTGCACTGGCGCCGTTGGCGTCCGTACCGGGGAAGCGCTCTCCGATCAGGTCGAAGGCCTTCTGGGCCTCGATGCCGGGCATGAAGGACGTGCCGTCGTCGGAGGAAGCGGGCGCCTTGGCGGCGCCGAGGCCGACGGCGCCGAGAACCAGGACCCACAACAGCGTGACGAGCCAGCGCCGTTGGAAGGCGGTCCGGCCCATCCGGTAGAGGAAGGTAGCCACGAGAAACGGATCTCCAGGTCTGGGGTGGGGTAGATCACCAGCCTGGCGGAGAGGGTGCGTCGAGGCATCGTGCCTGTGCTGGCACTCCGGCTTGGTGCCGTCGCACGAGCCGCCGCGCCGCCGCCGTCCTTGAGGACGAGCGGCGCGTACGACCTGGGTATGACGCCGGGTCCCTCACCCGACGCCCGCGCGCGGCGGCAGCGACAATTGCGCCTTCGGACGGCCCCGCTCGAAGCTACAGCCGAGTGCTCAGGCAGCAAACGGGCACGTTCGGAGCGGACCCGGGTGGGGATCTTGCTCCGCTGTTGGCCGGACAAGGCTCCTGCCTGCGGAAATACCGCATGCGAAACGGGCACATACGGTCATGGAATTCATGACGTCCAGCCTGTTCATGAGGCGGGGCGTGCTTCTAAATAGTCCGCATGAGCCCGAACGGGCCGGGCTCATGCGGAGGCGCATCCGCGCCGGACCGCAAACGGCCGGACCGAGTGTCGGGCCGCAGTCGCGGAGGGGAGGTGTCACCGTGGACGCCGAGGAACGCCGACGGGCCATCCTGGAGGCGGCGCGCCACGCCGGCTCTGTGGACGTGGCCAAGATCGCCGCCGACCTGGGCATCTCCAGGGAAACCGTGCGGCGCGACCTGAACCTGCTGGACGCTCACGGGCTGGTGCGGCGAACCCACGGCGGCGCCTACCCCGTCGAGAGCGCCGGCTTCGAGACGACACTCTCCTACCGCACCACCAGTCAGGTCGGGGAGAAGTCGCGGATCGCCGCCGCCGCCGTGGAACTGCTCGGTGACGCGGAGACGGTGTACATCGACGAGGGCTACACCCCACAGCTCATCGCCGCCGCTCTGCCTCGCGACCGGCCGCTGACCGTCGTCACCTCCTCCCTCGCCGCGGCCGGCACCCTGGCCGCCGTCGAGAGCGTCACCGTGCTGCTGCTGGGTGGTCGTGTGCGAGGCGCCACGCTGGCGACAGTCGATCACTGGGCGACCGACATGCTGTCCGGCCTCGTCATCGACCTGGCGTACGTCGGCGCGAACGGCATCTCCCGCCAATGGGGGCTCACCACTCCGGACCCCGCGGTGAGCGATGTGAAGGCACAGGTCATGGCTGTTTCCCGACGCCGGGTGTTCTCGGGCGTCCACAGCAAGTTCGGAGCGACCAGCTTCTGTCGTTTCGCCGAGATCGCCGACTTCGAGGCGATCGTCACCGACACCGGGCTTCCCGCATCCGAAGCCCATCGCTACTTCCTCCTGGGGCCGCAGGTCATCCGGGTCTGACCCGCACCCCTCTCCCCGCGCCCCTCTCCCCCGCGTCCGTCTCCCCAGCATCCTTCTCCCCCACGTCCTTCCCCGACCCACCACGCACCCGCACGACCGCGGGCCTGGGCCTCCCATGCCCTCGAACACCTCTGGAGTCAGCCATGCCCATCCGAAAAATCACCCGTGTCCGGAGAAGCACCCGCGCTGTGCTCGCCGCCATGGCCGCAGGCACGATGCTGGCCGCGTGCAGCGGGGCCGGCGGGTCGAGCTCCGGAGGCGGGGGCGAGAGCATCAATGTGCTGATGGTCGGCAATCCGCAGATGGAGGACATCGCGAAGCTGACGAAGGACACCTTCACCAAGGACACGGGCATCGACGTGAACTTCACGATCCTTCCCGAGAACGAGCTGCGCGACAAAGTCACCCAGGACATCGCCACCCAGGCCGGCCAGTACGACGTCGCCACGATCGGCGCGTACGAGGTGCCCATCTGGCACAAGAACGGCTGGCTGCACGAACTGAGCTCCTACGCCGAGAAGGACACGTCCTTCGAAACGGCCGACCTGCTCAAGCCGATGGTCCAGTCGCTGTCCGGCGACGACGGGAAGCTGTACGCGCTTCCGTTCTACGGCGAGTCCTCGATGCTCATGTACAACAAGGAGGTCATGGCGGAGAAGGGCATCACGGTGCCCGAGAAGCCGACCTGGCAGGAGGTCGCCGACATCGCCGCCAAGGTCGACGGCGCCCGTGCGGGGATGAAGGGCATCTGTCTGCGCGGTCTGGCAGGCTGGGGCGAGCTCGGCGCGCCGCTGACGACCGTGGTCAACACCTTCGGCGGCACCTGGTTCACCAAGGACTGGCAGGCCCAGGTCAACAGCGCGGAGTTCAAGAAGGCGACGAACTTCTACGTCGACCTGGTCAGGAAGCACGGTGAGGTGGGCGCCCCGCAGGCCGGGTTCACCGAGTGCCTGAACGCGCTGAGCCAGGGCAAGGTCGCGATGTGGTACGACGCGACCAGCGCGGCCGGATCGCTGGAGGACCCCAAGTCCAGCAAGATCGCGGGCAAGGTCGGCTACGCGTACGCGCCGGTGGACAGGACGGAGAGCTCCGGCTGGCTGTGGACCTGGGCGTGGGCGATGCCGAAGACCACCAAGAAGGCCGATGCCGCCTCCCAGTTCATGCTGTGGGCGTCCGGCAAGAAGTACGAGAGCCTCGTCGGCGAGAAGCTCGGCTGGTCGCGTGTTCCCGCCGGGAAGCGAGCCAGCACCTATGAGATCCCCGAGTACAAGAAGGCCGCCGCGGCCTTCGGTGACATCACCCTGAAGTCCATCGAGCAGGCGAACCCGACCGACCCGGGTGTACAGCCGCGGCCCACGGTGGGCGTCCAGTTCGTGGCCGTCCCCGAGTTCCAGGACCTCGGCACCAAGGTGACCCAGGAGATCTCCGCGGCCATCGCCGGCAAGACCAGCGTGGACAAGGCTCTGGACAAGGGCCAGGAGCTCGCGGAGGAAGTCGCCAAGACCTACCAGAAGTGACCCTCGCCGCCCGGTCGGCCGCCGACGCCGGCCGGGCACCGCTTCCCCATCCCTCGGCCGTCGCCGGCCGGTTCAAGGACCCCCTCATGACCACGCTCACTCCCGCGCCCGCAGCGGTGCGCACACCCCCTCCACGTCAGTCCGGCAAGCGTGAAACGGCGCAGAAGTGGCGGCGGCGCCTGCCGCTGCTGCCCGCGTTGGTCTTCACGGTCATCGTGACGCAGCTGCCCTTCGTGGCCACACTGGTCATCTCCACCCTCCGGTGGAACATCCTCAAGCCGGGCGAGAGACACTTCACCGGCCTGTCCAACTACACCTTCGTCTTCACCGACGAGAGGCTGCGCACGGCGGTGCTCAACACCATCGTGCTCACCGCCTCGGTGGTCGTCGTCAGCGTGGCGCTGGGGCTGGGTCTCGCGCTCCTCCTCGACCGCCGCTTCCCCGGCCGGGGCCTGGCCCGCACGCTGCTCATCGCTCCGTTCCTGGTGATGCCCGTCGCGGCCGCGCTGCTGTGGAAGCACGCCATCTACAACCCCGACTACGGCCTCCTCAACGGCACCCTGAACGCCGTGTACCGCCTCTTCGGAGCCGAGAACGGCCCCACCGTCGACTGGGTGTCGAACTCGGCGATGCCCGCCGTCGTCGTCGCGCTGGTGTGGCAGTGGACTCCGTTCATGATGCTCATCCTGCTGGCCGGGCTCCAGGCCCAGCCCGGTGACGTGCTGGAGGCCGCCCGGGTCGACGGCGCCTCGGCGCTGCAGACCTTCCGCCACATCACGCTGCCGCATCTGCGCCAGTACATCGAGCTGGGTGTCCTGCTCGGCACGATCTACGTCGTGCAGACCTTCGACGCGGTCTTCACCATCACCCAGGGCGGCCCCGGCTCGCAGACCACCAACCTGCCCTACGAGATCTATCTGACCATGTTCCGCAAGTACGAGTACGGCGAGGCGGCCGCCGCGGGCGTGGTCGTGGTGCTCGGTTCCATCGTCGTCGCCACGTTCGCCCTGCGCACCATCGCGTCCCTGTTCCGCGAGGAGGTCTCCCGATGACCGCGCACGCGGCAGTCGCCGCCCCCAGGACCGGGCTCAAGAAGTTCCTCCGCCGCAAGGACGACCACGGCGGCCCGCCGCGGCTGACACCGGGGTGGACCTTCGTCGCCTGGCTCGCCACTCTGGCCTTCTTCGCCCCGGTGGCGTGGATGGTGCTGACCAGCTTCCACCAGGAGGCCGACGCCGCCACCAACCCGCCCAGCCTGTTCGCGCCGATCACCCTGGACCAGTACGAGCTGCTGCTGGGCCGGGACATCACCCCGTACCTCCTCAACTCGGCCATGGCGAGCGTGATTTCGACGCTGCTCGTCCTCGCCCTCGCGGTGCCGGCGGCCTACGCGCTGTCCATCAAGCCGGTCGAGAAGTGGACCGACGTGATGTTCTTCTTCCTGTCGACGAAGTTCCTCCCCGCCATCGCGGCGCTGCTGCCGGTGTATCTGATCGTCAAGGACGCCGGGATGCTGGACAACGTCTGGACGCTGATCGTCCTCTACACCGCCATGAACCTGCCGATCGCGGTGTGGATGATGCGCTCCTTCCTCGCCGAGGTCCCCAAGGAGATCCTGGAGGCCGCCGAGGTCGACGGCGCCGGCCTGCCCACCGTGCTGCTGCGGATCGTCGGCCCGGTCGCCATGCCGGGGCTCGCCGCCACCGCGCTGATCTGCTTCATCTTCAGCTGGAACGAGTTCCTCTTCGCCGTGAACCTCACCGCGACCAACGCCTCCACCGCCCCGGTGTTCCTCGTCGGGTTCATCACCAACGAAGGCCTCTTCCTCGCCCGTCTGTGCGCCGCCGCCACCCTGGTGTCCCTGCCCGTCCTCATCGCAGGCTGGGCCGCCCAGGACAAGCTGGTCCGCGGCCTGTCCCTAGGAGCAGTCAAGTGAAAGCCGCCGTCATCGAAGCCCCCGGCAAGGTCACCGTCACCACGGTCCCCGATCCCACCCCCGGGCCGCGAGAGGTCGTCGTGGACGTGGCCGTCTGCGGGCTGTGCGGCACGGACCTGCACATCCTCCAGGGCGAGTTCGCCCCCAGGCTGCCCATCGTCCCCGGCCATGAGTTCGCCGGAGAGGTCGTCGGCATCGGCGCCGAGGTCACCGAGCTCGCCGTCGGCGACCGGGTCGCCGTCGACCCTTCGCTGTACTGCAACGAGTGCCGCTACTGCCGTAACGGCCGCAACAACCTCTGCGACCGGTGGGCGGCGATCGGCGTCACCGTCGCCGGCGGCGCCGCGGAGTACGCCGTGGCCCCTGTCGCCAACTGTGTCCGGCTGCCCGAGCATGTCGACGTGGCGGACGCCGCCCTCATCGAGCCGCTGTCCTGCGCGGTCCGCGGATACGACGTCCTCCATGCCAAGGTGGGAGCGAAGGTACTCATCTACGGCAGCGGCACGATGGGCCTGATGATGCTGGAGCTGGCCAAGCGCACCGGCGCCGCTTCGGTGGACGTCCTCGATCTCAATCCCGAGCGCCTCGCCACGGCCGAGAAGCTGGGCTGTTCGAGGGCGGCTGCCTCGGCGGAGGAGTTCCAGCAGCCCGGCGGCTGGGAGGTGGTGATCGACGCAACCGGCAACGCGGCCGCCATCCAGGACGGCCTGGACCGCGTCGCGAAGGCGGGCACGTTCCTGCAGTTCGGCGTCTCCGACTACGCGACGACGGCGACCATCTCGCCCTACCGCATCTACAACCAGGAGATCACCATCACCGGATCCATGGCCGTCCTGCACAGTTTCGAACGCGCGGCGGACCTCTTCGCCGCCGGAGTGCTCGACCCCCAGGTGTTCATCAGCCACCGTCTGCCGCTGGACGACTACCCGCAGGCACTCGCCCAGTTCGCGGCGGGCCAGGGCCGGAAGATCGTCATAGCGCCCTGACCCAGGCGGCCGGGTTCGGGTTTCCCCACCCGCTGTACTTCACGTCCACTGCGGCCCGTGCTGGTGAGCCGTGTCCGGCACACTCCGGTACGGGCCGCATGCACGCTGCCGCAACCGCCTGCGGCGGGGCGCCCGGCTCACACCCCGTACAGGCGGGCCTCCCGACGGGCGTACGAACGGCGGCCGGACAGCCGCCACAGGACACGGGCGGGCAGTGGCGCCTTGGTGAGGAGCGTTCGCTGCTCTTCGGGAGTCGCTACTGCCATCAACGCGCTGAAGGCGCGCAGCAGATGCTTCTTGTCCAGCTTCGCCAGGCTGATCTCGCCGAGTTCCTCCCATTCGGCGACGCTCAGATGTTCGGCGGCCAAGGGCAGGATGGTGTTCTCCTCCTCGTCCATGTGCGCGTTCAACACCGAGCCCAGTTCGGCGAGTTGCGCCGCCACCTGCGCACAGAGGGGCGGCCGGGGATCGGCGGCCAGCCCGTCCAGCGCGCCCGTCACCTGCGCGAGAAGCTCTTCGAGCCGGTGGTGCTGTTCCTCCATGCGCGCGATCGCCTCGGCCTGCCCCGCCGTCCGTGCCGCGAGCCGGGGCCAGAGGAATTCGTCCTCGCTGACATGGTGGGCTTCCAGACCCATGAGCATGAACCGCACCGCGTCGACGACCAGCGCGGCCCGGGCGATGTCGCCGGGCCGCAGGCCGCGCACCAGATCCGGCAGTTCCGCGCACGATCGACGGAACGTGCGATGCACCACCACCATGTCGTGGACGTCCGGCTTCGAGATGACTGCATCAGACATGGTGCTCCCTAGCCCTTGCTCAGCTGTGCGTGAAAGCGGTGTGCCAGGTCCGTCAGCTCTTCCGCGCTCCGCGCGGTCTGCTGCAGGTCGATGAGGACCTCGTCGGCCCCGGCCGCGTGGGCGGCGAGCAGGTAGTCCGAGACCTGCAGGACCGTGCCCCGGTGCGGAACGGCGTCGCTCGGTGCGGCCTCGGCCGTCACCACGGGGTTCACCCGGACGACCGTGCGCAGGGCGTCGGGGTCACGTCCGGCGGCCTCCGCGATCTGCCGTATCTGGCTGATGACGTACGCCAGTTGGGGCACCGGCAGCGCGACCCCCGCCCAGCCGTCCGCGCGACGGCCGATGCGTTCCAGCGTGGCCGGGGTGAAGCCGCCCAGGAGCACCGGCGGGCGGGGACGCTGTACGGGGAGCGTCTCGAGGTGCGCGCTCGGGATCGCCCACCGGGCCCCCTTGTGCGCGGCCGACGAACCGGACCAGACGTGATCCAGGACGTCCAGGATCTCTTCCAGCCGTGCCCCGCGCCCCCGCCATGGCACACCGATGGCCTCGTACTCGTCGGACGACCAGCCGAGCCCGAACCCGATGTCGAGCCGCCCCTCGCTGAGGATGTCGACGGACGTCAGTGAACGGGCCAGCAGGAGCGGGGAGTAGAAGGGCGCGTTCAGCGTGCTGGTCCCGAGGCGCAACCGTCGGGTGGCGTGAGCCAGGAAGGACAGGGTGACGATGGGGTCCAGGAAGTTGCGGTACTCCTCCGGTACGGGGCCGCCGCCGGGATAGGGGTCACGGGGTTGCGTCGGTACCAACGCCCGGTCGCCCACCCACAGGCTGTCGAAGCCGATGGCTTCGACGTCGGCGGCGAACCCGCTGATCGTGGAGGGGTCGGTGAACAATCCGTACTGGGGAGATCCCAGACCGATCTTGAGCATGTCTGTCACCTGTTGGTCATCTGTTCGAGGAGGTGTTGCGGTCCGTTCTCGGACCACCGTGCCGAACACGGATCGACGTCCGGTCGACGGCGGGTGAAAGCGCTGCTCAGCGCTTCGCCGCCGCTGCCTTCCGCAGTCGATCGCTCACCTCGTACACATGCTGGGCCGCGGAGATGTTCACCTCGGCCCGGTCCGAGCTGAGGGCGGTGAACAAGCGGGCCACTTCCCGGCTGAAGTAGGCCGGGCTGTTCGGATCGTCCTCAGCGCCGGCGACGGCCTCCGACTCGGCGAAGAACTCCACGGCCTCCGGGGTCCGCCCCTGGTCCGCCAGTACGACCGACAGCAGCCGGGCGGACATGAAGGACGTCACGGGGTCGTCACCGGCGCGCGCACGCCGGATCGACTCGCGCAGATCGGTTTCCGCCGCTGTCAGATCACCGCGGATGAAGGCGAGCCAGGCCCGTATGTGCCGGGGCTGCGCCTGCAACGCCGGGTCGTCGCCCAGTTCGGCCGCCGTGACCGCCTGGTCCGTGATGCGTTCCAGTTCCCGCTGATGCGCGGGCCCGGCGAAGAGCCCGCTCGACGCGATCACCGACAGCGCGGCGACGACGATCGGCGAAGCGTCCGGGATGTCGCGCAGCACCCGGGAGAACACCGAGACCAGCAGTGTGTGCTCGGCCAGCAGCCAGGTACGCGCCTCCTCGGCGTCGGCGAACCGCAGTCCGGTCAGTGGCACGGGGAAGAGATGGGTGCTGAGCGAGCCGGCCCGCTCGGTCGCGCTCATGGCCTGGAGCAGGGTGGCGTGGAGGAACATCGTCAGCCGCACCAACGCGGCCTCGCGGTCCGCGACGGGATCCTCGCGATCGGCACGCCGGGCGGCGAAGGCCCGTACCAGATCGTGGAAGCGGTAGCGGTCGGCCGAGTGCGGTTCGAGCAGACCGGCCTCCACCAGATGTTCGAGGTGCTCCTCGGTCTCCTGCTCGGGCCGGTCGAGCAGCACCGCCGCGACGGCGACCGGGAAGTCGGCGGCGTCGAGCAGCGCGCACAGGCGCATCGCCCGGGCCTGGGCGGGGGCGAGGGCCCGGTATCCGACCTGGAAGGTGGCCTCCACCGACATGCCTCCGGCCCGCAACTCGTCGAGCTGGTGCTCCTCGGCGCGCAGGCGCAGCAACTGCGCACCGAGCCCGCGGCCGGGACGGGCCGCCGCCCGCGCGCCGATGATGCGCAGCGCCAACGGCAGCTGCCCGCACGCGTGCACCAGTTCCAGCGCGAGTTCCGGTGCGGCGACGATCTCGGCGTCGCCGGTGAACCGGCCCAGCATGTCCACCGCCTCCTGCTGATCGGGCACCGGTACCTCGAAACGCGTCGCACCCGGCGGTACGAGCGACCGGTGCCGGGTCGTGATCAGCGCGGCATTGCCGGGGGTGCCGGGGAGCAGCGGTGTCACCTGGGCGGTGTCGGACGCGTTGTCCAGGAGCACCAGGGTCCGGCGATCGGCGGTCAGGCTGCGATAGGCCCCGGCGCGGGCGGTGGGCGTCGCGGGGATCTCGGCGGCGGGCATGCCGAGCGCGAGGAGGAAGTCGACCAGTACGTCCGCGGGATCGGCGGGTCGGCCGCCGTCGCCCCGCAGGTCCACATAGAGCTGGCCGTCCGGGTAGTCGCCACGGATGCCGTGGGCGACGCGCAACGCGAGCGCGGTCTTCCCCACGCCGCCGATACCGCTGAGCACGGCGAGCGCGACCGCCTCCCCGCTGGGCCGCAGCGCGAGCCGGAGCCGCTCCCGCAGCCGCTCCCGCCCGACGAAGTCGCCCGGCGCCGGAGGGAGTTGCTGCGGGCGGACGCCGGCCGGGACCTCCTCGACCCGCGTCGTCGTCGCAGACCGGTCGATTCCGTGGGCGGCATCCGATGCGAGGCCCTGCCCTTGGCTGCCCGACGGCGTCGGGGCGTCGCCGGAAGCACCGGCGGCCGTCGTGGCGTCGGCGCGATGTCCCCCGGGACGCGACTCGACAGGCTCGGGCTCGACGGGGTCGGGCTCGGGCTCGGCGCCGCTGAGGATGCGCGCCTGCAACTCACGCAGCTCCGGCCCCGGATCCATGCCCAGCTCGGCGACCATGGTCTCGCGGGCCGCGGCGTAGACCGCGAGGGCCTCCGCCGCCCGCCCGGCGTGGTACAGCGCACGCATGCGCAGCGCGTACAGGTCCTCCCGCAGTGGATGGTCGGCGATCAGCGAGATCAGTTCCATGGCCACGCGGGCGTGCTCACCCAGTTCGTCGGCGCACTCCAACCGCGCCACCTGGGCGTTCAGCCGCAGCTCGACGAACCGTCGGCGGTGCCGCTGGGCGTAGGGGCCGGGTATGCCGGACAGCGGCTCCCCCGACCACAGCGCCAGCGCGGCGTCGAACGCGCGCAGCGCGGGGCCGGTCTGCCGTGCGGCCCGCAGTTCTTCGCCCTCACGGACGAGTCGCTCGAAACGCAGGGCGTCGACCGCCTGCTCCGGGATGTCGAGCTGGTATCCGCCCTGTGTGGTTTCCAGTCGGGAACGATCCTCGCCCAACGAGAGGCGGATGCGGTAGACGTACGTCTGCACCGAGCGCACCGCGTTGCCGGGCGGCTCTTCCCACAGTGCGTCGATGAGGTGGTCGAGGCCGCACTGGCGTCCTTCTCCGAGCAGGAGCCGGACCAGGACCGCACGCTGCAGCGGGCTGCCCGGCTCCAGCTCGCGTCCGTCATGACGGACGCTCAGTGGCCCCAGCAGCCCGAACGCGTACCCTTCCACCGCCGTTACCACTTGACGGAGTCTATTCCAGGGAAATGATCACGGCGGCCGCGTCGTAGGGCCGCTGCACATCGAGCCCCGTGTATTTCTCGAAGGCATTGAGCCGGTTCAGCACGGTGTTGCGGTGGCAGTTCAGAGCGCGGCCGGTGTCCCCGAGGCTGCCTGTTTCGAGATACTTTCGGACCGTTTCGAGGATCTTCGTCCTTTCCAGTTCCGTGCATTTCTCCAGGTACGGGAAGACGATCTGCCCGAGTTCACAGCCGACGTCGGCCAGCAGATGTCGCGTGACGGATATCCAGCGGTCGGCCAGCGTCGCGACACCCGTGCTGTCCATCGGCAGGTCGGTCATGATCTCCCGGGCCGCCGCGGCTGCTTCCCGGACCCGGACGAGTCCTCGCGCCACCGGCGCGACGGCGACCGCCATGTCGGTGAACAATTCCTTCGCCGTGGGCGGGAGCCCGGCCAGGGCGGTCTGCGCGGTCGGCCAGATGAAGAGGGTGTGGTGTCCCATGTCGTAGGTGAGGAAGCTGTCGTCCCGGCGGGTGAGGGCCCGCAGTCTTCTGCGGACGGTGACTCCGTCGTCCCTGGACGTGGCCGCCACACAGAAATGTCCCGTCTTGGGCATGCGGAGAGCTCCGGCGATGCGGTCCAGCGCGGCCCCGGTCGGCCGGGTCGGTCCGAACAGCTGGGACAGATACTGTCGTCGGAGGTCGGCGTCGGCCTGTTCGATCGCCACCTGTTCCGCCAGGTAGTGCTCCTGCACATGGGCCGCGAAGGCGTCCACCGTGGCCCACACCCGTCCGGCGTTGCGCACCAGAAGGGCCGGATCGGCACCGCAGGCAGGGTCCGCCAGGTTGTCCCACAGCACGGTGAAGTCCAGCCTGACGGCACGCAGCAGGCTGTCCAGTGGCACGGCCTGGCGGGCGCGCCGGGTGCCGATCGACTCGGCGATGGAGATCAGCACGTCCGCGGTGCCGTCCGAGCGCAGGCTGTCGAGGATGGCCGTGAAGGACTGGACACTGGCCCGGCGCAGATCCTCCGCCGTCAGTGCGGAGTCGGCGTACGCGGGGTCCGCCATGGTCCGGGCCAGGAACTGCTCGACCATCGCGTCCAGTCGACCGCGCGTCCGCTCGACGACGTCGTCCCATTGCTCCGTGTCGTGGTCGAACACGCGCGTCTCCTTTCCGCCGGTGCGACTTGCCACTCGGCCCCGTGATGTTACGTAGCGGTGGCCCTCGGCGGAAATCGTCGGGCCTCCCTTGTGCAGAGGCCAAATTTTTGGTGCCGCGTACGGTGCAATTTTTCATTGTCCATGCCAACGACCGCTGACACTCTTCCGATGCGCACCGCCAGGTGCCGAGAAAAGGAGGAGCTCGTGGCTGTCGAAACGGACACGCGGTCCACGCATCCCGCCGGCTCCAGCGGCGACCCGTCGGGCTACCAGCAGCGGCTTTCCAACCGGCAGATCCAGATGATCGGCATCGGAGGCGCCATTGGCACCGGCCTCTTTCTGGGTGCCGGCGGTCGACTGGCGTCGGCCGGTCCGGCGCTGGCGATCGTCTATGCTTTCTGCGGAATCTTCGCCTTCTTCATTCTCCGTGCGCTCGGCGAACTGGTGCTGCACCGCCCGAACTCGGGGTCTTTCGTCTCGTACGCTCGTGAGTTCTTCGGGGAAAAGGCCGCCTTCGTGTCCGGGTGGGTGTATTCGATTTCCTGGGCTCTCACCGCGATCGTCGACATCACCGCGGTCGCCACGTACTTCCATTACTGGTCGGCGCTGCGCAGCGTCCCCCAATGGCTGCTGGCGCTCACCGCACTGCTCGTCGTGACCGGCGCGAACCTTGTGTCCGTCCGCTTCTTCGGCGAACTGGAGTTCTGGTTCGCCCTCGTCAAGGTCGCCGCGATCGTCGTCTTCCTCGTGACCGGAGCCGTGATCCTCGCCGCCGGGTTCCCGGTCGACGGGCACGACGCCGGACTCTCCACGGTGGCCGACCACGGAGGCATCCTGCCGAACGGGCTCCTGCCCGCGGTGATCATCGTGCAGGGCGTCGTGTTCGCCTATGCCGGCATCGATCTGATCGGCGTCGCGGCCGGGGAGGCCGAGAACCCCGCCAAGGTGATGCCGCGCGCGGTCAACGCCGTCATCTGGCGCATCGCAGTGTTCTACGTCGGCTCCACGACCCTGCTCGCCCTGCTGCTGCCGTACGACTCCTACCGGGCCGGGGAATCGCCCTTCGTGACGTTCTTCAACAGCATCGGCGTGCCCGGCGCGGGCGGTGCGATGAACCTGGTGGTGCTCACGGCGGCGCTGTCCAGCCTCAACGCCGGCCTGTACTCGACCGGCCGCATCTACCGCTCGATGTCCCGCTCCGGGACCGCTCCCCGGTTCATGGGCAGCCTCAGCCGTCAGGGGGTGCCCTACGGGGGCGTCCTGTTCACCTCCGTCCTGGCACTGCTCGGCGTCGGCCTCAACGCCCTCGTCCCGGAGCGGGCTTTCGAGATCGCCATCAACGCGACCGCCCTGGCGATCCTCTGCACCTGGGCGACCATCGTGCTGTGTCAGCTGCGGCTGTACCGCTGGTCACAGCAGGGCAGGGTGAGCCGCCCCGCGTTCCGCCTCTTCGGCGCCCCCTGGACCTCGTACCTGACCCTGCTGTTCCTGTGCGGGGTCCTCGTCCTGATGCTGTTCGACTACCCCGTGGGGACGTTCACCGTCGGGACACTGCTCGTCATCGTCCCCATGCTCGTCGTCGGCTGGTTCGGGGTGCGCGGCCGGGTCCTCGCCCTCGCGGCCGACCGCCGCCCCGCCGGGTCCGAGACCGGCCCGGCTCCCCAGTGAGACCCGCTGTTTCCCCCACCGTCCCGTCCCGAGGAGAACTCCCCCATGACCACTGAGCGAACCGACGCCCGCACCACGGTGGGCGGCGCCACCGACTCCGAACTGTTCCTGCGGGACTTCCGCTCGCTGAGCCGGATCGGCGAGACGCCCGGCGGCGGTGTCGACCGCCAGGCCGCCACCACCGCCGACGCCCAGTCGCGGGCGTGGTTCACCGCCCTGCTGAGCCAGTACGGGTTCGCGGTGGAGGTCGACGCGATCGGCAACGTCTTCGGGCTGCTGGAGTGGAACCCGGGAGCGCCGTACGTCCTGGTCGGCTCCCACCTGGACAGCCAGCCCCTGGCCGGCAGGTTCGACGGAGCCTACGGCGTCGCGGCGGCGCTGCATGCGGGTCGGAGGCTCGCCTCGGACCACGCTCCCGGGCACCCGCCGAAGTACAACCTGGCCGTCGTGGACTGGTTCAACGAGGAGGGGTCGCGGTTCGCCCCGTCCATGATGGGCAGCTCCGTCTACACCGGGAAGATGACGGCCTCGGAGGCCCTGGCCACCCGAGATGTGGACGGCGTGACGGTCGCGCAGGCGCTCACCGCCATCGGGCACACCGGTACCGGAAGCGGCCCGGTGCCCGCCGCTTGCGCAGAGATCCACATCGAGCAGGGCCGTTCCCTGGAGGACTCCGGCACCACGATCGGGCTCGTCCACTCCTGCTGGGCGGCGGAGAAGTTCACCGTCACCGTGCACGGCGAGCAGGCGCACACCGGGTCCACCGTCATCGCCGACCGCCGGGACGCAGTGCTCGGGGCCTCCCGGCTGGTGGTGCTGCTGCGCGAGCTGGCCGACCGTTACCCCGCCGGCGTCCTGCACACCTCGGTGGGCCAGTTCACGGTCCTGCCCAACTCCCCTGTCGTCGTCGCCCGCAGGGTCGACCTGACCATGGACCTGCGTTCGGCGGACGAGGAGGTCCTCGCGGAGGCCAAGCAGCTCCTGGAGAACGGCATCAAGCTGATCGAGGACGAGGTCGACGTCCGTATCGAGGTGCGCGGTGCGCACGCCTGGGGCGTCCGGCCGTACCCGCCCGCCGGTGTCGACCTGGCCCGCGAGTGCGCCGACTCCCTCGGACTCACCAGCAGGCCCGTCCACACACTGGCCGGACACGACTCCATCAACATGAACGACGTCGTCCCGACCGTGATGCTGTTCGTCCCGAGCGTCGAGGGCGTCAGCCACAACGAGGGCGAGTACACCGGCGACGCCGACCTGTGCGCCGGAGTCGACGTGCTCACCGAGGTCGTACGACGGCTGTGCGAAGGCGCTCTCGATGACACCCGCTGAGCCTGCCCGTCTGCGGGTGGGAATCCTGCAGGCCACCGGGGTCGTCGGAGACCCGCACCACAACCTCGCGGCCCTGGAGAAGGCGGCGCACACCGCCCGGTCACGTGGTGCGCAACTCCTGGTGACACCGGAGCTGTTCGTCAGCGGCTACGACCCCGTGGCCGTCGCCGACGACGACGGCCACGAGCAGCGGCGGTCGCTCGCGGGCATCGCGCGGGCGGCCGGGCTGGCGCTGGTCGCCTCGACCGTCGACCGCCGGCACGGCGAACGATTCGTCAGCGCGTCGCTCTTCGACGGCGACGGATCGGAACTGACCAGGTATCGCAAGGCGCACCTGTTCGGCCCGGCGGAGCACGCGGTGTTCACGCCCGGCGGGGAACAACCCCGGGTCGTCCCCCTGCACGGCGTGCGCGTCGCGCTCGGCCTCTGCTTCGACGTGGAGTTCCCTGAGTTCACCCGCGCGGTGGCGCGATCCGGCGCCGAGCTGCTGTGCGTGCCCACGGCCGTGCCGCTGCGCCCGTCCGCGGACGGGCGGCCGGCGCCGTTCGACACGCGTCTCGTGCCCGCCATGGTGGTCCCCACCCGGGCGTTGGAGAGCCAGCTCTTCATCGCCTACGCCAACCACGCCGGACCCGGCTTCGCGGGGCTGAGCTGCCTCAGCGACCCCTACGGGCGGCGCGTCGCCGCCGGCGAGAGCGACGAGGAGCTGGTGGTGGCCGACCTGGACCGCCGCACCCTGCTCGACGCCCGCCGCGACACCGACTACCTCTCCTCCTCCCTCTCCTCGCTCATCTGACCCGCGCCGGAACACACCCCGGCACGAGCCCTTCAGGACATCACGTGAACACGCCTTCGCGCGGGGTCAGCATGCTGATCCCCGACTTCCCCTTCCCCTACGACGAGTACCTGGCCCACCCCGACGGCCTGGGCTCGCTCCCGGCCGAGCAGCACGGCAAGGAAGTCGCCGTCATCGGCGCCGGCATGTCCGGACTCGTCGCCGCGTACGAGCTGATGAAGCTGGGCCTGAAGCCGGTCGTGTACGAGTCCGCCCAGCTCGGCGGCAGACTGCGCGGCGCCCGTCAGCCGGGCACCGACCACCCCGTCGCCGACCTCGGCGGGATGCGGTTCCCCCGCTCGGCACGGGCGTTCTTCCACTACGTCGACCTGCTCGGCCTCGACACCAAGCCGTTCCCCAACCCACTCACCGCGGCCTCCGACAGCACGGTGATCGAGATAGCGGGCCGCAGGCACTACGCGGAGTCGACCGCCGACCTGCCGCAGATGTTCCACGACGTGGGCGCCGCGTGGCGGGACTGTCTGGAGGAGCGGGCCCACTTCGGCGCGATGCAGCGGGCCATCGCGGACCGCGACCACGCCACGGTCAAGAAGCTCTGGAACGAACTGGTCCCGCTCTTCGACGACGTGTCCTTCTCCCACTACCTGGCCACGTCGAAGGCGTTCTCGTCGTTGCCGTTCGAGTACCGCGAGGCCTTCGGACTCGTCGGGTTCGGCACGGGCGGCTGGGACACCAACTTCCCCGACTCGATGCTCGAGATCCTGCGGGTGGTGTACGTCAACGCCGAGGACGACCAGCAGCGCATCCTCGGCGGCGCGCAGCTCCTGCCCCAACGCCTGTGGCAACACGCCCCCGAGGGGCTCGCGCACTGGCCGGCCGGCACCAGCCTGGCCTCGCTGCACGGGGGCGCGCCCCGCGGCGCGGTCAAGCGGATCCGGCGCGCCGACGGGCCCGGCGACAGCATCGAGGTCACCGACCGGTGGGGCCGGACGTCGGCCTACCCGGCGGTCATCGCCACCTGCCAGTCCTGGCTGCTGTCGGCCCGTATCGACACCGACGAATCGCTGTTCAGCCACCGGTTGTGGACGGCGATCGAGCGCACCCACTACATGCAGTCCTCGAAGACGTTCGTGGTGGTCGACCGCCCCTTCTGGAAGGACGTCGACCCCGGGACCGGCCGGCACGTGCTGAGCACGACGCTGACGGACCGGCTGACCCGCGGCACGTACCTGCTGGACAACGGCCCGGACGAGCCCGCGCTGATCTGTCTGTCGTACACCTGGAACGACGACGCGCTGAAGTGGCTGCCGCTGGACGTCGAGGAACGCGTACGGCTGATGCTGCACTCCCTCAAGCAGATCTACCCGAACGTCGACATCGCCTCGCACATCATCGGCGATCCCGTCACGATCTCCTGGGAGGACGACCCGAACTTCATGGGCGCCTTCAGCGACAACCTGCCCGGCCACTACCGCTACCAGGAGCGCCTCTACACCCACTTCATGCAGGACGGCTTCGACCCGGCCCACCGCGGCATCTACCTCGCCGGGGACGACGTGTCGTGGACGGGGGGCTGGGCCGAGGGCGCCGTCACGACGGGCCTGAACGCGGTGTGGGGCGTGCTGACCCAACTCGGCGGGAAGACCACGGCCGACAATCCCGGACCGGGCGACCGCTTCGAGGAACTCCGGCCGATCAGGCTGCCCTAGAGGTCGACGGCAGATCGCCGCGGCGGCGGCTGAAGGCGATGCAGTCGGGTTTCGGCACGGGTACGGACGCGCCGGTGTCCGTGAGTCGGCCCGACCGTGGTTCGACGCTGAAGACGTTCACCGTGTTGCTCGCCTGGTTGGCGACGAACAGCCATCTCCCGCCGGGATGAAGGGAGAAGCTCCACGGCGTGAGTCCCGCACAGGGGATGCGCTGCACCAGGGTGAGCAGGCCGGTCCTTCGGTCCGTCGAGAGGACGAGCAGGGTGTTCTCGCCGCGGTTGGAGGTGTAGACGAAGCGGCCGTCGCGGCTGATGCCCAGTTCGGCGGCGCTTGTGGTGCCGCTGTGTCCGGGGGCGTCGGTCGACAGGCTCTGCCGGTGGGCCAGCACGCCGTCTTCGGGGTTCCAGTGCAGGGTCTGGATGTCTGCGGTCAGCTCGTTCAGCAGGTAGAGGGTTCTGCCGCTCGGGTGGAAGGCCACGCGCCGTGGGCCCGACCCCGGCGCGGTCGCGTAGGTGCGCGGGCCGTCGGGCGTGCCCGGGGACAGCGTGCGGGTGGCCCGGTCGAAGCGGTGGACGAAGACCCGGTCGGCGCCGAAGTCCGGGACCAGCGCGAACCTGCCGGTCGGGTCGGTGACCACGTGGTGGGCGTGCGGACCCTGCTGCCGTGGATGGGGACCGGAACCGGTGTCCTGCACCCGGGACGCCACAGCCCCGAGTCCGCCGTCCGCGCCGATCGGGACGGACACGGCGGTGCCGGCGGCGAAGTCCGCGGCCAGGAGCGTTTGCGAGCGAACGTCGACTCCCATGTACGCCAGGCCGCCGCCCGTCGGCGGGTCCTGCGTCTCGATCTCGCCGAACTGCTGAATCGCGCCGGAGGCCTCGTCGATGCGGAAGACGCGGATGATCCCGCCCGGTTCACTGCCTGCGACGTACAGGACCGCCTTCGTCGGGTGTGCGACCACCCAGTGCGAGCTGGCCTGTCCCACGGGCCCGAGCTGCGTCATGGTCCCGTGGACGGGGTCGAAGCGGAGCGCGTGCACCTGGCCGACGCCCCAGGTACCGATGTACAGAAGGTCGCCGGCCCCGCTCGACGTGGCCTCGGCCGGCGCGGCGGCTAACAGCGGCACCCCCGCCACGGCCGACACCGTCATGGCCCCGAGCAGCGTTCTGCGGGACGGCGGCCTGGCCGTCGAGCGGGGTGGAACGGTGGGCGGAACGTGCGGGTCATTGCTCATCGAGCGGACCTTTCCTTCCTTCTTCGTCATGCGTCCTGCGTCCTGGGTCCTGGGTCCTGGGTCCTGGGTCCTGGGTCCTGGGTCCTGGGTAGGGTTTTTGTCACGCAGATTGCTAACAAAATTGCTGTGCGGTTACGTTCTCGTACGCACTGCTCCCGCACAAGTCCCGTTGATTCATCGGCCTGTTGGTCGTCCTCGACTCCCCGCCGCCTCCGCATCCGGGAGACCGGTCGCCGTGGTCACCGCGAACCCGGCGATCCACGCGGGGATCGCCTCGTAGAAGCGGGACGTCATCTCGTACGGGCCGGTGGCCGCCAGGGAGGCGTACGCGGCGATCCAGGTGCGGACCTCGTGGGCGGAGCCGCCGCCCTCCTTCGCCATGCCCTCGACGGTCCAGGAGTCGAACGCCGTCAGCTCACCGTGTGCGAGGTGGTCGAGGAGGCGGTTGTCCCAGGTGGGGTTGATCGGAACCATCGCGGTCGACCCGGCGACGTAGTCACGGCCGGCCTGGACCACGCGCCGCTCGCCCTTGGCGCGCTGCTCGGGGGTCGGGGGCAGGCCCTCGATGAGCGCGTCGGCCACGCGGGGCGGTGCGCCGTCGAGCACCGGGACGGGCGGGTCGTGGGAGAGGCCTCCGGAGGCGAGGAAGAGGACCCGCTTGTCCAGTTCCGCGGCCGCCTCGCCCAGCGCCGTGCCCAGGGCCCTGATCCGGGCGACCGGGCCGAGCGGTGTGGCCACGCCGTTGACGAAGACGGGGACGACCGGCACCCGGTCGATGCCGCCGAAGAGCACCTCCAGCGGCTGCGCGAAGCCGTGGTCGACGGTCATCCGGGCCGAGATGGTGAGGTCGACGCCACGGTCGAGCACACCCTGGGCCAACGACTTCGCGGCGGCGGTGTCGACCCAGAGCGGTCCGGCCCGCGAGCCGAAGTCGCCCACCGCGTGCGCCTCGGTGGCCAGGCAGAACGGCGGCATCTCCTTGTAGAAGAACCCGTTGTAGTGGTCGGGTGCGTACAGCACCACCAGTTCGGGGTCGAAGTCGCGGATGAATGCCTTGGCGGTCTCTGTCGCCTCGTCGACACGGGCGAGGACCTCGGGCTCGGGGTCGTTCCTGCCGATGAGGGGCGAGTGGGACAGCCCGACGGCTGCTGCGGTCATGGGCATTCCTTAGTCCTTCTGCTGCTGAGGGGCCGGCGGGTGGACGACGAGCTTTCCGGTCAGTCCGCCGTCGATCATGAGCTGGAAGCCCTTGTGGATGTCCGCGAGCGGCAGGGTCCGGTCGATCACCGGACGGACACCGGTCGCTTCCATCATCCGGAGCATCGCGACCAGTTCGGCGCGGGTGCAGCCGGTGGAGCCGAGGATGCGCTGCTGGAGGTAGAAGACCCGGCCCAGGTCGGCGGGCGGGTTGGTGCCGCTCGTGGCGCCGGCGATCACGACGGTGCCGCCAGGACGCAGCGACTTCAGCGAGTGCGCCCAGGTCGCCTCGCCGACCGTCTCGATGACGACGTCGACCCGCTCGGGCAGTCGCTCACCGCTGGGCACCGCGGCACGGGCGCCCCAGGCCAGAGCCTCGGCGCGCTTGGACTCGCTGCGGCTGGTGGCGTACACGACGGCGCCTGCGGCCACCGCGAGGCGGATCGCGGCGGAGGCGACCCCGCCGCCCGCGCCCTGCACCAGCACCCGGTCGCCGGCGGTGATCCCGGCCTGGGTGAACAGCATCCGGTACGCGGTGGTCCAGGCGACGGGCAGACAGGCGGCCTCGTCGAACGACAGCCACGCGGGCTTGGGGACCAGGTTGCGGGTCGGAACCGTCAGGTACTCCGCGAAGGCTCCGTCGTGCTGCTCGGACAGCAGCGCGCGGTTCGGGTCGAGGGTCTCGTCGCCCCGGCCCGCGTCCGGGTCCCCGATGACCGGGTGGACGATGACCTCGTTGCCGTCCTCGTCGTACCCGGCCGCGTCGCAGCCGAGGATGATCGGCAAGCGCTCCGGCGGGTGCCCGACGCCCCGCAGGGTCCACAGGTCGTGCATGTTCAGCGAGGAGGCCACGACCCGGACCCGCGACCAGCCCGGCCGCGGCCGCGGCTCCGGGACGTCGCGGAGCACCAGACCCGACAGCGGGTCCGCGGCGCTCTGGAATTCGGCGATTGCAGCAAGCATGGAGCCACCTTCGCCCGGCAGCGGCGTCGCGCCCCAGCCCGTGTGCCACGGAGCAGCACACGTGCCTGATGGACGGGGTACCGGCGGGAGGAACATGCCGCACGCGGCGGCACCGGGGATCCCGCCCGGGAACAGCCGGCAGGAGAGCGAGGCAGTCGATGACGCGGCCGGAGATCGCGCTGTCCTGGCGGCGTTCCGCGATCGACCTGCCCGCGGACTGCTGGACCAGTCCCCGCCCGCGGGTCATGACACCGCTGGAGCGGGCGGAGCACGACAACCGGTGATCCGTGACGTTCTGTAACAGAGGGCTGTAGCTGATGATGCCTGTTGCCGAGCGGCGGGTCCTGGCCTGTTTCGCCGTCTCTCGCTCCCTGCCGTTTTCGCGTTCGTCCTGCCCGACAATGCGGCCTCGATCGGGGTACTGCGCCGCCTGGGCGCTCAAGCGGACGGGACTGTCCAGTCCAGTGGCCTGCATTGCCTGCGCTACCGGTTCGACCCCGCCGCCACGGCCGCTGCGGAGGATGTGGTCGACGACGGTTGTACGCACCTCCAGCTGATCCATGCGCCGGGCCCGGGTTCCCCGGAAGACGAAGCCGCACTCCGCGATGGCCTGCCCGACCCCTTCGGGGTGAACGGGCTCGGCCTGGTGTGGGCCGACAGACAGCACACCCTCACGGCTGTCTCCGAAGGCCGGCCGGTTGCTTCCGCGGGATGGCTGCTGCGGGACATGGCCTTCGACGGATCGCCGCGTCGCATCGCGGGGCTGGGCGGTGTGCTGGTGCACCCCGCCTGTCGACACCAGGGCATCGCCCGGACGGTGATGAGCGTTGCGGTCGAACACGCACGAGCAGCCGGCGCCGAGACGATGGTTCTGCTCTGCCGGCCGGACCTGGTCCCGTTCTACACGCAGCTGGGATGGAGCCGGCTCACCGTGCCCGTCACCGTCCAACAGCCCGGCGGCGAAAGGACCTTGCCACTGAGCACCATGATCTACGACCTGGCGAGCCTGCCTCATCCCACCGTCAGTGTGGACCTGCGGGGCCTGCCCTTCTGAACGCGCCCCGTGGCGCCAGGCTCCACCCGCCGGTCCACCAGTCACGGAACGTCACAGTTCACGAGTTCTGACACAACTGCTCACCGCGTGACCGCAGAACAGGGTCAGTGGGGCATGTCGTCCAGCGCGGTCGAGAGGCCGGCGACCTCGGGTCGCTCGACGGCGCACAGCACCACGCTGCCACCGGGCAGATCCGCCTCGGCGACCTGCCGGAAGCCGCCCGCCTCAAGGACCGTCCGCGTGACCGTGTCGTCCTCGTCCGGGGCCGCGACGAGACGGCGGCAGCGCGGATCGGCGGCGAAGAGTGCCGGGACGAGGACGCGCAGCAGCCGGGCGGTCATGGTCCGCCCGGCGGCCGGGTCGCCTTCCGGCGGGACGGCGCTCACGACGAGGTCGTGGGCGCCGAAGGGATAGCAGGCCCGCACCGGATCGCGCAGGACCCGGCGAAGACGCAGGAGGATCGGCGGCCCGCCGTCGGCGCCGGTGACGGCGTAGGCGACGGCAGGACCGTCGGTGAACGGACGCAGGACCCAGCCGTCCCCCAACTCCGGGACGGTCATGGCGGCGCTCACGCCGTCCCGGTGTTCTGCTCGACCCCGGCCTCGGTCTCGACCAAGCGGCGCAGTTCGACCTTGGCGAGCTTGCCGCTGGCGTTGCGCGGCAGTTGCTCGACGAGCACGACCCGGGTGGGGAGCTTGTAGCGGGCGAGGTGGCGGCCGGTGAAGTCGCGGACCTCCTCCACGGTGAGCGCGGTGCCGGGCTCGCAGGTGAGCACGGCGAGTACGGTCTCGCCCCACTTGGGGTCGGGGACGCCGATGACCGCGGCCTCCACTACATCCGGGTGTTCGATGAGGACGCGTTCCACCTCGGCCGGGTAGACGTTCTCACCGCCGCTGATGATCATGTCCTTGAGGCGGTCGACGATGTAGTAGAAGCCGTCCTTGTCCCGGTGCGCGATGTCGCCCGTGTGGAACCAGCCGGCGTCGTCGAACGCGGCGCGGGTCGCCTCGGGGTTGTTCCAGTAGCCGGGGGTGACGTTGGGACCCCGGACGCAGATCTCGCCGCGGGTCTCGGCGTCGTGGATCTTCACCCCGGTACCGGGATGGGTCAGACAGATCTCGGTGTACGGCATGGGCGCCCCGGCCGATCCGGTCTTCTCCTGGGTCAGCGCGGCCGGGAGGTAGGTGGCGAAGGGCGAGGTCTCGGTCAGCCCCCAGGCCTGCTGGAGCAGGACGCCCTGTTCGGCGTAGTCCCTGATCAGCTGGGGTGGTACGGGTGCGCCCGCGACGATGGGGGCGCGGAGTTCGCTCAGGTCGGCGGCGGCGAAGCCGGGCACCCGGGCGAGGGCGGAGAACATGGCGGGGACGGCGAACAGCGAGTTCACGCGGTGATGGACCAGGTCCGCCAGACACTGCGCCGGGTCGAACCCGCGGCGCAGGACCACGGTGCCGCCGCGCAGCAGGGTCCGCAGGGTGAGGGCGTTCAGACCGCCGATGTGGAAGAGCGGGGCGACGGCGAGGTTCACGTCGTGGGGCCGGGTGTCCACGACGCTGTCCACGTTGGTGGCGTTCCACCAGAGGTTGCCATGGGTGAGGGTGACGCCCTTGGGCCGCCCGGTGGTGCCGGAGGTGTACATCAGCACCGCGAGGTCGTCGTCGTGGACGGTGACGGGCTCCCGTGGCGTCCCGCCGCGCACGAGCAGTTCGGACAGGGGGGTCCATACGGCGGCGGGCTCGGTCGTGGCGGGGCACGCCGGGTCGGTGTCGACCAGCACGTGACGGCGGGTGGGCAGCTCGGCCAGGATCGACTCGGCCGGCTCACGATGGCCTTCCTCGACGACCAGGGTGTGCGCGCCGCAATCGGTCAGGATGTGCCGCACCTCGTCGGCGGCGAGGCGGAAGTTGACCGGGACGAACACCGCGCCCAGGTGGGTCGCCGCGAGCAGGGTCTCGAAGAAGGCCAGGCTGTTGAAGCCCAGGTAGGCGATGCGGTCACCGCGACGCAGACCGTGCTCGGCCAGCCCGGCGGCGAGCGCGGCCACCGTACGGCCGAGCCGCGCGGAGGAGATCTCGCGGCCCTCGTAGATCACGGCCGTGGTGGTCGGGGCGTACTGGGCTCTGCGGTACACCGCGGCTGCGGGGCTGATGTCGACGGCGGCCATGGCGTCGGCTCCTTCGATGGCTGTCGGACGAGGCGGGTGAACAGGGGCGAGAGTCAGAGGGCGGTGCCGCCCGCGGGGTTACGGAATCCTCGGACGGCGATGCCGCCGTCCGCGGGGATCACCGCGCCGGTGACGGTTCCGCTGTTGGCGCGGGAGGCGAGCAGCACGTACGGGCCGGTGAAGTCCTCCGGCTCGACGCTGGAGTCGTAGAGCGGGATGAGCGGCGGCTGCTCAGTGCCGGACGCCTCGTTCCTGGCGAAGGAGGCGGCCAGGGTGCGGTTCTGCAAGCCCAGGCTCTCGGGGCCGCGCAGCTGGGTGCGCATGCCGCCGACGGCGACGCCGTTGACGCGGACCTTGGGCGCCAGCTCGTAGGCGAACTGGCGGAGCAGGCCGAGGCACGCGTGCTTGCTGGCGGTGTAGAGGGAGCCGCCGCCGTCGGTGTGGAAGGAGGCGTTGGACAGGGTCATCACGATGCTCCCGCGGGTGGCGACCAGCTCCTGCCAGGCGGCCTCCACGGCCAGGACGTAACCCTTGACGTTGATGCCGAAGATCTCGTCGAAGGTCTCCGACAGCTCCTTGCCGCTGAGCCGGGTGACGCTGCGGTGATAGTCCCAGATGCCGGCGTTCGGGACCAGGATGTCCAGTTTGCCAAATTCGGCGACGGTCGCGTCGACGGCCCTGTGCAGGTCGTCGGGGCTGCGTACGTCGCCCGTGAGGGGCAGCACGCGGTCGCCCAGCTCGCCGGCGGCGCTGACCACCTCCGCCAGCTGCTCGGGGGTACGGCCGAGGACGGCGACGTACGCGCCCTCGGCGAGGTAGCGCAGGGCGACCGCGCGGCCGATGCCGGAGCCGCCGCCGGTGATCAGGGCGACGTCGCCCTCCAGCCAGCCGCCCATCACCGGGCCCCGAGGAAGTCGGTGACCAGGCGCTCGAACTCGGCCTGCCGCTCCAGTTGCACCCAGTGGCCGCAGCCGCCGAAGACGTGCAGTTGGACGTCGCGGATCTGCTTGAGCATGAGCTGGGCTCCGTCGAGGGTGATGGTGCGGTCGTCACGGCCCCACAGCAGGAGTGTGGGTGCCTTGATCCTGTGGACGCGCTGCCACAGCGGGTCCATGCCGTGCCGCTTGGCGAAGGCGGCGTTGTAGGCGTGGTAGAAGGCGATGTGGGACTCGTCGAGGGAGGCCTCGTAGCGGGTCTGGACGGTGTCCTCCCAGCGCTTCGGCTCGGCGGTCATGACGCGGATGAAGTCCCGCATCTTCTTCACCGTCGGGCCTTCGCCGCCGTAGTAGCGGAACATCGCCTTCTGGCCCTCGGTCGGGGTGGGGCCGAAGGGCAGCCAGCCGCCGCCGGGCGCCATCAGCACCAACTTCTCGACCCGCTCGGGCACTTCGAGCGCGGTGGCGATCGCGGCGGCGCCGCCGAGGCTGTTGCCGAGCAGGTGGAAACGGTCGACGCCGAGGGCGTCCAGGGTCTGGAGCAGCGTGTCGACGGTGATCTGCGTGATGCTGCGCTCGTCCAGGTCCGCCTCGGTGGGGCGGTAGCTGCCGCCGAAGCCGGGCTGGTCGGGCAGGAGGACGCGGAAGTACGGGGTGAGGGCGGCCAGGTTCTGGCGGTAGTTGGCCACCGCGCTCGCGCCGGGGCCGCCGCCGTGCAGCATCACCAGCACCGGGCCCTCGCCGGCCTCGCTGACCGCGATGGGGCCCGACGACGTCTGCACGGTGTGCTCGACGAGTTTCGGCTCTTCGGTCTCTTTGGTCGTCACGAGCGGACTCCGGTTCACAGGAAGGTGCTGATGTTCTTGGCGAGCAGGACGTTCTGGTCCAGCAGGATCGTGCGGCGGGCGATCAGCAGACCGCCGTCCTCGGTGCGGCGCAGTACGTCGGTGCGCCCGCCGGCGTAGAGGTCGACCTCGCGCTCCAGGCGGTTGCGGTAACAGAGGAAGGCCGACTCGGCGACGTACTCCCCCGGCTCCTCCCCCGCCCGGACCATGACGTTGGTGATCAGGTGCCGGGTGCGGGAGGGCGGGTCCTCGGCCCACGCCATGCCGGAGTCGAAACGGCGGATGCGCCACGCGAGGCTGGCCTTGTTCTCGTCGAAGATCGCCACTTCGCCCGGTGAGCCGTCCGCCAGGGCCTGCTGCCGGCGCAGCCGGTTGGTCCGCACCGGCGCCCAGTAGTGCAGGTCCTCGGCGAACAGCTCCAGCCAGTCGGCGTAGCGGTGCTGGTCGAGCAGTTGCGCCTCGACCGTGTACAGGCGCTGCACCTCGAAGTGGAGCCGGATGTCGTCGTCGAGCGTGCCGTGGGTGCCGTCGGACGTGCGGGGCGGTGTCGCGGCGACGGCCGGTTCCGGGGGATGGATGCTCATCGGTGGGTCCTCCTGCGGGCCGCGCCCGGTGCTGTCATTCCAGCGCGGTGAGGGTGGTTCGGGGGAACGCGTGTGCCGACGGGCTGCACAGTCGGTCGCCGGTCAACGCTTGAGGAGCGTGCGCAAGTCGGCGCTCTCGTCGGCGAGTTGGGCGGGGTCGACCGTGACGTCGCGGTCGATGAGCCGTCGGGCGGCCATGATGTCGCGGGCGCGGTCGACAGCGGCCGCAGCGACCAGCTTCCCGCCGCGCAGACCGAAGGCGGTGAAGGAACCGTCGTCCGGAGCGCCCCGCAGGACGGTGTGCTCGGCGTCGGCCATGGTGCCGACCGCTTCGAGGCGCGAGCCGTGCCGGTCGGACCAGAACCAGGTGGCTCCCGGCTCCGGGACCGGGCGGCCGAGGATGCCGTGGGCGGCGGCCTCGCCGTCGTGCTGGGCGGCCTCCCAGTGCTCGTGCCGGACGCGGTGACCGTCCAGACGGGCCACGTCACCGACGGCGAGGACGTTCGGGTGCGAGGTGCGCTGACCGGGCTGGACGACGACGCCGTTGTCCACGTGCAGGCCTGCGGCTTCGGCGAGTTCGGTGGCCGGGCGGATTCCGATGCCGGCGACCACCGTGTCCGCGGCCACCGGGCCGCTGCAGTAACCGTCCAGGTGCACGAGGACGCCCAGGCTGCCGGGACGACGTTCCACACGTTCGACGCCGGCCGTGATCACCTCGATGCCCTCGGCGGAGTGCCGGTGGTGCAGCGCTCCCGCGATATCGGCGCCGACCACGGCGGCCAGCGGTACCGGAACCGGGTCGATCAGGGTGACCCGGCAGCCCAGGGCATGGGCCACGGCCGCGGTCTCGGCGCCGATCAGTCCGGCGCCGACCACGGTCACCCGGGCACCGGGCAGCAGCCGTTCCCGCAGGCGTTCGGCGTCCTCCCAGGTGCGCAGCAGATGCACGGCCGGGTCGTCGCCGCCGGGCACCGGCAGCGCGCGGGGTGTGCCGCCGGTCGCCAGGACGATCCGGTCGGCGGCGACCGTCCGGCCGTCCGCCAGCTCGAGCGCGCCCTCGTGCGGGCGGATCGCCTGTACGGCCGCGCCCTCGCGCAGGTCGACGCGTGTCTCCTCGTACCAACTCTCGGGCCGCAGCAGGATGTCGGGACGCCGGGACTTACCCAGCAGCACGTCCTTACTGAGCGGCGGCCTGTCGTACGGCAGTCCGTGTTCGGCGGAGCAGAGGACGAGTTCGCCGTCGTATCCCTGGGCGCGCAGGGCGTCGCAGGTGGAGACGGCGGCCAGGCCCGCGCCGACGACTGCGA
This sequence comes from Streptomyces sp. NPDC002623, assembly GCF_053592635.1. NCBI lineage: Bacteria > Bacillati > Actinomycetota > Actinomycetes > Kitasatosporales > Streptomycetaceae > Streptomyces > Streptomyces sp. NPDC002623. The sequence continues at coordinate 17,440 of NZ_JBSFWB010000052.1, read as the reverse complement.
TGCGCCGGGGGACGGTCATGCGCCGGCCTCCTGACCCGGGTGCAGCCACAGGCCGCCGTCCCGGACCTCGACGCGGTGGGTGCGGATCGCGACCGTGGCGGGCATGCACTGCGGCCGGCCGGACTTCAGGCAGAAGCGGGCGCTGTGCAGCGGGCACTCGACCTCGCCGTTCTCGATCCAGCCCTCGGCGAGGGAGGCCTGGCCGTGGGAGCAGGTGTCGTCGAGGGCGTAGTAGGTGCCGCCGTCGTGGAAGACGGCGATGGTGTCGCCGTGGCCGGTGGTCTCGGCGGGAACCTGGAGCGCTTCGCCGTCTTCGATGTCGCCGAGGTCCGCCACTCGGATACCGGTACTTGTCGTGCTCATCGCGAGTCCTTCTCGTGCCAGGCGGGCGTGTTCATCAGGTCGCGCCAGCGGCTGTAGAAGCCGCGGGCGGCGCCGTCGCTGTAGAGGCGGCCGGTGGTGCCGGGATGGATGCCGTCCTCGGCCTGAATGCCAAGGCCCATCTGGTAGTTGAGGGTCATGGAGCCGGCCACGAAGCCGTGGGCGGTGGCCTGGCACTCGCTCCAGTTCTCGCCGTCGTCCTGCTCGAAGATGCCGGTCGGTCCGAACGTGCGCAGGTTGTACAGGCGTTGGGCGTTCTTGACCTCGTCGGGCATGGACTTGTCGACGATGGTCCAGGCCCAGACCTCCATCCTGTCGGGGCCCTTGGGGTGCCAGACGCGGATGCTGCCGTTGACCGGGAGGTAGGAGAAGTTGGGGAAAGCGGTGCCGTGGCCGGTGGTCATCGGCCCTTCGACCCGGGTGTCGCCGAGGCGTTCGCGCAGGGCGTCGTAGTCGTACCAGTCGTGCACGACGCGGTCGTCGAAGCGGCTCTTGGGGTGGGTCGGGAATCCGTGTCCGTGACCGAGCGGGTCGGTGTACTGGCGGCCGGGGGTCTGAACGACGTCGGCCTTCGGTCCCTTGCCGGTCGGTGACATCACCATCAGCGCGGAGGCGTGCGAGATGTTGACGTGGTACCAGTCGGAGGCGAACTGCTCGGCGGCGAGCTTCCAGTTGCCCTCAAGGACCCACTTGTGGACTCCGCCGACGACCTCGGTCCCCTCCGGGTCGCGGTCGAGCATGGCGTCCAGGTACCAGGTCAGACCGCCCAACGCCTCGGTGAGCGGCGGGGCTTCGGGGTTCCAGGTCGCGAAGACGAGCCCCTTGTACGTGTCGAGCTGGGCGACCTCGATCAGGCCCCATTGGTCCCTCTCGAAGTGGTCCGGGTAGTCCTCGCCGTTGGGTACGTTGACCAGCTTGCCGGACATGTCGTACGACCAGCCGTGGTAGCTGCACGTGAACGCCTTCGTCGCGCCCGCGTCGGCCCGGCAGACCCGCATGCCCCGGTGGCGGCAGGCGTTCAGGAACGCGCGCAGCTTGCGGTCGCGGCCGAGGGCGACGATGACCGGGTCCTCGCCCATGTACGTGGTGAAGAAGTCGCCGGGCTTGGTGAACTGGCTCTCGTGGGCGAGGAACAGCCAGCTCGGCGCGAAGACGCGGCGCAGCTCCTGCCGGTAGAGGGCGGAGTCGCTGAAGATGGTCCGGTCGATCAGTCCGTGGTCGAGATCGAAGTGCGCGCCGACGTCGACGGAGGGCTCACCGACGCGGGCCAGGCGGTCCGCCGGACGGACGGGTGTGGGTGCCGGGGCCGCGAGGGCGGCGGTCGGGGCCGGGACGTCGTGTCGCTGCATGCCCCTAGGAGACGTGGCCGCCGGACGATCGGCCCAGGCCGCGTGCCGTGATGTGGCACGCGGCCGGGTCCTGCCCCGGAGCAGGACCGCGTCGGTGACACCTGGCACAGCCACGCGTCGTTTACAACGTCGAAACGGTCACCTATGGTGGACGTGCGTCCATTTAAATGGCCGCTCGCGATGCACCCCGGAGCCCGCCATGCCAGTTCGCCCACCCCTCTCCATCCACACCGAGCCCTCGGCCGACCGGGAGGCGGACACCGCGCCAGAGCGGCAGACGGCGGTGGACAAGGCGCTGATCCTGCTCAAGTCGCTCGCCGAGCACGACCGGGAGATCGGCGTGAGCGAGCTGGCCCGGCATGCGCGGCTCACCAAGTCGACCGCCTTCCGGCTGCTGGGCATCCTTCAGCGCAACGACCTCGTCGAGCGGGTCGGCAGCGACTACCGGCTGGGCTCCCAGCTCTTCGACATCGGCACCCGTGTCTACGGCCCGACCCCTCTGCTGCTGCAGGACCGGCTGCTGCCGTACCTCACGGACCTGTACGAGCTGACCCACGAGACCGTGCATCTCGCCGTCCTGCGCGACACCGACGTCGTGTACGTCAACAAGATCCACGGGCACCGTGCGGCCCGCTCCCCTTCGCGGATCGGGGCTCGTATTCCGGCGTACTGCACGGGAGTCGGCAAGGCCCTGCTCGCCTTCGACCACGACGCGGCCGAGGCCGCGATCGAGGCCGGACTCACAGCGCGGACGGCCTACACGCTCACGGACGCCGACCGCTTCCGGGCCGAACTGCGTCGCATCCGACAGGACGGCATCGCCCACGACCGCCAGGAGGCGGCCATGGGCCTGACCTGCGTCGCCGTCCCCGTCATGGGGCCCGGCGGGCGTCCCGTCGCCGCCCTCTCGGTCGCGGGTGCGGACCAGCGCTTCGATCCGGCGCGGGTGGCCCCGGCGCTGCGCCGGGTGGCCTATGAGGCAGGCCGCGCGATCACCGCGGCGACGGCCCGGCAGACCACGTCATCCGGGCTGAGCGCTCTGCCGGCGAACTGAGGACCGCCCGGGTCCGAGTCGAGGTCAGCCGAACACGGCGACCAGGCGCCCGATGACCTCGCCGCGCTCGAGCCGGCCGATCCCGTCGCCGATCTCCTCGAACGCGATCTCGGTGATGCGCGAGGTGAGCCTGCCCTCGGCGACGAGGTCCAGTACCGCCGCGCAGTCCTCCTTCGTTCCGGCCTGCGAGCCGACGAGTTCGACCTCGTTGAGGGTGAGCGCCTGCAGGTCGATCTCGGCCCGGGCGCGGCCGAGGCCGACCTGGACGATCCGGCCGCCCCGGCGGACGGAGTGGATCGCGCCGTCGGTGGTCGTGCCGAAGCCGGCGAAGTCGATGACCACGTCGAGGTCCTCGCCGGCGAAGTCTGTGATGTCGCTCGCGACCTTCGCGGCGCCGAGCGACCGTGCGAAGTCGTGCACGCGCTCGTTCTTCTCGGCGACGAACACGGTCGCCCCGAGCGCCAGCGCGACCTGGGCGCCGAGCGAACCGAGCCCGCCGAGGCCGATGATCCCGACCCGGGTGCCGGCGGTGACCCTCCCCTGCACCGAGACCGCGTGGTACGAGGTGAGACCCGCGTCCGTGGCGGCTGCCGCCTGGTCGAACGGCACCCCCTCCGGCAGCGGTACGACGAGGCGTTCGAGTACCACGACCTCGTCCGCGAAGCCGCCGTTCTTCGAGGTACCCGGCCCTTCGATGGCCGCGGGGATGACGACCTTCTGACCGACGGTGAACTCCGTGACGTCCGACCCCACAGCGGCGACGACACCCGCGATCTCATGGCCGAGGGTGATCGGACGGAACGGCAGCAGCGACGTCAGGGTGCCGTCGAGGAACCCGACGTCACTGTGGCAGAGCCCGGCGGCGCGGATGTGCACGACGAGCTCGTCCGCGGCCGGCGTCGGTGTCGGCACCTCGTTGAGGGTGAGGGGTGCTCCGACTTCGGTGAACTGCCATGCGCGCATCGTTGGCTCCTCGAGCGTCTGTACTCCCGGCGGGTGGCCGGTGGGGTGGGAGGAGCGTGTGATCAGCCGCTCCCGAAATAATGGTACCTGGTCCCAAAAATACGCTGACCTAGGATCGGACGATGACCGCCTCCCCCTCCCGCCGAGGACGACCGCCCGCCTCGTCCCGTGAGGCACTCGAAGAGGTCGCCTTCGAACTCCTCCTCCGCGACGGCTACGAGGCGACGACGGTGCAGGCCATCATGGCCGCGGGCGGCGTCGGGCGCTCGACGCTGTTCCGCTACTTCGGCTCGAAGGCGGGCATCGTCTGGCGCGAGTTCGACCGCGCCGTCGAACGACTGCGGTCAGCGCTCCTCGACGCCGACGACGCACCCGTCATGACCGCCGTGCGATCCGCGGTCGTCCGGTCGACACGCCTGTCGGAACAGGCGGCACCGCACTCCTGGCTGGACCGTTTCCGGGTGCTCGACCAGGACGCCGCGCTCGTCGCGGAGACCGCCGCGCACTGGCGGGTATGGGCCGAGACGGTGAGCGGGTACGTGGGCGAGCGCACGGGGCTCGATGCGAGCGCTCCGGTTCCGGCCGCGGTCGGCGGTGCTGTGCAGGCCGCCTACGTCGCCGTGCTCCGGCAGTGGACCGCAGCGGACCGGACGGCCGAGGCTGTCGACATCGACGAGCTCGACGAGGCGCTCCGTCCGATCACCGACGCGTTCCAGACGGTCCTCGACGGCGTACGTCGTCGCCCATGACGGACAGCTCGCGGGCGGCACAAACAACCGCGGCGACCGCGGCGACCGCGAGACTCAGTCCGAGTCGCCGCCGTGGGTGCGCGCGAGGTTGACGCCACCGGTGCCGGGCTGCACGCGCGGCACGCTCACCACGATGTGGATCAGGCTCTCCTCGCCGTCGAGCGACTCGTAGAGGTGCGGCCGGTCGCCCGGGTACCGCACGAAGTCGCCGGACGACAGCTCCACCGGACTGTCGACGGGCCCCACCCGCACCCGGCCGCTGATGACGTACAGATGCTCCAGGGTGCCCACCGGGTGCGGCTCCGAAGGCTTGCTCGTCCCCTGCGGATCACGCGCGACGCGCACCAGGTAGTTCTCGATGACACCGGAGCCGTACACGTGGTCCAGCGACCGGGACTCGTACCCTTCGTGCTGCTGCCAGACCACCTCCTCGGCCCGCTGCACGGCCATCACCTGTTCCCGCTCGGCCACCAGCCGTGTGACGGGCACGCCGAGGGCGGTCGCGATGGAGAACAGGGTGTCGACAGTGGGATTGCCCGTCCCCTGCTCCAGTTTCGACAGCGTCTGCTTGGCCAGCCGTGCCTGGCGGGCCAACTCGGCCAGGGACAGCCCCCGCTGCTCTCTGAGAAGGCGCACGTTGCGCGCCACCACGGCGTTTCCTGAGGACACGCCACCACTCTATGTGGCCGTCGCCCTGACGATCACCGGGCAGGGGTCACGGGGCCCGATTCTGCCGCAGCCCGCCGTACCCGGTCACGAGGGCGCTGGTGTCGTGGAAGCGGTCGGCGCCGGCGTCACCATCGGAGCCGCTACGCGGGGCGCGGCTGCATCGCGGGTCCCTGTCCGGACCGAGGGAGGTCGCCGTGGTCGAGGGTGGCGGCCCAGCCGGCGAGGAGTTTCAGGCCGTCGTGGGAGGCGGTGCCGGGTTCGGCGGTGTAGGCGGTCAGCGTCAGGCCGGGGTCGGCGGGCAGCGGGAGGGCCTCGTAGGTGAGGCTGAGGGTGCCCACGGCCGGGTGGTGGAAGGTCTTGCCGCCCATGTGGTGCAGGCGTACGTCGTGGTCGGCCCACCGGGTGCGGAATTCCGCACTGTGGGCGGACAACTCACCGATCAGGTCGGTCAGTTCAGCGTTGTACGGGTTACGTCCGGCCTCGGTGCGCAGGAGGGCGACGGAGGTGCGGGCACTGGCGTCCAGGTCGGCGTAGAAGTCGGCGGCGCGCGGATCGAGGAAACGGAACCGGGCGAAGTTGGCCGGGCGGGCGCCGCCGGTGAGGACCGGGTCGTACAGGGCGCGGCCGAGGCGGTTGGTGGCGACGATGTCCAGGTTGCCGTTGAAGATGCAGGCGGGGGCCTCGGTCATCGCGTCGAGCAGGCGCTGAAGGGCGGGGCGCAGGGGCTGGGGCCGACTCGGGCGCGGTGCGCGGCGGGCGGCGCCCGGGTGCACGGTGCGGGCCAGGTCCCGCAGGTGGGCGTGCTCGGCCTCGTCGAGCCGGAGGGCGCGGGCGACGGCGTCCAGGACCGACTCGGAGACGCCCCGGAGGTTGCCGCGTTCCAGACGGGCGTAGTACTCGGCGCTGATCCCGGCGAGCAGGGCGACCTCCTCGCGACGCAGGCCCGGCACCCGCCGGTGCCCGCCGAACGTCGGCAGTCCTGCCTGCTCGGGGGTGATCTTCGCCCGTCGGCTGCTGAGGAACTCACGGATCTCGCTGCGCTGGTCCACGCGCACGAGGCTACGGCGGCCCGGGGGCCGAGGCAGCCAACGAGGGGTGTACTGCCAGTACACGTAACGGGCGGTTCTTCCACACGCCGGTGAGCCACGATTTCATCGGCCGTGGCACCAGGGACCCCCGCACGGAATGCGCGACGGCGCCGGTTGCCACACCATCGCTTCCAGGAGGACACACGATGCATACGCGCACACTCGGCCAGGGTCTGCAGGTCTCCGCCATCGGCCTGGGATGCATGGGCATGTCCCAGAGCTACGGCCCGAACCCCGGCGACCGGCAGGACATGATCGGCGTGCTCCGCGCCGCCGTCGACCGCGGCATCACGTTCTTCGACACCGCCGAGGTCTACGGCCCGTACGTCAACGAGGAGCTCGTGGGCGAAGCCCTGGCCCCCGTACGGGACCAGGTCGTCCTGGCTACGAAGTTCGGCTGGCGCATCGAGGGCGGGAAGGCGACCGGGCTCGACAGCCGGCCGGAGCAGATCAAGCGTGTCGCCGAGGCCTCCCTGCGTCGGCTGCGCAGCGAGACGATCGACCTCTTCTACCAGCACCGCGTCGATCCCGACGTGCCCATCGAGGAGGTCGCCGGCGCGGTCGGCGAGCTCGTGCAGGCGGGCAAGGTACGCCACTTCGGCCTGTCCGAGGCCGCGGCGACCACGATCCGCAGGGCCCACACGGTCCACCCCGTCACGGCGGTGCAGAGCGAGTACTCCCTGTGGACCCGCGATCCCGAGCCCGAGGTCCTGCCCACCCTCGCCGAACTCGGCATCGGGTTCGTGCCGTTCAGCCCGCTCGGCAAGGGCTTCCTCACCGGCACCGTCGACACCACGACCTCGTTCGCCGAGGGCGACGTCCGCGCCACGATCCCCCGGTTCAGCGAGGAGAACCGGGCCGCCAACCAGGCCCTGGTCGATCATGTCGCCGCGCTGGCCAAGGCCAAGAGCGCCAGTCCCGGGCAGGTCGCCCTGGCCTGGCTGCTCGCCCAGCAGCCGTGGATCGCCCCGATCCCCGGCACCCGCCGCGTGGAGCGCCTGGAGGAGAACGCCGGCGCCACCCAGGTCGCCCTGTCCGCCGACGAGGTCGCCGACCTCGACGCGACGGCGGCCCGCCTCGGCGTGCACGGCGACCGCTACAACGAGACGCACCTGGGCATGGTCGGCCGCTGAGCCCGCCGCCGCCCCGGCACCGCTATGCCGGGACGGAGAAGGCCTCCCTGAGTCGCTCGGCCATCAGGTCGAGGGTGGCGCGGACCGTCTCGGGCGGTCCGTTGTGGGTGAAGAAGTGGTCGACGCCCTCCACCATGCGATGCACCACAGGGACCCCGGCCGAAGCCAGCGCCTCGGCGTACGCGTCCCCCTCGTCCCGGAGCGAGTCGTACTCGGCGGTGATGACCAGGGCGGGCGGCAGGCCGGCCAGGTCGGTGGCGAGCCCGGGGGAGGCGAGCGGGTCGCGGCGGCGGCTCGCGTCCGGCAGGTATGTGCCGGTGAAGATGCGGGACAGCGTCGGCGAGATCAACGGCCGTCGGGTGCGGGCGCGCTTGGTGGCGGGGTCCGCGGCCAGGTCGAGCGGTGCGTAGTCAATGATCTGGAGCAGCGGGGTGAAGGTGCCGCGCTCACGGGCCGTACGGCACACTCCCGTCGCCAGTGCGCCGCCCGCGCTGTGACCGCCGACGGCGAGCCGCCCACCGTCCCAGCCGTGCTCGGCCCCGTGTTTCACCGCCCACTCGCAGGCCTCGTACGCCTGGACGGGCGCGGTCGGGAAACGGTGCTGCGGCGCGGTCCAGTAGTCGATGTTGAGGACGACGCAGCCCGCCTCGGCCGCGAGATGGCGGCAGATGTGGTCGTCCTGCTCCGGATGCCGGACCACGTATCCGCTGCCGTGGAAGTTGACGAAGACCGGCGGCGCCTGTCCGGGGACGGCGAGGGTGGCGGCTGCGGGGCGGTAGACGTCGCACCGCATGGATCCCGCGGAGGTCGGGATCTGCACGGTCACGGGCGCGGGCAGGTCCTGGCCCGCGAAGCGGAGTTCGTCCGGCACTCTGACCATGCGACTGCTCAGCAGCGTCTGGACGAGCCTCGCGGCGATGTCGTATCTGATGGCCATGAGAGGTTGCCTTCGGGTCGGGTCGAGTGGTTCGGCACACGGTGGTGCTCCCGCGCGAGCGACGCCACCGCGCGTGTCGCGGAGTGGCACGCGCGGTGGCGAGGGCGAACCGGCCGCCCTGCTCCCTCGAAACCGGCCGGCTGGCCGGGCTTGCTGACGTGCGGACCCTTGATCTACAGGCGTCCGGTGGGGTGGTCGGAGCCGTTGCCGATCAGGTCGCCGAGGGCCTGGGCGCCGCCCTGGAGCCGGCGGTCGCGCTGGCTGGTGCCGAACGCGCCGTAGGGGTAGCCGCCCGGCGTGGGGGCGCTGACCTTGTCGAGGGCGGCGGTGGCCTCGGCGTCCAGGGTGAGGGCGACTGCGCCGAAGCCGTCGTGGAGCTGCTTCAGGGTGCGGGCGCCGAAGATCGGGGCGACCACACCAGGGCGGTCGGCGATCCAGCTCAGGGCGACCTGGGCGGGGGTGGCGCCGGTCTCCTCGGCGATGCGGCGCAGTGAGGCGTCCAGCGCGCGGGTGAGGTGGCGGCGGGACAGGCCGCGTGTGTTGACGTCGGGGCCGGTGGTGAAACGGCCCTTGGTGGTGAGCACGACGCGGTCGGTGATCTCGCGCGGGCGGGCGGCGAGCCAGCGGCCGATGATCTGCTCGGAGAGGCCACCGCCGTAGACGTCCGAGGTGTCGATCATGTTGCCGCCGGCCTCGATGAAGGCGTCGAGCAGCGCGAGCGACTCTTCCTCGGTGTTCTCGGTGCCGAAGTTCATCGTGCCGAACGCCAGCTTGGAGACGGCGAGGCCGGAGGTGCCGAGGGTGCGGTACTGCATGACGTTCTGAACGCCCTTCTGTTGCCACGGAGTTGGCCTTCGGTCCGTCCCGGTGGTCCCGTGGTCAGAACCAGGAAGGGCCGGCGTTGGTGTACGGCGCCTGGAGCACTGCCGCTTCCTCGTCCGAGAGCTGAAGCGCGAGCGCGTCCACGGCCTCGCCGCCGGGACCGTCGTGCATGGCGCCGCGCACCTTGGTGGCCAGGACGATGTCCTCGCGCCGGGAGTACTTCGTGACGGCCCGGCCGACGATCTCCTCGGAGGTGCCGGCCTGGTAGACGTTGGCGGTGTCCCAGAAGGTGATGCCCAGCTCGACGGCCTGCTGGAAGAACGGCGCGGCCTTGTCCTCGGTCAGCGCCCAGGGGTGGGCACGGGGGACGGTCGGGTCGCCGTAGCTCATGCAGCCGAGAGCGAGTCGGCTCACCTTCAGACCGGTGGTGCCGAGACGGGTGTACTCCATGGTGACGCTCCTTTACGCCTGCGCGGCAGGGGTGATGCGGACGGTGGCCGGCCGGCGGGTCAGGGCCGTAGCAGCGTCTTGATGGCGCGGCGATCGTCCATGGCGCGGTAACCCTCGGCGGCCTCGTCCAGCGGGCTCGGGACGAACTTCTCGTCGGGCTGCCCGTCGAGGGCGACCAGGGTGCCGTCGGCGAGCGGGATGCGGATGTACTCGGCCTGGCAGCCGCCCACGAACTCCTTGTGCGGGCAGGAGGTCTGATATCCGGCGCGGCAGACGGGGCAGGTGTTGTCGGAGGCGAAGAAGGAGCCGATGACGAACTGCCCCGGCTTGATGTCCCGTACCTCGGCACCGGTCTCCTCGACCACGCCGACGTACTCGTGGCCGATCGGCGTGGGCTGGGCGACCTCGTTGATGCCGCGGTAGTCCCACAGGTCGGAGCCGCACACACAGGCGGCGACCGTCCGGATCACCGCGTCGGTGGGGGCGAGGAGCTTCGGTTCGGGCAGGTTCTCCACCCGGATGTCACCGGGGGCGTGGATCACGGTTGCGCGCATGGGTGATTCCTGTGTCTGTGTCTCTGTCTGTGTCTCTGTCTGTGTCTCTGTCTGTGTCTGTGTGTGTCTGTGTGTGTCTGTGTGTGTGGGACGACGGTCAGTGCGAGGTACGGGTGCTGGTGCGCGGGCCGCCGTACTCGGCGTCGGTGACGTGCTCCAGCCAATCGACCTCGTCGCCCTCCCACAGGGCGATGTGCTCCATGAACTGGTCCGGGGTCGCGCCGTGCCAGTGCTCCTCGCCGGGCGGGCAGCCGATGGTGTCGCCCGGGTGGGCCTCGATGATCACGCCGTCCCGGGTGCCGATCAGGGCCACTCCGGACACGATGTGGAGGGTCTGGCCCAGGCCGTGGCTGTGCCAGGCGGTGCGGGCACCGGGGGCGAAGCGGACCATGTTGGCCCGCGCCAGGGAGGGCTCCTCGCCACGGTGGATCACATCCGCCCAGACGTCGCCGGCGAACATGTGCGGGGGCAGCTTCATGGTCGCGGGCTGCTTGAGGATCTCCATGCTGGTACTTGCTCCTTACGTCGGCCGTCGCAGGGCGGCCATCAGTCGGTGAGCCGGTGATGAGCTCGTTCGTGTCCTGTCCACCTGGCGCGGCATCGCCGCGCCACAAACGATGGAACCGCAGGTCACACGGGTGCGGAAGGACTCGTTGATACGTGTACTGGCAGTACACCCCACCGCCGGAGACACCGTCACGGAAGCCGACGTAGCCTCGAAAGCATGGACAACCGAAGCGAGGTACGCGAGTTCCTGACCAGCCGCCGTGCCAAGATCACGCCCCAGCAGGCGGGACTGCCCGCCTACACCGGCAACCGGCGCGTCAAGGGGCTGCGCAGGGAAGAGGTCGCACTGCTCGCCGGCGTCAGCGCCGAGTACTACGCCCGTCTGGAACGCGGCAACCTCTCCGGTGTCTCCGAGACCGTCATCGACTCACTCGCCCGAGCGCTCCAGCTCGACGAAGCCGAGCGCGCCCACCTCGACGACCTCGCACGCACCGCGAACACCACCCGCCGGCCGGCGCGCCGACGGGCCCCGCAGGCGATCCGGCCCAGCCTCCAGCACCTGCTCGACGCGATGACCGAGGCACCGGCGTTCATCCGCAACGGCCGCCTCGACATCCTCGCCACCAACCGGCTCGGCCGCGCGCTGTACGACCCGGTGTTCGCCGACCCGGCCCGGCCCGTGAACCTCGCCCGGTACGAGTTCCTCAACCCCGGCGCCGCCGACTTCCTGCCCCAGCTGGAGCGGCAGGCGGCCGGGGCCGTGGCGCTGCTGCGCACCGAGGCGGGACGCGACCCCTACAACCGGGACCTGACCGACCTCGTCGGTGAACTCTCCACCCGCAGCGAGAAGTTCCGCACGCTGTGGGCCGCCCACGATGTGCGCCTGCACCAGACCGGCGTCAAGTACTTCCGCCACCCCGCCGTCGGCGAACTCGCCCTCCCCTTCGAGGCCATGCCCATCCCGACCGAGCCCGGCCTCACCCTCACCGCCCTCAGCGCCGAACCGGGCACCCCCGCCCACGACAGCCTCCAACTCCTGGCCAGCTGGGCCGCCACCCTCGACCAGGACGACCAGCCGGACACCGCGGCCGCCGCCGGCGAACAGAGCGCACAGCAGCGCCGGTCATGAGCTCCGCAGATCGTCCACACCGCCGAGGGAGGCTGGATTTCCGTCAGGGCCTGCCGACGTCGGTTCGGCGGTTGTCCGTCCTGAAGGGCAGAGTGGACACGGTGGCCCGGATCTCCCGCTGCGATGTTCCGGGCCTCCCCCACAGGACGGTCACCTCGGTGCCGGGGGTCGTGTACGCGGGATCGATCACACAGAGGGAGATCGTCGCTCGCCGGATCACGCTCAGCGTCCGGCCGGTGGACACTCCCACCGCATCGCCGGACGCCAGAACCTGGTCGAAGCTGGGACCGGCGATGCGGGGGAGTTCCATCTGGTCGGGCGCTTCGTCGTCGCCGAGCAACGAGGTCAGGACGCCGCCGACGTCCTGCGCGTTCCACCGCAGGCCGACCAGCACGCGTTGTGGGGTTCCGCTCGCGGCATCGCGAGCCAGGGCGTCACGGCCGAGGAAGTCGCGTTCGGGTACGCCCTTGCGGAACCCCCAGCCGAGTTCGCCAGGCTTGCGGAAGTAGTCGGTCACGCCGTTGCGGGGCACGAAGCTGCCACCGGGTGTGCCCCTGCGGAACTGCCGGGGCGCGCCCGGTGTGAGGATCGAAGCGGGGAGATAGTCGAGCCCGTTGGTGGCGATGCCGGCCTCGATGTGCTGCACGGGCTGTGACCGCAGGCCCAGTTGACGAATGCCGACGTCCTGCCCGCCGGTCACGACGGCGGACCAGATCTCGTCGGCGTGCTCGGCCGGTCCGTGCAGTTCGTATCCCAGCTCACCCGAGATGCCGGTCCGCAACACACGCACCGGGACCCCGCCGACCTGCGACATCCTGCTGCGGCTGAAGCCGATGTCCCTCAGATCGTCTCCGGTGAGCTTCGCCAACACGTCCAGGGACGAGGGTCCCTGGACGCCGAAGATGAACACGTCCGGGCTGATGTCGATCGCCTCCGCGTCCCAACCGCCCTCCGAGAGCTGCCACAGGAGCCAGTCGCAGCTTCCGGCCGTGTAGACGAACTCCTCGGGGCCGATCCGGCACAGCACTCCCTCGGAGGCGACCCAGCCGTTCTCGTCGAGCTGCACATGGTGTTTGATCTGCCCCGTCTCGAAGCGGGCGAGGTCCCTCATGCCCAGTCTGCCGAGGAATTCCAGGGCCTGGCGTCCCCGGACGCTCACCTTGTGCAGCGCGGTCCAGTCGCCGATGTAGCAGGACCGGACATGGGCGGCGCTTTCGTCGACCCAGCCCGAGTACTCCAGCGGCAGCAGCGTCTGCGCGAAGTGACCGAAGGCGCCCCGCGCGTTGGCCTCGTCCTGGGCCGCGGCCGCGGGACTGAACAACGGCGGACGCTCCGCCACGAACCGTGCCTCCCTCAGCCTGAGTACCGCTTCATACGTATTGCGCTGCCGCGCCATGCCGTCTTTGCCGTCCATGCCACGCTCCCGATCTGTCTGCGGCCCGTTCCCTCGGCGCTCACCAATGAGAGATCACTAGATCGATTTACCTGGGTTGCGGCCGAGGATACCCACGCCGCGGAGCGGGCACCGGCTCCCGTTCGCGCCGCACTCTGCATGCAATGCGGAACCTCACCGTCGCAACGCACGGCTTGCCCGAGCTCCGCCGTCGTGCGGGGCCGCGCCGTCGTGCGGGGCCGCGCCGTTCAGGCCGACGCGCGGACGACGATCCACCCGGGCACCGGCGCGAGAGCCCCGATGTCAATGCCGAGGGCATTGCGGGCCGCGATCCGTCCGAGGACCTCGGCGTCGATGTGGACGGTGGTGAGCGCGGGGGTGAACAGCGAGCCGTGCTCGATCTCGTCGAAGCCGATCACGGCCACGTCCTCGGGCACCTGTCGTCCCAGGTCACGCAGGGCTGTGAGGCTGCGCAGCGCGATGTCGTCGTCGAAAGCCGCGAGGGCTGTGACCTCGGGGTGCGCTGTCAGGAACGTCTCGACGGCGACCGCGCCGACCTCCCTGGGCCCCGGCACGACGAACCGCTCCAGGGGCGGGATTCCGAGCCGCCGGGCGGCCTCCTGGGCGAAGCCTAGGCGGGCGGCGGTCAGCGGGAACTCGTGGTCGGGCAGGGCCATCGCGATACGGGCGTGCCCCTGCTCCGCGAGATAACCGATCTGCAGTGCGGCGTTGGCGGCGAACCCGTTCTCCCAGTCCCGCTCGTCCGGCACGTGTCCCGCCAGATAGACCTCGCCGAGCCGCAGCACCGCCCGCGGCACGACGGTGTCCAGGACCTTCTGTGTGGCCTCCGGGATCGCATGTCCGTGCCGGACGAGAAGGATGTGGTCGTGCTCCGCGAGCTCCTCGTCCAGGCCTCGGACGTAGCTCCGGGAGAAGTTGCCCTCCATGCCCCGGTCGACGTTGAGCACGACGATGCGCGAGGAACCCTCGCGCAGGGCGCGGGCGATGCCGTGCGGGACGTACCCGAGGTCCTGGGCGGCCTCCATCACCCGCTCGCGGGTGGCGGCGGAGATCGTCTGCCGTGGGTCGTCGTTCAGCACGAAGCTCACCGTCGCCCGCGACACCCCGGACGCCTTGGCCACATCGCTCAACGTCACCCGGCCGGAACGGCTCATGCCGACCCACTCCCTCTCCATCGGATCAGGCGCACCCGCTCACACGTCGGCCTCGCCTAAACCGCCGTCCCACTGCTGGAACGACCAACGACTTCTAGAACGATTAAGCCGTAACAGGCGCCAGTCTACGGAACTGGATCGTTCAGGCCATCGGCTGACGCGCTCTAGGCGGGCACGGTGTAAGGCGTGGCGCTCCACTCGGCCGCCTGGAGGGTGTTGACCAGGAGCATGGCGATGGTCATCGGGCCCACACCGCCGGGCACGGGGGTGAGGCGGCCGGCGATGCCGTCGAGTTCGGCGGCGCGGACGTCGCCGGTCAGGCCGGTGGGGGTGCGGTGGATGCCGACGTCGATGACGGTGGCGCCGGGCTTGACGTGCTCGGGGCCGATGAGACCGCGCACTCCGGTGGCGACCACGACGATGTCGGCGGGGCGGGTGACGGCGGCGAGGTCGGCGGTGAACTCGTGGGCGACCGTGACCGTCGCGCCGCGCCGCAGCAGCAGTTGTGCCAGCGGACGGCCGACGAGCTCGCCCCAGCCGACGACGGCGACGCGCGCTCCCCGGAGTTCGATGCCTTCGGCGTCCAGGAGTTCGATGACGCCGCTCGGTGTGCAGGGCCGCAATCCGCGCTCGCCGCGGGCGAGTCGGCCGGCGCTGGCCGTGGTCAGCCCGTCGACGTCCTTGGCGGCGGGGATCCGGTCGATCAGCGATGCGGCGTCGAGCTGGGCCGGCAGCGGGAGTTGGAGGAGGATGCCGGAGACGTCCGGATCGGCCGCCAACTCGTCGATGACGGCGGCGACTTCCTGCTGGGTGGCCTGCTGTGGGAGGCGGCGGTGGAAGTCGCGCATGCCGGCTTCGCGGACGGCACGCCGTTTGGCGGCGACGTAGACGGCGCCGGCCGGGTCGTCACCGACCAGGACGGTCGCCAGACCGGGCACGCCTCCGACACCCGCGGCCTCGGCGACCCGTTCGGCGACCCGGGCCCGGATGCTCCGGGCGAGCTGCGCTCCGTCGATCATGGTTGTCATGGTGGTGGACCGCCTTCTGCTGGTGAACGACTCACCCGGTCCCTGTCCCGGGCGGGTTCCCCTGTCGGGGCGAGTGGGGTGATACGTGGCTCAGGCGAAGACGATGGTGTGCTTGCCGTTGCGGATGACCCGGTCCTCGGCGTGCCACAGCACCGCGCGGGAGAGGACGGCGCGTTCCACGTCCGCGCCCCGGCGGGTGAGGTCGGCGGCGGTGTCGGCGTGGCTGACCCGCACGACGTCCTGCTCGATGATCGGACCCTCGTCGAGGTCCTCGGTGACGTAGTGGGCGGTGGCGCCCACCAGCTTCACTCCACGCTCCTTGGCCTTGGCGTAGGGGCCGGCGCCGATGAAGGCGGGCAGGAAGGAGTGGTGGATGTTGATGATCGGGACGCCGACCTGTTCGATGAACCCGGCGGACAGGATCTGCATGTAACGGGCGAGGACGACGAAGTCGACGTTGTCCTTGAGCAGGCGCAGGTGTTCGGCCTCGGCTGCCGACTTGTCCGCGCCCATGGAGGGGACGTGGAAGAAGGGGATGCCGAAACCGCGCACCTCCTCCGCGGTGTCAGGGTGGTTGGAGATCACCATGGCGACGGAGACCGGGAGCTGTCCCTGGCGGTGTCGCCAGAGCAGGTCGAGCAGGCAGTGATCGGACTTCGAGGCGAAGATCGCGACCCGCTTCGGGACAGACAGGTCGCGCAGGGTGTAGGTGAGCCCGTACTTCGTCACCAGGTCCTTGTCGAAGTCGGCGCGCAGAGTGGGAGTTGCGGCCTGCAGCCCGTCGAGGCCGAAGACCGTGCGCTGGAAGAAGGCGCCGCCCTGCGGGTCGTCGGAGTACTGGTCGAGGGAGACGATGTTGGCGCCGTGCCGGCCGAGGACGGACGTCACGGCCGCCACGATGCCGGTGGCGTCGGCGCCCTGCACGATCAGCGACGCCTGGTGCCCCACTCCCCCACGGTTCTTGGACGTGGCGGCGGTGGCGGCCTGCGTGACGGTCATACGAGGTTGTCCTTCCTGAACTGGGCGATCCACTCGGATGTGGCCAGCAGACCGCCGAAGGTATAGAAGTGGATCTTGATCTCGCCGTGACGAGCCCGGTCGTAGCCCTCCGCCAGCGCACGCAGGAACCTGTCGGGGCCGGCAGTCCCCATCAGATTGGTGATCGACAGGCCGTACTTCTTGGCGATGGACGCGCTGGTGCCGACGCCGAACCGGGCGGCGTACGACATCAGTCGCCGCACACCGGCCGGGCCGGGGACGCCGATGCGTACCGGAAGCGCGATGCCGTGGTCGCGGACCTGTTCGATCCAGGCGAGTACGGGGTCGACGTCGAAACCGAACTGGGTGATGACGGAGCCGTCCAGCTCCTGAGCGGCGAGGGCCGCGCTCTTGTTCCGCAGAGCCGTCCACAGCGCGTCCCGGGAGATGGCCGGGTGACCCTCCGGATAGCCGCTGATGCCGACCTGGCGGACGCCGTACTCCTGGAGCAGGCCCGACTCGATCAGGGCGAGGGAGTCTTCGTAGGGCCCCTGCGGGCGGGCGGGGTCGCCGCCCACGGTGAAGACGTTGTCGCAGGCGTCGTCGGCCCGGAGCGCGGCGAGGAACTCCTCGAACTCGGCCTGCGAGCCGAGGCGGCGGGCGGAGAGGTGCGGCACGGGCACGAAGCCGAGGCGCTTCACGGCCCGGGATGCCTCCAGGCGCATGTGCAGGTTCTCGTTGCCGAGGAAGGTGACGTTGATGCGGGTGCCCTGCGGTATCGAGTCCCGGGCCTCCTCCAGCTTGGACACGTCCTTGCCGGTCATCTCCAGGGAGAAGTCGTCCAGCAGCGATGTGCCCACCGCCGACGGGACTGTGCTGAGGGGATTCATCGTGCTCCTTGTGCTCCTTGTCGGTAGAGGAAGGCGGGGCGTGCGTGGGGCCCTGTCGCCGTCCGCGGACTCCCGGCCCTGCGGGGGGAAGGCGGGTCGGGCGGGTCCGGGCGGCGTCGGCCGGCGCCGGCCGGACCGCACGCCGTGCCCGATGCGCTGGGCGCCGCACACCTGGAGGGCCTGGTGGATGC
>NZ_JBSFWB010000051.1:0-58970 GCF_053592635.1 Streptomyces sp. NPDC002623 | reverse complement strand
GCCGCGTCCAACAGGACGCGGCCGACCCCCTTTTCGGCAATCCGTGCGGCGTACTACGCCTTCTCGCCCAGCAGCAGCCGGTCGAACTCCCGGCTCACCACCGACCAGTCCCACATGGTCAGCGCGTGCTTCGCGGCGGGCTCCGTCGCCGCGTGCCAGTTCTCCTCGGTGACCGTGAGCTTCAGGATCCGCTCCGCGGCCTCCTCCGGCGTCGAGACGACCCAGTCGGTCGGGAAGAGCGTGCGCGGCCCGTTCTTCAGCGAGGCGAAGAACGGCCAGTCGCGGACGACCGGGAGGGCGCCGCTGACCGTGCCCTCCACCAGTCCGCAGTGGAAGCTCTCGCGGACCGAGCTGCTGAGGATGACGCCGACCTCGGTGAGCGCCGCCGGCACGTCGTCCGTCTGACCCACCAGGTGCACGGCGCCGGCCGCCTCGAGCTCCGCCAGGTCGGCCTGGAGGAGGTCGTCGTAGGCGCGGACCGCGGCGCCCGCCTTGCGCGGCAGGCCCTCGCCGATGATCACCAGGCGGTAGCGCTCGTCCTTCTCACGCAGCAGCCGCAGCACCTGCACCGCCCAGCGCGGGTCCTTGGCCACGGCGCTGACGCCGACCAGGCCCAGGTTGAAGCGGGCGTCCGGCCCGGTCTTCTCCCGCTCGAAGGGCACCAGGTCCATGGCGTTGGCGACGACGTGGGTCGTGGCGGTGTCCGGTCCGGCCAGCTGCGGCAGGACCTTCTCCACGACCTCGCGCAGGTGGTCGCTGACGAGTATCAGATCGTCGACCCGCGTGAAGTCCACGACGTGCGGCCAGAACGCGAAGGCCTCGTAGCTGTGCAGCCTGATGACCATGCGCGTGGTGCCGGGGTCGACGGCGGTGAATATCCCGGCCGCGTTGGTGCACCAGTCGACGAAGACGGTGTCCGCCCAGTCCAGGTGGGGCCGCAGGGCCTCCTCCAGCTTGGCCTGGAACGCCGGCTGACCGCCCAGCGCGTGCTCCATGATCCGCTTGATGCCGCGGACCAGCGGACGCAGCGTCTCGTCCTCGTTGACGTCGAGGAAGCGGATCTCGACGTCGGGGTGGTGCTCGTAGCGGTCCCGGATCGCCTTCAGGAAGGCGGCGTTGGCGTACGTCGTGACCAGCAGGCGCAGCGGTCGGTCGGTCGGCGCCGGCGCGGCCGGCAGCGCGCGGCCGCGCGGTGCGGAGAGCGCCTGGAACGCGGCGCTCTTGCGGAAGGCGGCGAGGTAGGCGTCGGGGTCGTCGGCCATCGGCGAGGACACGCCGTCGAAGTGCAGACTCCGGTTGAAGGCGAGGCCGAACGCCGTGGAGAGCTGGTCGGCCGCGGCCCCGAGGTCCTTCTTCTTGTACCGCTGGTCCGCGAGGACCAGCGCGGCCTCGATGGCCTTGTTGCGGAGCTTGGGGTTGTCGTGCGCGCGGGCCAGGTCGGCGCGGGCCGCGTCGGCCAGCAGGGCCGCGCTGAGCTTGCGGTTGCCGATCCGGTCGGCGGCCTGGTTCAGCACCAGCGTGGCGCCCGTCTTCCGGCCGCCCTTGGTCATGCTCAGGCTCACCCGGCGGGCCAGCTTCGCGCGCATCGCGTCCGGCACCTTGGGCGCCATGACCGCGGTCCGCCAGGCCTTGGCGCCGATCGCGGTGCGCATCACGGCGGGCGACGACGCCCGGCGCAGCACGGCGCCCGCACTGTGCCGCACGCCGCGCTTGGTGGAGCGCAGGGTGACGGCCGGGGACGGGACGGTACGGACGGCGTCCCGCAGCGCGTAGTGCATCGGACGCTCGCCGCGCGCCTGGAGGGCCCGCAGGCCGGGCGCGACGCCGAAGACGGCGTCGGCGCGCCGGTTGCGCTCGGCGAGCCGCCAGACGGTGTAGACGGCGTGCGCGTCCAGGGCGACGAGGACCTGCGCGCGGCGTGCGTGACGGAGGACCCACCGGTTGCGTTCCGTGCCTGCCCAGGTCCTGCGGGCGGGCGGCAGCTTCGCGACGCGCTTGCCGAAGGCGACGCTCCGCTCGGTGGCCGCTTCGGGCAGCGAGCACACGTCGGCGGCGTCGAGGACGCCGTCCACCGCTTCGCGTTCGAAGTAGCCGGCCAGCTGAACGGTCGCTCCCGCGGCCCGGAACTGGTCGACGGCGGCTTTCAGCATCGAGAGCGTCGGCGCCGTGCCGGCGATCAGGAGTACGTGGGTCATGTGAGGAGGTCCTCCACCTGTTCTGCGTTCCGTGCCGGGGACATGCTGTGGGCGTCGGTCCGGCGAAGAGACGTTTCCGTCGCTTCGTCGGCCGGACCGACGCCGTGGGTCACAGCCGTCCCGTCACACGGTCTTCCCGTCGCCGGGCAGCAGCCGGCTGTAGATCTGGTCAAGGACCACGGCCTGGGCCTCCCAGGTCCACTTCTCCAGCAGGCCCGGGTCGTCGTAGGCCGCCCGGTACTTGTCCGGGTTGGCGAGGACGGCCTTGACGGCGCGTACGTAGTCCTCGGTGTCCTGCGCCTTGAAGATCTCGCCCTGGCCGGTCTTCTCGACCATCTCCGCCATGGTGCGGATGTCGCTGACCACCAGCGGCAGCCTGGCCTGGGAGTACTCGAAGAACTTGTTGCTCAGGGCCAGCTCGTGGTTGGGCAGGTGGTGCAGCGGGCTGACCGCGGCGTCCGCCGTGGACAGGAACTCGGGCACCTGCCAGTGCGGCACGAACGGCAGGATGTGGGCGCGGTCGCCGACGCCCAGCTCCTCGATCAGCTCGATGATCTTCTTCGTGGCGGGGAAGTGCTTGCCCGACGGCGGCAGCGAGACCAGCGCGACGTGCACGTCCGGCATGTGCGTGAGGCCCTCGATGATGGTCTCGACGCCACGCACCGGATTGATGCCGCCGCAGTACGCCAGCAGCGGGGTGTCCGCGTCGACGCCGCACAGTTCGCGCAGGTCGGGGACCGGGTCCACGTCGGCCACCTCGTCGGCGGCCGGGTGCATCACCGGGGCGTTCAGGACGACGTAGGGCGTCTCCGTCAGCTTGTGGCCCTTGACCAGCAGCTCGGCGAGCGAGGGCGAGACGGTGATCGCCGCGTCGGCGAACACCGCGTGCTCCTTCTCCCACGCCACGTGACCGGGGATCCAGCGGTCCTGGTGGGAGTGCAGGCCGGGGACGAACTCGTGCGCGTCCCAGACCAGCTTGACCGGGTGTCCCTCGGCGCGCAGCCGGACGGCGGCACGGGCGGCCACACCGAGCATGCGGAAGTCGTGCGCGTGGATCAGGTCGGGCTTCAGCTCGTCGATGTGCGGGCCGAAGGCCAGCTCGAAGTCCCACAGGTACGGCAGCAGCCGACGCCAGGCACGCTGGCCCATGGTGAGCTGCCAGAACTTGATCTGCAGATGGTCGAGCGGGGTGTTGAACTTGGACCGCTTCCGCTTGGCGCGGCCGGTCATGCGCGAGCGCAGCGAGACCCACTTGCCGGTCAGCTTCGCGGCGGCCTTGGGCACGATCAGCCGGGCGGCAGCGCCGCTGGCGCTCGGCTTGCCGGGGCCGTCGGCCTTGGCCGCGGCGGCGCGGAAGCGGAGGTCCGCGCGCCAGGCCTTCACCTGCTGCTTGCGGTAACTGGCAATCTGGGGCGTGCGATACGCGAACGGGCTGCGCCAGCGCAGCCCGTGCCTGTCCTGCCGGCTGGGGCCGAGCAGACCCGGCTTGGGCACCAGACGGACCTCGGCGTCGCCGATGTTCCAGGTCTGGATCTCGGGAGCGGGCGAGATTCCGAAAAGAACGACCTCCCACCCGGCTTCGGCGGCAGATCGAGCCGACTTCTGGACACGCGAGTCATTTCGGACACCGTTGTCGACCAGCATCACAATTCGGCCTCGGGAGGCCTTGGGCCTTCTCTGCCCGTCGGTGCTGTCGAGCTCCATGTATGTGTGCCTTTCCTGAAATCTGAAGCTTCTGGCACGTTGCAGGAGCCCGCAAGGATGTTCGAGCTCGCACACCAGTTCCGTCCAAAGCGGGCGTCTCGTGCAGTGCACTTGGGCGCTAACGGCACGGCTACAAACCCGATAACCCAGCGCAACACAGCATACCTTCAGCGAAGAGCCCCCCAACGGCCCGTGCCGCGCCGTTGCACGCCCGTTGCCGGGTCGTCGCCGGGCCGTCGCCAGGGCGCGACGTCGCTCCCCGCCACGCCCGTATGATCTGGGTTCGGCCGTCCATACGTTTAATTTGGCAGGAGCAGCGCACGTGAAGGTCATCAGTGTCGTGGGCGCACGCCCCCAGTTGGTCAAGCTCGCCCCGATCGCGGCTGCATTCGCCGACACCCCTCACGAGCACGTCATCGTGCACACCGGCCAGCACTACGACGCGGACCTCTCCGACGTCTTCTTCTCGGGCCTCGGCATCCCCGACCCCGATGTGCACCTCGGCGTCGGCTCCGGCGGTCACGGAGAGCAGACGGGCGCGGTCCTCGCCGCCATGGACAAGGTGCTGGAGACGGAGAAGCCCGACTGGGTGTTGGTATACGGCGACACGAACTCGACCGTCGCCGGCGCGCTGTCCGCGGTGAAGCTGCACTACCGCGTCGCCCACCTCGAGGCCGGTCTGCGCTCCTTCAACCGGCGCATGCCCGAGGAGCACAACCGGGTCCTCACCGACCACGCCGCCGACCTGCTCCTCGCCCCGACCGAGGAGGCCATGCGCCACCTCGCCAACGAGGGCCTGAGCCACCGCTCCACGCTCGTCGGCGACGTCATGGTCGACGTGTGCCTGCGCATCCGCGACGCCGTGCTCGCCGGTGAGCACCCCAGCCCGGCGCTGCCCGAGGGCATCGACGCCGACGCCCCCTACCTGGTGTCCACGCTGCACCGTCCGGACAACACCGACGACCCCGAGCGGCTCGCCGCCATCATCGGCGCGCTGGCCGCCCTGCCCGTGCCGGTGGCGCTGCTGGCCCACCCGCGCCTGGTGGCCCGCGCCGAGCAGCACGGCATCAAGCTGAACCAGGGCGCGGTGCACGTCGGCCGTCCCCTTCCCTACGCCGGGCTGGTCGGCGCCGTCCTCGGCTCCGCCGGTGTGGTCACCGACTCCGGCGGCCTGCAGAAGGAGGCCTTCCTGCTGGGCCGCGCCTGCACCACCGTCCGCCCGGAGACGGAGTGGGTCGAGACCCTCGAGGACGGCTGGAACCACCTCGTGCCGGACCCGCACGAGACCCCCGGCTTCACCGAGCTCGCCACGCGCCCGGCGCCCGAGACCCCGCGCGGCACGCCGTACGGTGACGGGAACGCCGCCGTGCGCGCCGTCCAGGCCATCATCGAAGCCTGACCGAGCGCCCGTACTCGTCACCGTTCCATCAGTCTCTCGGAGCACCCCTTGCGAAACGTGATCAAGCGCACCAGGACGACGGGCCCACGCCCCGACGGAGTCCGTCCGCACATGATCTACCTGGCCATCGGCTTCCCGCCCGCGGCCAAGAGCTGTGCGTACCGGATGCGCGAGACGGCGAACAAGTTCGTCGAGCTCGGCTGGGACGTGACCGTGCTCACGATCGCGGAGGAGTCCTGGGAGCGCGAGTACGGGCTCGACCACACCCTGTCCGACCCGGTCGACCCGCGGGTGCGGATCGTCGAGCTCCCGCTGGCCCGCGAGGACCTGGAGACCGACATCCGGCTGTTCACCGAGGACCGGGCGCTGAACCCGATCCGCTGGATGCAGCGGGAGCGCGACCGCCACCTGGAGCACTTCCCCGAGCCGGTGTTCGGCGGCTGGCGGGCGGCCCTGGAGCAGGGCGTCGTGGACATCCACGAGGAGTTCCCCGCCGACCTGCTGCTGGCGAGCTGCGCGCCGTACGTCAACCTGGCGGCCGCCTGGAAGCTGTGGGAGACGCACAAGGTCCCCTACGCGATCGACTTCCGGGACGGCTGGTCGGTCGACGTCATCGGCGGCGGCGAGGCGTTCACCCACGACTCCGAGTCGGGTGAGTGGGAGACGCGCGTCCTGTCGCAGGCCGTCGCCATCTGGTGCGTCAACGACCCCATCGCGGACTTCTACCGGGAGCGCTACCCGCAGCTCGCCGAGCGGGTGCACGTGGTGCGCAACGGCTTCGACCCGGACAGCGTCCCCGAGGTGCACGGCCGGCCGGACCCGGAGAAGGGCCTGACCTTCGGCTACCTGGGCTCGGTGAACTTCAAGCCCGCGTTCCTCGCCACCGTCCTGGACGGCTGGCGGGCGGCCCGGGAACGCGACCCCCTGGTGGCCAGGTCCCGGTTCGAGATCCGCGGGCACATCGGCGCGGGCGCCAGCCGTGAGGCCAACGCCCATATGACCCTCATCCGGCAGGCCGAGCCCGACGGCGTCCTCTTCGGCGGCCCGGTGCCCAAGGCGGAGGTCGGCCCGACCTACGGCCGCTGGGACGCGCTGGTCCTGATGCTCGTCGGCGGCCGCTTCGTCACCTCGGGCAAGGTGTACGAGTTCATGGCCTCGGGGCTGCCGGTGGTCTCCGCCCACGAGGTGGACCACGACGCCTCCGCCGTGCTCGCCGGGCACCCCCTGTGGACCGGGGCCTGCGGCCTCGACGTGGAGGGCATCGCGGACTCGTTCGTCAAGGCGGCCCGGATGGCCGTCGAGACGACCGCCGAGCAGCGGGCCGAAGCACGCGCCCACGCCGCGCGGTTCACCCGCGGCCTGCTGATGGCCCCCGCGGCCGAGCAGCTGAGCGACGCCGTCCGCCCCGCGCTCGCGGGGAGCCCGCGCGCATGACGAACGTCAAACGGGGGGTTCTGCGGCTGCCCGGAGCGGTGGCCCGACGCGCACTTCACCCGAGCGTGCTGCGGACCGGCGCGGGTGCGCGCGCCTGGCGGTTCGTGGTGTCGGCCCCGGGTCTGTCCGACTCGTTGCGCTTCCGTATCGCCCAGCGCGTGCGTGAGGGCCTGGACAAGGCCAACCGGCCCGAGGGCGCGGTGCTCACCCTGAGCTCCGCCGCCAGCCGCACGAGCAACGCGCGCCACCGGGCCGACCTGCTCGGCGACGCGGCCCGGCTCGAACTGGCGCGCGGCCGGACCCCGCGTGCCCTGACCGCCGCGGTCTCCGCCGAACTCTCCTACGCCGACGCCCAGTTGGCCGACGGCGACGCCACGACAGCCGCCGCCTCCGCGGTCCGCGCGCTCCAGCTCTCCTTCCACCGGGTGCTGCACTTCGACCGGACCTCCTCCCCGCTCGCCAAGGACCCCGGCGCCTACCTGGCACAGCTGCACGCCAGCTCGGCCGTCCGGGCGCTGACCGAGGGAGCGGGCCGGGCCACCGAGGCCGCCGCCCCGCCGACCGACCGGCCGCTGCGCCTGCTGTTCGTCACCTGGGGCAACGCGAACTTCCTGCGCGAGATCCACGACCACTACCAGGCCCACCCCGACGTCGAGGTGCGCTCCCTGGACCTGAAGGACGAGCCGGACCTCGACGAGCTGGCCGGCTCCCTCACCCGTATCGCGGCCCACCGCCTCGGCGAGGAGCCGGAGTTCGGCCGGCGGGCCGAGGAACTGCTGCGTCCGCACCTGGACTGGGCGGACACCGCGTTCGTCGACTGGTGCGTCGGACCGGCCGCGCTGCTGACCTCCGTCGACCCCGGGGACACCCGGATCGTCGTGCGCCTGCACAGCGCCGAGACCTTCAGCCCGTGGCCGTTCCTGGTCGACTTCTCCCGTGTCGACGACCTGATCTTCGTCGGCGCCCATCTGCGCGACCTGACCGTCGCGGTCGTGCCGCAGCTCGCGGCCGGGCAGGACCGGCCGGGCCCCCGGCTGCACGTCATCGCCAACGCCATGGACCTGACCGCCCAGGCCCGCCCCAAGACGGACGAGGCGCGCTTCACCCTCGGCGTGACGGGCATCTCGTCGGTGGCCAAGGACCCCCGCTGGGCCATCGAGGTGCTGCGCATCCTGCGCGCCGAGGACCCCCGCTACCGCCTCCTGCTGATCGGCGAGGACGTGGACGCGAAGCTCAGCGCCGCCGCCCGCGCCTACGCCCGGCTCTACCGCCAGGACCTGGCCGAGCTGGAGCCCTCGGGCGCCGTCCGCAGGCTCGGCCAACTGGACGACATCCCGGCCGCGTTGACCGATGTCGGCGTCATCCTGAGCTCCTCCGTGCGGGAGAGCTTCCACTGCGGGTTCGTCGAGGGCGCCGCGAGCGGGGCCGTGCCGGTGGGCCGCGACTGGCCGTTCTTCGCGGGCCAGGCCAACGGCGCCCGCACCCTGTTCCCCGCCGACTGGGTCGTCGCCACCCCGCAGGAGGCCGCCGAGCGGATCCTGAAGGTCACGGCGACCCCCGAGAGCTGGCGGCAGGCCGGACAGGCTGCATCCGCACACGCTCTGGCAGCATGGGACTGGCCGGTCGTACGGGAAGAGTTCGACCGCGTCCTGCTGCCCTGACACCGAAGGATTCCTCATGACCTCCAGACACGCGCGCCCGGTCGCGACCGGCTGCCGTCGCTGACCGGGCTGCGCTTCTGGGCGGCCCTTCTCGTAGTCCTGTACCACCTGTCACGAAAGGTCGGCTTCGTCCCGTACCTCAGTGAGACGGTCTGGTACGGCCGTAGCGGTGTGACGTTTTTCTTCGTTCTCTCGGGTGTCGTCCTCGCCTGGACGTACGACGGCGCCCGGATCCCCGTCAAGGTTTTCCTGTGGCGGCGCTTCGCCCGGATCTGGCCGCTGCTCGCGGTCAGCGTCGGGCTGTCGGTCGCCGTGTGGAGTTTCATGGGTCACGCCGTGTCGCTCGGGACGACGGCGGCGACACTGCTGTCGATACACGCCTGGTTCCCGCAGCCCGTGATGTTCACCGGGGCGAACCCGGCGGCCTGGTCGATCAGTGACGAGGCCTTCTTCTATCTGATCTTCCCCGCGCTGCTGGCCCTGCTCGCGGGCCGCCGCGCCCGGGTCTGGGTCTGGACCGCAGCCGCCGCCACCTGCGCCATGTTCGCACTGTGGCCCGCGCTGTCCGGGCTCTCGCCCGATAGCCGCAGCTGGGCGCTCAACTACCTGCCGCTGACCCGCTCCCTGCAGTTTGTGCTGGGTGTGGTGGCCGGGCTGGCGCTCAAGCGCGGCTGGCGGCCTCCCGTTCCCCTGTGGGCGGCCGCCGGGCTCGTCATCGGCTGGCATCTGGCCCTGATCCCCTGGTCGCACGCGGTGCCGGACGCCCTCTGGTACAGCCCCTACACCGCGTCGCAGTGGCTGTCCGCACCGATCTTCGCGGCCCTGATCTGCGCTGCCGCCCGCGCCGATCTCGACGGCAGGCGCACCGGTCTCGGCGGGGCCTGGATGATCAGGCTGGGGCACTGGTCGTTCGCCTGGTACCTGATCCACGAGATCGTGATCCGGGCGGCCGTCTTCCACTGGGGCAAACCCGCCCCCGGCGCCGAGACGCTCGTCTTCTGGGCCGGCGTGCTGACGGCCAGCCTGGCCGCCGCGGGCGCTGCGTACCAGTGGGTGGAGCACCCGGCGGAACGCCGGCTGCGCCGCATCGGCCCGTCCGTGCAGCCCCTCAGTCGGCCCGGCACCCGGCCGACCGTGGGCGCACAGTAGTCGACACAGAACGGCTCGGGCCCTTCCTCGTCCGTACGAGGAAGGGCCCGAGCCGTCTGTTACGCGGGTGCTGCTCAGCCGCCGATGACGACGCGGCGGACGCCCTTCCAGGCCTCCGGGTCCGTCGTGCGGCGACCGTCGACCAGGACGGTGACGTCCGGCAGGTCCGCCGGGGTCAGGGTGCGGTACTCGGCGTGGTCGGCCTGCAGGATCGCCGCGGTGACCTTCTCGCCGGCGTGCGGGGTGAGACCGTGGGCGGCGAGCTCCTCGTCGGTGTACATCGGGTCCGAGACGAAGGGGACCGCGCCGCGCGCCTTGAGGGCCTCGACGGTCGGGAAGACGCCCGAGAAGGCCGTCTCCTTCACGCCACCGCGGTACGCGGCGCCCAGCACCAGCACGCCCACGCCGGTCAGGTCGCCGTAGGCGGCGGCCAGCAGGTCGACGGCGTACTCGGGCATCGCGGCGTTCGCCTCACGGGCGGAGCGCACGACGGTCGCGGCCGGGTCGTTCCACAGGTACATCCGCGGGTAGATCGGGATGCAGTGACCGCCGACGGCGATGCCCGGCTGGTGGATGTGGCTGAAGGGCTGCGAGTTGCAGGCCTCGATGACCTTCTTGACGTCGATGTCGTTCTGGTCGGCGAAGCGCGCGAACTGGTTCGCCAGGCCGATGTTGACGTCCCGGTAGGTCGTCTCGGCCAGCTTGGCCAGCTCGGAGGCCTCGGCGGTGCCCAGGTCCCAGACGCCGTTGGCCTGCGGCAGGTCGGCGCGCTCGTCGAAGTCGAGGACCTGCTCGTAGAACTCCACGCCACGGGCCGCGGACGCCTCGTCGACGCCGCCGACCAGCTTGGGGTAGCGGCGCAGGTCGGCGAAGACCCGGCCGGTCAGCACGCGCTCCGGGGAGAACACCAGGTGGAAGTCCTCGCCCGCGGTCAGGCCCGAGCCCTCGGCCAGCATCGGCGCCCAGCGGGTGCGGGTCGTGCCGACGGGGAGGGTCGTCTCGTAGGAGACCAGCGTGCCGGGCTTGAGGCCCTGCGCGATCGCCTTCGTCGCGGAGTCCATCCAGCCGAAGTCCGGGGTGCCCTCGGCGTCCACGAACAGCGGGACGACCACGACGACGGCCTCGGACTCGGCGACCGCGGACGCGGTGTCCGTGGTCGCGCTCAGCAGACCGGCGTCGACGGCCTGCTTCAGCTTGACGTCGAGGTCGTGCTCGCCGGGGAACGGCTCGACGCCGGCGTTGACCAGCTCGACGACCTTCTCGTTGACGTCCGCGCCGATGACCCGGTGGCCCTTGGAGGCGAACTGCACGGCCAACGGGAGGCCGATCTTGCCGAGTGCTACTACACAGATGTTCATGGAGGGTCGCTACTTCCTTTTGGAACCGGTCGGCTTCTTGAAACCGGCGGACTTCAACTTTCTGACGCCGACCGCTCTCACGCGGCCGGCCAGGGACTTCAGCTTCCGGGGGGGAGCTGCCAGCGCCCGGAGGATCAGTGCCCTCTTCGGCGGGTGCATCTGGGCCGTGTCGATCACGACGCGGCCCTTGTCGTTGACCAGGGCGGACGCCCGGTAGGGGTCCCCCTCCCGCCCCCACTGGCGGGCCAGCGGCATGGGCAGGTCCGTGCCGCGCACGGGGATCTCGTACGTCGTACCGACGAGAGTCACGTACAGGCGCACACCGCGCTTGGCCGTGACGTACTCCAGCGGGATCCGGGCGTGCAGCACACCGGAGGCGCCGTCCTCGGCGGGCTTCACCACCTGCTCGCCGACCGTCTCCGGGAGCTTGGCGCCGCTCTTCAGCTTCCGTGCCCCCGGCTTGTCGGCCGACTTGGGCATGGCGCCGTTCGCGAGCCGCAGGCCGACCCCGTCGAGGCCGCCGAGGACGGGCACCCGCACGGACACCGTGTAGGTGAGGCCCTCGCCCTCCTGCTCCCAGTCGGAGGCGAGCAGCCGGGTGCCCGGGGCGAGCTGGGCTGCCACCGAACCCCCCGGCAGCACCTCGAACAAGCGGTCGGGCAGGCCGAGGCGCGGGTCGCGGAAGCCGGGGTAGCGGGCGAAGGCGCGGTCGTCCTCGACGAGGAACGTGACCCCGCTCTCCGCCTCCGAGCTGATCATCTCGACCAGCTCGTCGACCGCGCCGGCCTGGGCCAGCGCGATGCGCACCCGGCGCTTGACGTCCATCGCGTCCCGGATGCCGTCGGTGAAGTACGCGTCGGCCAGCTCGGCGATGCCCGCGCAGATCCGCCGCTGGAGCTCGCGGTCCAGACCCGGGAAGTCGTCCTGGACCAGCTTGGCCAGCTCCCAGGTGAAGTGCCGGCGCAGCAGGGCGTCACGCTGCGGTCCGGCCTCGATGAGGGCGGCTGCGGAGCCCATCATCTCGGCGGTGCACTCGAGCCGGGAGAGGTGGTCGGCACGGTAGGTGATGTTGCTGTTGTCGCCGCGCTTGACCGCGTAGTAGCAGGTGTAGTTGGCGACCACGGAGATCTTGCGGGCCCGCACGAGGGCCTCGATGGTGAACGGCTGGTCGCTGCCCACGGCCATGTGCTCCGGGAAGCGCAGCCCGTGCTTCTCGACCATCTCCCGGCGGAACAGCTTGGTGTTGGCCAGGGTGTACGGCACCCCCGGCTCGTCCAGGGCGACTTCGCGGTTGCCGTGCTGGAAGAGCTCCTGGTGCACGTACCGACCGTTGGTGCCGACCATCTTGCCGACCACGACGTCCGAGTCGTGCTTGTCGGCGTACTTCACCATGCGCTCGAGGGCTTCCTCGCCGAGGTAGTCGTCGGAGCCTATGAAGTACACATAACGGCCGGTGGCCACGTCCAGCGCACGGTTGCTGGGCGCGGCCGGGCCGCCGGAATTCGGCTGGTGGATCACTTTGACGGTGTCCGGGTACAGCGCCGCGAACCGGTCGAGTTCGCGGCCGCTGTCGTCCGTGGAGCCGTCGTCGACAGCGACGATCTCCAGGCGCTCACGTCCGATGGTCTGTTTGACCAGGGAGTTCAGGCACTCCGTCAGGTACGGCATCGTGTTGTAGACCGCGACGACGACACTGACGTCAGGCGCAGCACTCATGCTCGGGCTCCTGGTCTCCGCCAGCCGAGACGGCTGGGTCCTGCGGGGAAAGTCTCACAGAACATAGGAGTCCTACCGAGCACGCACCGTTCCCCCGATGTGTGATGCTCAGCTGCCATGGACGGCCAGGTCCTCCACCGGAAGGGTAACGCTGGTGTTCGTCGTGGCCGATTCGAGGAGCGCAGCGGCCACCTCGACGGTGCGCATGCCCTGGCGCAGGGTGCAGATGTCGGCTTCCTTGCCGAGCACGGCGTCGCGGAAGAGCTCGTGCTCGACCTGCAGCGGCTCGCGCTTCGGGATGGCGTACCGGATCATGTCGCCCTCGGAGACACCGCGGAAGGCCTGCAGGGCCTCCCACTCGGTGGTCACCGCGGCATTGGAGTGGAACGTGAGGTCGGCGGTGAGGGTGTCGGCGATGAAGCAGCCGCGCTCACCGGTGACCGAGGTGAACCGCTCCTTGAGCGGGCTCAGCCAGTTCACCAGGTGGTTGACCATGGTGCCGTCGTCGAGCCGACCCACCGCGGAGACCATGTCCTCGTGCTCACGGCCGCTCTTGGAGACGGTGTGCGCGGCGATGGACACGTACTGCCGACCGGTCACCCAGCCGGTGAGGTCGATGTCGTGCGTGGCGAGGTCCTTGACCACGCCGACGTCTGCGATGCGGTGCGGGAAGGGACCCTGACGACGGGTGACGACCTGGTAGACGTCACCCAGCTCGCCGGCCTCCAGCCGGGCGCGCAGCGACATCAGCGCCGGGTTGCAGCGCTCGATGTGACCGACGCCGGCCACCAGGCCCCGCGACTCGAACGCCTCGACAAGACGGCGGGCGCCGTCCACGGACTCCGCGAGCGGCTTCTCGACCAGCGCGCACACGCCGGCCTCGGCGAGCGCCAAGCCGACCGGCTCGTGCAGCGCGGTCGGACAGGCCACGACGGCGTAGTCCACGCCGAGGGCGATGAGCTCCTCGACGGTGTCCAGGATCGGCGCGCCCTGGGCGGCGCCGAACTTGTCGCCCATCGGGTCGACGACGCCGACGAGGTCGACGCCGTCCAGACCCGACAGGACACGGGCGTGGTGACGCCCCATGGAACCGAGGCCGACGAGTCCCGCCCGCAGCGACTTCCCGGTGCTCACAGCTGCTCCCCCAGAGCATTGACGGTGGTGACGATGCGCTCCAGGTCCTGCGTGGACAGGGCCGGGTGCACGGGCAGCGACACGACCTCGGCGGCCGCGCGGTCCGTCTCGGGCAGGTCCCAGGTGCGACCCGCCTTCTGGTCCGGCTCCCAGTACGGCTTCAGCCGGTGGATGGGCGTCGGGTAGTACACCGCGTTGCCGATGCCGGCCTCGGTCAGCTTGGCCATGGCGGCGTCGCGGTCGCCCTGGATGCGGACCGTGTACTGGTGGTAGATGTGCCGGGCGCCGTCGGCCACCTTGGGCGTGATCACGTTCGGCGTCGTGATGTGCTCGGTGAGGAACGCGGCGTTGGCGATGCGCTGCTCGGTCCAGCCGTCCAGCTTGCGTCGCTGCACACGGCCGATGGCCGCCGACACGTCCGTCATCCGCACGTTCGCGCCGACGATCTCGTTGGCGTAGCGCTTCTCCATGCCCTGGTTGCGCAGCAGGCGCAGGGTCCGCGCGGTCTCCGCGTCCCCGGTGGAGATCATGCCGCCCTCGAGGCTGTGCATGTTCTTCGTCGGGTAGAAGCTGAACGTGCCCGCGGCGCCGAAGGCGCCGACCGGGGTGCCGTGCAGTGCGGCCGCGTGGGCCTGGCAGGCGTCCTCGATCACGGCGAGCCCGTGCTGCTCGGCGATCGCCATGATCTTGTCCATGGCCGCCGGGTGACCGTACAGGTGCACCGGCATGATCGCGGCGGTGCGCGGCGACAGGGCCGCCTCGACCGCGGCCGGGTCCAGACAGAACGTCTCCGGGTCGATGTCGGCGAAGACGACGTCGGCGCCGACCAGCCGCACCGCGTTGGCGGAGGCGGCGAAGGAGAACGACGGCACGATGACCTCGTCGCCCGGGCCGAGACCGAGGGCGAGGAGGGAAAGGTGCAGCGCTGAGGTGCCGGAGTTGACCGCGACGCAGTGGCGGCCGGCGACCAGCTCCGAGAACTCCTCCTCGAACGCGGCCACCTCGGGCCCCTGGACGACCATGCCGCTGCGCAGCACGCGCACGGCAGCCTCGATCTCCTCTTCGGAGATCACAGGCTTGGCGGCCGGTATGAACTCATGGGCGTCGGTCATCGACATCCCCTCCTCGTACGGCGACCTCGAAGGCGCACCACGTCATGCGTCGTCGGGAAGGGGCCGTGTCGATGCTCAGCACGGCCGCGTCCCTGGTTGTCCGCCGAGCCTTGGTGCGGGCGGACGGTTTGTATACAGGACCCCGCTCCCCCCAAAGGGTTCCGGGCGGGAAGTCAGCCGTGTCCGGCTGTGAAGACCGGATGTGCTCATCGGCTGTGGTCACGGTGTGCATGTCTCTGGCCACCGGGACCACGGTGCACGTTACCAGCCTGCGGACGGCGATTTTCCCTAGGGTTACCACAGCGAAACCCACCGTACGGGTGGGCTGCACCACAGCGAGACACAGAGTAACTCCCCTGTGAACTCACTGCGACACGGCGCATGGACGCTCACCCGGGGAGACGGCGGTGCGGGCATCCGATCGTTCCGGATGCCCGCACCGCCGTTCGCTCAGCCGAACATCAGTCCTCTGTGGAGGCTGTGACGGACGGCACGCTCTGCTGCGCCGCCGCCGTCTTCTTCGACGCGGCCTTCTTCGCCGTCGTCTTCTTGGCGACGGTCTTCTTCGCGGCCGTCTTCTTGGCCGCGACCGTCTTCTTGGTGGCCGCCTTCTTCGCCGTGGCCTTCTTCGCCGTCTTGCGCGCGGCCGTCTTCTTCGCCGGAGCCGCCTCCGCCTCCTCGACGGACGCGTCGGCCGCCTCGGCCTCAGCCTCGGTCTCGGCTGCCGCCTCGGCGGCGACCTCCGCCGGTGCCGACGGGACGACCGTGACGGCCGTCTCCTCGGACGCGGTCGGCGCGGTGGCCTTGCGCACGGCACGGCGCCGCGGGCGGGCCGGGGCCGCGCTCTCGACGACGGGCTCGGCGACCTGCTCGGCCTCGGGCTGCTCCACCGGAGCGGCCTCGGCGACCGGAGCCTCGACGACCGGAGCCGGCGCGGGAGCCGACTCGGCGACCGTCACCACGGCGGCCTCCGCACCCGCGGGCGAACCGGCCGGCGCGGACACCTTGCGGGTGGCGCGACGGCGCGTACGCCCCTTGGGCGCGGCCTCGTCGACGACCGGAGCCTCCGGCGCCTCGACGACCGGCGCCTCGACGGCGACCGGCTCGGCCTGCGCGCCGGCCGTCTCGACGACGGCCTCCGGCGCGGCGGGCGCCGCCACGACCGGCTCGGCGACTTCCTCGACGGCCTCGACGGCCTCGGCGGGCTCCGCCGCGGCGAACGACTCGGAGCCGCCCGCCCTGCGCGACTGACTGCCGCGCGGCGCACCCGCCGGAGCGGACGCCCGGCGGCTCGCCCGACGCCGACCCCGGCCACGCGTGGCGGCGGCCTCCGCCTCGGCGATGCTGCTGTACAGCTCCTCGTCGGGCGCATAGTCGGGGGCCGGGAGCGCGATCGGCTCGGCCGCCTCGGCGGCGACCTCGGCCTCGCTCTCCGCCTCCTCCTCGGCGCTCACCAGGGTCTCGGCGACCTCGGTGGCCACAGCGGCCTCGTGCTCGTGCTCGTGGACGTCACCGCCGCGGCCGCGCTTCTTGCGCTTGCCACCGCCGCCGACCGCGGTCGGCTGCTCCATGTGGACGATGACACCGCGCCCGTTGCAGTGCACACAGGTCTCGGAGAACGACTCCAGCAGGCCCTGCCCGACCCGCTTACGGGTCATCTGCACGAGCCCCAGCGAGGTCACCTCGGCGACCTGGTGCTTCGTACGGTCACGGCCCAGGCACTCCAGCAGACGCCGCAGCACCAGATCCCGGTTGGACTCCAGCACCATGTCGATGAAGTCGATCACGATGATGCCGCCGAGGTCGCGCAGCCGCAGCTGACGCACGATCTCCTCGGCCGCCTCCAGGTTGTTCCTGGTGACCGTCTCCTCGAGGTTGCCGCCCTGACCGGTGAACTTGCCGGTGTTGACGTCGACGACGACCATCGCCTCGGTCCGGTCGATCACCAGCGAACCGCCGCTGGGCAGCCAGACCTTGCGGTCCAGCGCCTTGGCGAGCTGCTCGTCGATCCGGTAGGTGGCGAAGACGTCGACCTCGGAGGTCCACTTCGACAGCCGCTCGGCCAGGTCGGGGGCGACGTGCGACACGTACCCGTGGATGGTCGACCAGGCCTCGTCACCGCTGACGATGACCTTGGAGAAGTCCTCGTTGAAGATGTCGCGCACGACCCGGACGGTCATGTCCGGCTCGCCGTACAGCAGCGTCGGGGCGTTGCCGCCGTTCTTCGCCTTCTTCTGGATGTCCTCCCACTGCCCCTGCAGCCGCTCGACATCGCGGCGCAGCTCGTCCTCGCTCGCACCCTCGGCGGCGGTGCGCACGATGACGCCCGCGTCCTCGGGGACGATCTTCTTGAGGATCGTCTTCAGCCGGGCCCGCTCGGTGTCGGGCAGCTTGCGGCTGATGCCGGTCATCGAGCCCTCGGGCACGTACACGAGGTAGCGGCCCGGGAGGGAGACCTGGCTGGTCAGCCGGGCGCCCTTGTGCCCGATCGGGTCCTTCGTCACCTGGACGAGGACCGACTGGCCCGACTTGAGGGCGGACTCGATGCGGCGCGGCCCGTTGGCCATGCCGAGCGCCTCGAAGTTGACCTCACCGGCGTACAGGACGGCGTTGCGTCCCTTGCCGATGTCGATGAAGGCGGCCTCCATCGACGGCAGCACGTTCTGCACCTTGCCCAGGTACACGTTGCCGACGTAGGAGGTCGACTGCTCCTTGTTCACGTAGTGCTCGACGAGCACGTTGTCTTCCAGGACGCCGATCTGGGTGCGCTCGCCGCTCTGGCGGACGACCATCACCCGCTCGACGGCCTCACGGCGGGCCAGGAACTCGGCCTCGGTGATGATCGGCACCCGGCGGCGGCCCTGCTCGCGGCCTTCCCGGCGGCGCTGCTTCTTCGCCTCGAGACGGGTCGAGCCCTTGATGGACTGCACCTCGTCGGACGGCTCGGAGGGCTTGCGCGGCTCACGGACCTTGACGACCGTGCGCTCCGGGTCTCCGTCGACCGAGTCGGCCTCGCCGGAGGAGTCACCGGCACGACGACGACGGCGACGACGGCGACGGCTGCCGGCGGTGGAGCCACCGGCCGAGTCCTCGTCCTCCGCGTCCTCGTCCTCCTGCTCGGCGGTGTCGTCGGCGTCCTGTGCGGCCTGCGCGGCGGCGAGCTCGTCGGACTCGTCCCCGGACTCCCCCTCGCCGTCGGCGGCATCGCCACGACGACGGCGACGGCCGCCACGGCGGCGACGGCGACGCGAGCCGGTCTCCTCGGTGTCGTCGTCACCCTCGTCGGTCTCGTCGACCTCGTCGGGCTCCTCCGACTCGCTCTCCGCCTCGTCCTCGGCGGCGAGGGCGGCGGTCTCGACGGGCGCGGCGGTGCGGGCGGCCTCGGGCTCCTCGCCGAAACCGGCGCCACGGCGGCGACGACGGCGACGCGAACCGGTCGGCTCCTCGATGAGCTCCTGAGCCGGCTGAGCCTCCTCGGGCTCCTCGACCTCGGTGGCCTCCGCCTCGGCGGCGGCCGCCTCGGCAGCGGCCCGCAGCGGGGTCTGGAACTGCGGTTCGGCGAACACGGGCGCCTGGAACACGGCGACCGCGGGCCGCGCCGGACGACGCGGCGCGTCCTCCTCGCCGTTGCCCTTCGCGGGCTCGGGCGCGGAGAAGCCACCGGCGGCCCGACGGACCACACGCCGACGTCCACGCCGCGAACCGGCGTCCTCGTCGGCCTGAGCAGCGGGAACGGCGGGAGCTTCGGGAACCTTCGGCTCTTCGACGGCGGCGACGGCGACGGCAGTCTCGGCGGCGACCTCGGTGGTCTCGGCGACCTCGGCCTCGGCGGGCGCGGAGACGCGGCGCGTGGCACGACGGCGGGTACGGGGAGCGGCTTCGGCGACCTCGGCGGGCGCTTCCTCCGTAGCCACGTCCGTCACAGCCGGAACCTCGGCCTCGGCCTCGGCGGTGACGGCGGGCGTCTCCGCCTCCGCCTCCGGGGCGCCGGCGGGCGCGGTGGCCCGGCGGGAGGCGCGACGCCGCGTACGGGGAGCGGCCTCGACGACCTCTTCGGTCACCTCGGCGGCAGCCTCGGGCTGGGACTCGACGGCGGCGTCCTCGGCAGTGACCTCGGCGGGCGTGGTCACCCGGCGCGTGGCCCGGCGACGGGCACGGCGAGGAGCGGCGTCCTCGGCGGCGGCCTCCTCCACGGGGGCTTCCTCGACGGCCGGCGCGCTCACCTCGGCGGCGGCCACGGGCACGACGGTCTCGGCGACCTCGGCGGCGGCCGGAGCCCCGGCGGGCGCGGAGGCACGCCGGGTGGCCCGGCGACGCGTACGAGGAGCGGCCTCTGCCGCCTCCTGCGCCTTGACGTCAGCATCGACATCGACGTCGACGTCGGTCTTGAGGTCGTCGTCGAGGACGTCCTCCTCCGCCAACTGCTCGGCGGACTCGACGGCCGGTATGGCCGGCGCGGTCATCTCGGCCGAGGTGTCGGCGGTGCCGACCGGCGGTCCCGCCGGCCGGGAAGCGGCCCTGCGCCGACGACGCGGCGGCAGGGTGTCGCTGGGGCTGTTCGATTCGGAGTCCGTCACGGACTCTGTGGATTCTGTTGGCTCGAGCATGCGGGCGTTTCTCCCGTCAGGCTCCCGGGCGCCGCGCCTGGTCCGGCGTCGATCACGGGGGATCGATCGCCGTTGACGTCCGCGGCTCGCGCGATGCGCGGTGCCGCCGTCCGGGGCGCGGGCGCCGCACGGGAGCTCTCTGTGTCCTGTCTCGCCGGTTCCGTACGCCGAATGCGTACGGCCTGGCGAAAGTCTTCTGGTCGGTGCGCTGCCCGACCCAGGTGGCTCCCGAGTACGAGGGCGGCGCTACGACGTCCGTCCCATCGCGGGACCTTCCCTACGCGGGCGCCTTCGCGGCGGCAGCGGGATCGCCCGTTGTGAGGGCCTGAGCTGCCTCGCGGTCGGGCGCGAGCGGGTCGGTCACCGTGCCGGTCTCTTCATCGAACAGCCCCTGCGCCAGCCTGGTCACCGCAGCGGGGACCGGCGGCGCCAGGTCGGCCACGGCGCGGAGACCGGACAGGACGTCGTCGGGTCGAACGGCAGGCGTCACGTGCCGAACAACCAGCCGCAGTATCGCACAGGGCTGGTCGGTCGGCCTATCAGCAGGTTCACTGTGCGTTTCAAGTTGTACGACCGCGGCACGGGCGTCGAAGGTGCGGACGCCGTTCTTGGCCATGCGCTGGACCTCTACGGCGTCGGCCTCGTTGAAGGCGTTCACCGCGCGATCGGCGTCGGCCGGGTCCACGCCGTCCAGCCGCAGCTCCCATACGGAGGCCGTCAGCCGGTCGGCGAGACCCGAGGTCCGGGCCTCGACCGCGTCGACGACGTCGAGCCCGGTGGGCAGCGACTCGTCGAGCAGAGCTCTCAGCTTCTCCGGGTCACGCGCCGCGGTGAGCGCGATCTCCAGGTACTCCGCCTCACTGCCCGTGCCGGTGGGTGCGGCATTGGCGTACGACACCTTCGGGTGCGGCGTGAACCCCGCCGAGTACGCCATCGGCACCTCGGCACGGCGCAACGCGCGCTCAAAGGCACGCTGGAAGTCACGGTGGCTGGTGAACCGGAGGCGGCCGCGCTTGGTGTAGCGCAGTCGGATGCGCTGCACCGCGGGTGCGGGCGGCGGGCCTTCGGGCTGTCGCTTGCCCAGTGTCGTTCAGTCCTTCGTGAGAGCGGTCGTGCTGCTACCAAGAGTACGTGTCTCGTCCGCCGATGGTTCCCGGCGGACGACCGCCTCCCGCTGCTCCGGCTCCCCGAACAGCATCCGCCGTACGTCCGCGCGGGCCTGCCGTGCCGTCTCGCGGGCGGTGGCCAGCGCCTGCCGGGTCGCCCGGCTCACGCTGCGCGCCACCCGGGCGGCGGGACGCAGCACGGCATCCCGGACGACGTGCCCGACCGGGGTGAGAACGGTCCGGTACACCCAGCGCACGGGCTCCACGAAGATCCACCGGAAGAGCGTCCCGAGGAACCGGCCGACGGCGAGCGAGATCCGTCCCGCGATCCGCCACGCATGCCCGAGGGCGTCCCCCACCTCACGCGCGACGACCGCGAGGACGCGCCCGACGGGGACGAGCACCCACCGCCACAGAGCGAGCAGGGGCAGCACGACCAGCACCCTGGCCGTCCAGTACAGGGCGACCCCGATCCCGCCGGCCAGCGCCCCCAGGAACCGCCCCACCCCGCGCGCACACCAGGCGATCGCCCGCCCGACCGGCGCGAGAATCCACGCGTAGACCCACTGGGCGGGCACGACGACCAGATACCGCGCCAGCCATGCCACGCCGGTGTACGCACCGACGCAGATCCCCTTCACCACCCAGAGGACGGCATGCCCAACCGGCGTGAGAACGCGCGCGTACACCCACGCGAGCCCCCGCCCGACCGGCGCGAGAACGTACCGACAGACCCACACCGCCGGCACGACCAGCAGCAGGTTCCCGAGCCGGCCGAGCACCCTGCACAGCGGCACGACGGCATACCGCCACAGCCCGATCAACGGCCAGACGAGCAGCGCCTTCCCCAGCCACAACAACCCCCGCCCGACCGGCCGCAAGACGGTGTCCCGAAGGAACCGACCCACGACGACGAGCGCATCCCACGCCATCCGCACGGGGAGGACCAGCACCAGCACGACGATCCGCACAGGCAACCGAACCGCCACGACAAGACACCCTTCGGGCGCCTGCGCCTGCGCGGGCGGCCGGGCAGGCGGTTCGGCGGGCGATTTCTGCAGGTCCATGTAGACGTAGACGCTACATCCGCCCCGAAGGATGCGATGCTGAGAGCCCGTCAGGAACGGGCCCGGAGGTCCGCCGACCGAGCTCCGAGCGCCCCTCCCCACCTGCGCGGTGTCCGCGTTGCGGAATACACCGAGCGGGTGAAGAGTGGTTTATATCGGCTCTGCCTTGTTCGAGTGCCAGATCTTCTCCGCTCCGGAGTTTCTGTGCTCCGGAGCGTTTCTGAGAGACCGCCTACAAAGCGCATCTGGAATCGCTATGCCCAGAACCGCCCGGCGACACGTCTTCGACATGGTCGGCACATCCCTCTTGACTGCAGCGCTCACATTGCCGACGGGCCTGACGAGTGCGGTGGCAGCGCCTCGGACCGACGACAGCACGAACCCGGCCGCAGCACTCGCACAAACGGAATCCGCCTCGCCGACGCCACCTCCACCCCCGTCTCCGCCTCCGTCTCCACCTCCGGCAATTACCCCAACGCCTACCCCGACCCCGACCCCCACCTCCACTGCCACCCCGACCACCACCCAGCCCCCGACTGATACGTCGCCGACGTCCTCGACGCCCCCTTCGCCCACACCTCCCACGTCACCCACGTCCCCCACATCGAGTGAACCGTCAAATACCGACGATACGGACAATTCGGCGTCCGAACCTCCGGCGGAACAGACGGAGAATATTGAAGATCTAACAACAAGTCTGAACGAACAACAGACAGAAGCCCCCGAAGAGCTCGCACCGACTGTGGAAAATTTGACCACCACCCTGGAAGTGGTCGAAGACCCCGGGACGACTCCGCAGGACAGGCAAGCGGTCATCGAAAGCACGGAAGAGCTGACCGAGACGCTGGCAGTCATCAGCGACGACAGCGTCCCTGACGAGCTGCAAGAACAGTTGACCCCGTTGGTGAAACAGGTAACTGCCACCCTGGAGGTGGGCACCGATCCGAGCGTGCCGCCCGAGGACCGGTCCAGGGTCCTCCTGGTCGTGAAGCGGACCACATCCGTCCTCGACGCGATCCGCTCCCCCGAGACGCCGCAAGACCTGCGCGGGCAACTGATCGCCATCGTGACGGACGCGAACTCCGCCCTGGAGATGAGCCGCGGCGGGGAGGAGACCGCCAAGGCCCTGCTGCTGACGAGCACTTCGGTGGAACTGGCCCTCGACCAGCAGACACCCCACACAGACAAGCACCCGCTCCATGCGGACCAGTACCCGCTCCACGTGGACCGGCAAGAGCTCATGGATGACGCGCAGCAGGGCAATCAGCTGGTGAAGGTGATGAGCGACCCCAGAAGGTCATCGGAGGAGCGGACCGAAGCCCGGGAGGAGCTGAGGGACCGGACCCCTGGGATGAAGAGCAGGCAGGAGAAAGCCGTCTCCGCCCAGCGCCCGCCGGAAGCCTCCTTCGGCAAGGCGGCCGAAGTGTGCACCAACGCGATATTCGACGCCACGCCGGAGCACAAACTCGCCAAGGGGCTGGAGGAGCTGCTTCCAGAGAAGTGGGACACCGAAGGGGTCAAGGACTTCTGGAAGGCCAAGGAAGAACGCAACGACTCGTTCGACGTCCTCGCCCAGTTGCAGAACGACGAACGCGCCCACGCCCCCTTCGACATCGCACCGCTCATCACCGAGCTCGCCGAACTGGTGCCGGGGGACGCACTGCTCTCGACTCTCGGCGGAAAGCCCACTCTGTTCTGCAGGCAGACCGCGCTGGACCTGGAGACGGACGCCGGGATCACCGTGGCGCCCTGGCGCATGATGCCCGAGGGCGGTTGAGGAACGGAACACCGCCGTCAACGACCGGCGGATCCCAGCAGCTCCGCCACGGACACCTCCGCATCAGCATGAACCGACGCCGCCCCGTACCTGTCCAGCTCCCTCCTCTCTTCCGAATGAAAACCCTGCTCGTCCTGGAACCGGAACGACGAGATCGAAGAGATGAGCCGGCCTACGGGCGACCAGATCGCCGTCACATAGCGGGGCTTACGCGTGACATTGATCAGATTATTGTTGTGCCACACCCTCCCTCGATAAATGAGCTGCCGCCCACATCCCCCCTCGGAGGGGCAGTAGTATTTCTCGTCACTCTTGTTCCATGAATAATGAACTGCAGAGAAATTCTTCACATCGAGCTTCCCACGGTCCTTCCTCATGTACGAAACCTGCACGCGGACGCTCACCGTTTCGTACTCGGCATCCACAGGGAGTTGGACAACGCGCTCAAGAGCGTATTCCTGCCCGACTTCGAGCCGCTCACCGGGACCGAAGAAATGCCCGCTGCTGATCGTGGTGTTTGAGAAGTCGTCGACATAGAGTTCCGTCTCCCCCACCAAGCCGCCCCCCTTCCCCGCGCTCTCCTCCCATTCCGCCAACAAGTCCCGGGTCCCGGAGTCTCTGGAGTATTCGACATCTCTGCCGCGGACCGTATAGATGTCATTGACGATGTAGACCGGGATCCCGCCGGTATTCTTCATGTAAAGCGTCAGCGGGACGTGAACGAACGGCTCCCTACGATCCGGCCGTGCCGCCCCGAATTTTGCACTCAAAGTAAAGTGGATGGGGGCTGTCGCAGGTTGGTACATGGTCGAATACGCCAGGCTGGCACCCGTCAGAAGTGCGGTGACGACCAATCCCGCCGCGAACGTCTTGGGCTGCGGGGCTCCGTGCCAGGGTTTTTCACGCGCAAGGAGGACAAGCGCCCACAGGGACCAGCACCACAGGGGCACGAACGCCAGCAGGTAGGGCGTGTACTCCGTCTCCTCCATCCACATGACCAGAAGGAGAGTGTCGGTCGCCAGCGCGATCAGCACAGCGAGCAGAACGACCGCTCCGGAGAGCTTGACCTGCCGTCTCCCCCAGTAGTCGAGCACCATGCCGGCAGCCGCGCCCTGCACCAGACCTGACAGGACGAAGAGCCCCCCGGTCATCCGTTGCGCAAACGTCAGCGCCCCGGAGGCGTCCGGCCATCCGATGACCGCATTGAGCACCATGGACGCCAGCAGTCCGGCCATCATGAGCACCGCGGTCGCACGTCTTCGCCATGCCCGGTCGGGCCAGGTCCTGCTGTCCCCGCCGCGCCAGCATATGGACGTCGGATCATCCAGATCCATGTTCACCGGATAGCCGCGCCGAACAAGCATTCTCCGCAGTTCACCCGCCGACCAGGCGCTTCCCACCGTCTCGCCGCCGATCGTGACCCGGCGCAGCCCGCGACCGTCCGGCTCCTCGACAATGACCCACGGACGGATGCTCATGGGTTCAGGCTCAAACCGGAAACAGCACCACGCACGCGGAACTGCCCCGTTTGGCCTGACCCCACGATCGCCGAGCCGAACCACTCGATCGACGCACCAGCGCCGACACGCCCCGCCTCAGCCGGCCGGCGTCGGCTGCTTCACCGTCAACGGCAGCAACTTCTTGCCGGTCGGACCGATCTGGATGTGGGTGTCCATCGCCGGGCACACCCCGCAGTCGAAGCAGGGCGTCCAGCGGCAGTCCTCGACCTCTGTCTCGTCGAGGGCGTCCTGCCAGTCCTCCCAGAGCCAGTCCTTGTCGAGGCCCGAGTCCAGGTGGTCCCAGGGCAGGACCTCCTCGTAGGTCTTCTCGCGGGTCGTGTACCAGTCGACGTCCACGCCGAAGGCGGGCAGCGTCTTGTCGGCGCAGGCCATCCAGCGGTCGTAGGAGAAGTGCTCGCGCCAGCCGTCGAAGCGGCCGCCGTCCTCGTAGACGGCCCGGATGACCGCGCCGATACGGCGGTCGCCTCGGGACAGCAGGCCCTCCACGATGCCGGGCTTGCCGTCGTGGTAGCGGAAGCCGATCGAGCGGCCGTACTTCTTGTCGCCGCGGATCTTGTCGCGGAGCTTCGTCAGACGGGCGTCTGTCTCCTCCGCCGAGAGCTGCGGGGCCCACTGGAAGGGGGTGTGGGGCTTGGGGACGAAGCCGCCGATCGAGACCGTGCAGCGGATGTCGTTCTGGCCGGAGACCTTGCGGCCCTCGGCGATCACGTTCATCGCCATGTCGGCGATCTGCAGGACGTCGTCGTCCGTCTCCGTCGGCAGACCGCACATGAAGTACAGCTTCACCTGACGCCAGCCGTTGCCGTACGCCGTGGAGACCGTCCTGATCAGGTCCTCTTCCGAGACCATCTTGTTGATGACCTTGCGCATGCGCTCCGAGCCGCCCTCGGGGGCGAAGGTGAGGCCCGAGCGGCGGCCGTTGCGCGTGAGTTCGTTCGCCAGGTCGACGTTGAAGGCGTCCACCCGGGTGGAGGGGAGGGACAGGCCGATCTTGTCCGCCTCGTAGCGGTCCG
The DNA here is from genome assembly GCF_053592635.1 of Streptomyces sp. NPDC002623. Classification (NCBI taxonomy): domain Bacteria; kingdom Bacillati; phylum Actinomycetota; class Actinomycetes; order Kitasatosporales; family Streptomycetaceae; genus Streptomyces; species Streptomyces sp. NPDC002623. The sequence goes on along the minus strand of NZ_JBSFWB010000051.1, from coordinate 33,018 downwards.
CCAGCCCCTTGGCGACCTCGCCGATCTCGCTGTGGTCGGCGCTGGACAGCGACAGCAGGCCGACCTCCTCGAAGCCGGTCGCCTTCAGGCCCTTCTCCACCATGTCGCCGATGCCCGTGATGGAACGCTCGCGCACCGGGCGGGTGATCATGCCGGCCTGGCAGAAACGGCAGCCGCGGGTGCAGCCGCGGAAGATCTCCACCGACATGCGCTCGTGCACCGTCTCGGCGAGCGGGACCAGCGGCTGCTTGGGGTAGGGCCACTCGTCGAGGTCCATGACCGTGTGCTTGGACACGCGCCACGGCACACCGCTCTTGTTCGGCACGACACGGGCGATACGGCCGTCCGGCAGGTACTCGACGTCGTAGAACGCCGGGATGTACACCGCGCCCGTCTTCGCGAGGCGGAAGAGGACCTCCTCGCGGCCGCCCGGGCGGCCCTCCGCCTTCCACTCGCGGATGATCTTCGTCATGTCCAGCACGGCCTGCTCGCCGTCGCCGATGACCGCCGCGTCGATGAAGTCCGCGATCGGCTCGGGGTTGAAGGCCGCGTGGCCGCCCGCGAGGACGATCGGGTCGTCGAGGCCGCGGTCCTTGGACTCCAGCGGGATGCCCGCGAGGTCCAGCGCCGTCAGCATGTTGGTGTAGCCCAGCTCCGTGGAGAAGGACAGGCCGAACACGTCGAAGGCCTTCACCGGGCGGTGGCCGTCGACGGTGAACTGCGGGACGGCGTGCTCCCGCATCAGCGCCTCCAGGTCCGGCCACACGCTGTACGTGCGCTCGGCGAGGACGCCCTGCTGCTCGTTCAGTACCTCGTAGAGGATCATGACGCCCTGGTTGGGCAGCCCGACCTCGTAGGCGTCCGGGTACATGAGGGCCCAGCGGACGTCGCAGTCCTCCCAGGGCTTGACCGTGGAGTTGAGCTCGCCGCCCACGTACTGGATCGGCTTCTGCACATGCGGGAGCAAGGCTTCGAGCTGCGGGAAGACCGATTCGACAGACATCGCGGCGTTACCTTCGTGAGCTGAGCTGACAGGGGCGAGACAGCTGTGCGGCAGGGGTGACCATCAAGCCTAACCCGGTCGAAGGACTCCCCCGCCCCAGATCGCTTCGCCGCCCCCCTACCAGATGGCTTCGCCGTCCCCCTATACGTCCATGTCGCCCTGGATCGTCTCCCACGCCTCCGGCAGCGCGTCCTCCGCCAGCTCCGCCCGGCGTTCCTCACGGCCGTAGAGCAGCCCGTAGGTGAAGGCGCTCTCCCCCGCCGCGTGCGCCACGGCGGACAGCTCGCGCAGGGTCACGCGGGCCATGACGCTGTCCTGGTGTTCGCCGAGCAGGCTCTGCAGCGACTTCATGGACCTGGTCAGGGTCTTGGCCGGGCCGCCGATCGCCGGCGTGGCCGTCTCCGCCGCGTAGCGGGTCCGCTTGGCCTTCTTGCGCGCCTCGTGCAGGGCTTCGTCGCGTTCATGGCCGGACGGCTGCGCCAGCGCCTGCTCGATCAGCTCGGACACCTTGCCGAAGTCCTTGCGGACGGCCTTGGCGAGCACCTCGGACGGCCGGCCTGCGGCCGCCTCCAGCAGCGGCGGGTCGGCGACCAGCCCGTCGAGGGTGTCGAGCAGGGTCAGGTAGCGCTTGGAGTCCAGGACGCCGAGCAGCCGCTTGCGGGAGCCGCGGTGCCCGGCCTTGTCCCAGGTCTGCACGCGTTCACGGACCGGGCCGGAGACCAGGGTGTGCGGCACGTCGTCGAGGCCGGCCTTGAGGCGTTCGCCGAGCACCTCGTGGTCGCGGCCCACGCCCAGCTCGCCGGCCAGCCACTTCAGCTCGTCGCCGATCGGGTCGGTGACGGTCCGGTCCAGGACCTTGCCGAAGGAGCGGAAGGTGCTGCGCAGCCGACGGGTGGCGACGCGCATGTCGTGCACGGACTCCTCGGCCTCCTGGCGCACGGCAGGATCGAGCTCGACGATCGCGTCCCGCTGGGCACGGACGTACGCCAGCACATGATCGCCCGCGGTCACGGGCTCCCGGACGGAGGCCCCTTCGCCCGGCCCGGCCCCCTTCCCGGCTGCCTTCCCGGCTGCCTTCCCGGCTGCCTTCCCGGCTTCCTTCGCCTTCTTGCGCTGCTTCTTCGACCCGGTCTCCGTCAGCGCCCGCGCCAGCTTCGACGCCGACTTCGACGGCCGTACGCCCGCCTTGCGCAGCCGCTTCTCCAGCTTGTCGAGCAGGGCCGGGTCACCGCCGTCGGCGAGCTCCACCTCGATCTCGGACCACTGCGCGCTGCCCTCGCCGCCGAACAGCCGGTCCGCCCGGACGGCGTCCACGCTGGCCTCGGCGAGCAGCCCGCCCTCGGCGTCGAGGAGATCGCGGATGTCCCGGCTGGAGCGCAGCCGCACCACAGGCACCAGCTGTCCCTCACGAACGCGGGAGCGCACCAGCCCGGCGAGCTCTTCGGGTACGTCGTCGGAGAGCGGGGCTCTGATCTCGTCCCTGACTCCGGTTTCGACCGGCAGTTTCAGATGCCAGCCGGCGTCCGAGCCGCCGGTACGGCGGCGCAGCGTGATCGAGGCCGCGGCCAGGCGCAGGTCGGAGGTGTCGTAGTAGATCGCGTCCAGCTCGGCGACGCCCTTGTCGAGGACGGAGGCGACCCCGGCCACGCCGGTGAGGTCGGGCAGCCCGCTCTCATCGGATTCGTACTTGCGCTCGATCTCGCGTTTCGTCTCCGCCATGAATTGAATCTAGTCGGACTCGGGCCCGAACGGCAGTGCGCACCGGGTGCCAATCGGGGATGAACGCAGGGAAACCACAAGGTGTCCCGATGTTTACGCGGACATCGGCCGTTGCACCCGGATGGACTGCAACAGCCCCATTGCGACCCACACCGCGAACATCGACGAGCCACCGTAGGAGACGAACGGCAGCGGCAGGCCCGTCACCGGCATGATCCCCAGGGTCATCCCGATGTTCTCGAACGACTGGAAGGCGAACCAGGCCACGATGCCCGCGGCGACGATCGTGCCGTACAGCTCCGTCGTCTCACGGGCGATGCGGCAGGCGCGCCACAGGATCACGCCGAGCAGGACGATGATCAGGCCCGCGCCCATGAAGCCCAGTTCCTCGCCGGCGACGGTGAAGACGAAGTCCGTCTGCTGTTCCGGGACGAACTGGCCCGTCGTCTGCGAACCGTGGAACAGGCCGGCCCCGGTCAGACCGCCGGAACCGATCGCGATCCGCGCCTGGTTGGTGTTGTAGCCGACGCCGGCGGGGTCGAGGCTGGGGTTGGCGAAGGCGGCGAAGCGTGCGATCTGGTACTCGTCCAGGATGTGCAGCTGCCAGACGGTGATCGCGCCGGCCGCTCCCGCGCCGATCAGCCCGAAGACCCAGCGGTTGGAGGCTCCGGAGGCCAGCAGCACGCCCAGCACGATCAGCACCATGACCATGACCGACCCGAGGTCGGGCATCAGCATGACGATCAGCATCGGAACGGTCGCGAGGCCGAGTGCCTGGACGACCGTGCGATGGTCGGGGTAGAGCTTGTCGCCCGCGTCGACCCGGGCCGCGAGCAGCATGGCCATGCCCAGGATGATCGAGATCTTCACGAACTCCGAGGGCTGGAGCGAGAAGCCGCCGCCGAGGACGATCCAGGAGTGCGCGCCGTTGACCGTGGAGCCGAGCGGGGTCAGCACCGCGAGGATCCCCAGCAGCGAGAGGCCGTAGAGCACCGGGACCGCGTTGCGCAGGGTGCGGTGGCCGAGCCACACCGTGGCGATCATCAGGCAGATCCCGATGCCGGTGTTCATGAGGTGCCGGACGAGGAAGTAGTACGGGTCGCCCTGGTTGATCTCGGTGCGGTTGCGGGTCGCCGAGTAGACCAGGAGCGAGCCGATCAGCGACAGGGAGATCGCCGACAGCAGTATCGGCCAGTCCAGCCGCCGGGCCAGCGAGTCACGGGCGAAGACCCGTGTCCAGCCGGCCCGCTGGGGCCCGTATCCGGAGACGGAGAAGCTGTTCGCGCCGGTCATGTGCACATCCTCCGGCTTCCCCTCTTCCGCCGTCGTCGGCGGGTGTCTCGGTTGGTGCTCGTGTTCTGCTGGGCGGTGCCCGCCGCCTGTGTCTCGTCCGGCTCCGGCGCGGCCTGCTGGCTGAGGCGCTGCTGCTTCGCCGGGTCCTTGGGGATCTTCGGGGACTTGATCGTGCCGTCCGTCTGGATCTTCGGCAGGCTCGTCAGCGGCGTGGGCATCAGGGCGTTCTTCTTGTCGATCTTGCCGTCGTCGGAGACGCCGTAGAGCGCGTCGTAGATGTTGCGCACGGCCGGACCGGAGGCGCCGGAACCGGTACCACCCTGCGAGATCGTCATCACGACCGCGTAGTCCTTGGTGTACGTGGTGAACCAGGACGTCGTCTGCTTGCCGTAGACCTCGGCGGTGCCGGTCTTGGCGTGCATCGCGATCTTGTCCTGGGGCCAGCCGACCTGGGCGAAGCGCCAGGCGGCCGTGCCGCGGGTGGCGACGCCCGCGAGGGCCTCGCCCATCTGGCTCAGTGTGGTCTTGCTTATCGGCAGCTTGCCGTGCGACTTGGGCTCGATCTCGGTGATCGTCTTGCCGTCGGCGCTGACGATGGCCTTGCCGACCGTCGGGTCGTACAGGGTGCCGCCGTTGGAGATCGCCGCGTAGATCGTGGCCATCTGGATCGGGGTGACGAGGGTGTCGCCCTGACCGATGGAGTAGTTGATCTCGTCACCGGCGCGCATCTTGTTGCCTTCGAGGCAGTTCTCGTACGCGATCTTCTCGACGTAACTGCCGTCCTTCTTGCCGGTCTTGCACCAGCCGTCCTTGTTGGCGTCCCAGTAGGACTGCTTCCACTGACGGTCGGGGACGCGGCCGGTGACCTCGTTGGGCAGGTCGATGCCGGTCTCCTTGCCGAGCCCGAACTGGTGGGCGGCCTTGAAGAAGTAGTCGTTGGGCTCGCCCTTCTTCGGGTTGATGCCGCCGTCCTTCTGCCATTCCTTGTGGGCGAGCCCGTAGAACACGGTGTCGCAGGAGACCTCCAGGGCCCGGCCGAGCGAGATGGAGCCGAAGCTCTGCGACTCGAAGTTCTTGAAGACCTGGCCGCCGACCGAGTAGGAGCTGGTGCAGGGGTAATTGCCGTTGAAGTCGTAGCCGGCCGCGACGGCGCCCGCCGTGGAGATCACCTTGAAGGTGGAGCCGGGCGCGGACTGACCCTGTATGGCCCGGTTGAGCAGCGGGTAGTTGGAGGCCTTGCCGGTCAGCCGGGTGTAGTCCTTGGCGGAGATCCCGCCGACCCAGGCGTTCGGGTCGTACGTCGGGTTGGAGGCCATGGCGACGATGCGGCCGGTCTTGACCTCCATCACGACGACCGCGCCGGAGTCGGCCTTGTAGTTCTCGTTGGTGTTGCGGTCGTGCTGCTTGCGGGCTTCCTTCATCGCCTCGTTCAGCTCGTACTCGGCGACCCGCTGGACGCGGGCGTCGATGCTGGTGACGAGGTTGGAGCCGGGCTCGGCCGGGTCCGCCTCGGCCTCGCCGATGACGCGGCCGAGGTTGTCGACCTCGTAGCGGGTGACGCCGGCCTTGCCGCGCAGCTCCTTGTCGTACTCGCGTTCCAGGCCCGAGCGGCCGACCTGGTCGGAGCGCAGATAGGGCGAGTCGGTGTCCTGGGCCTTGGTGAGCTCGTCGTCGGTGACCGGGGAGAGGTAGCCGAGGACCTGGGCGGTGTTGGCCTTGCCGGGGGCGGGGTAGCGACGCACGGCCTCGGGCTCGGCGGTGATGCCGGGGAAGTCCTCGGCGCGCTCGCGGATCTGCAGGGCCTGCTTGGCGGTGGCCTCGTCGGTGATCGGGATCGGCTGGTAAGGCGAGCCGTTCCAGCAGGGCTGGGGCGTCTCCGAGTCGCACAGCCGGACCTTCAGCATGACGTCCTCGGGGGTCATGCCGAGCACGCCCGCCAGCTTCGTCAGGACCGCCTTGCCGTCGTCCGGCTGCTTCAGCAGGTCGGTGCGGGAGGCGGAGACCACGAGCCGTGTCTCGTTGTCGGCCAGGGGCACTCCGCGCGCGTCCAGGATCGAGCCGCGGACGGCGGGCTCGACGACCTGTTGGACGTGGTTGCCGGAGGCCTCCTTGGCGTACTCCGCGCCCTCCCGGATCTGCAGGTACCACAGGCGGCCGCCGAGGGTGCCGAGCAGGGAGAGAACGAGGATCTGGATCACGACGAGCCTGATCTGGACCCGTGGTGTCCGACCGGTCTCGGGAATATTGGTCACTGCGGCTGTCTCCCCCTCTCAGTACGCGAACGAGTGTGCGCAGCTGTGTGTGCGTACGAATGATGAACGACCGGCCTGTGAGCCCACGTTCCGCCGGAACTTCCCCGTTCGAGTGAATCCCGGGGTGATCGTTCGGGTGAATCCCACGGTGATCGTTCGGGTGAACCCGCCCGCGCTCACAGCCGCTTGACCCCCTTGATGCGGCCGGCGCGGGCCCCCCGCGACTTGGCCGCCTTCAGCTTCAGTCCGTTGCGCTGGCCGCCGATCCGCAGCCCCGTCCCGGAGGAGAGCCAGCCGGAGGAGATGTCGGGGCTCCTGGCGGCGGAGTTGGTCTCCGCGAGGGGGTCGTTGTCGGCGCGCCGCGCCAGGAACATGACCGCGGGGACCACGAACGGGGCCAGCAGCAGGTCGTACAGCGCGGCCGTGAACAGCAGCCCGGTCAGGCCGACATGGCGGGCGGCGGTGTCGCCGACGAGCGCGCCGACCCCGGCGTACAGCAGCGTGGAGCCGATCGCGGCGCCGACGACCACGATCATCGGGCCGGTGGCCGACTTGATCTGCCCGCTCTCGGGCTTGACGAGCCCGGCGAGATAGCCGATCACGCACAGCACCAGCGCATACCGGCCGGCGGCGTGGTCGGCGGGCGGGGCGAGGTCGGCGAGGAGGCCGGCGCCGAAGCCGATGAGGGCGCCGCCGACATGACCGTAGATCATGGCGAGGCCCAGGACCGTGAGCAGGAGGAGGTCGGGGACGGCTCCCGGGAGGTGCAGGCGGGCGAAGACGCTCACCTGGATCACCAGGGCGACGACCACCAGCGGGACGGAGAGCAGGATCCGGTTGACGCGCATGGGGGGTGTCAGCTCCTACTGCTGCTCTTGCTGGCCGTCGACGGACGCGTTCGGGGTCACCGTGACGGTGACCGTCGGGGTGGGCACCGGCTTGGGCTTGGACGGGAGCACGGTGTCGCGCGGGTCCTTCTTCGGGGCCTCGACCACCACTCCCACGATGTCGAGCTTGGTGAAGCTGACATAGGGCGTGACGTAGAGGGTGCGGGTGAGGTCGCCGCCGGAGGGGTCGACGCGGGAGACGACGCCGACGGGGACACCGGGCACGAAGGGCTTGTCGGCCTGCGAGCCGAAGGTGACCAGCCGGTCGCCCTTCTTCACCTCGGCCTTGCCGTTGAGGAGTTCGACGCGCAGCGGCCGGTCGCCCTGCCCGGAGGCGAAGCCGAGCTCGTCGGACGCCTCCATCCGGGTGCCCACGGTGAAGTCGGGGTCGTTGGCGAGCAGCACGGTCGCGGTGTTGGGGCCGACGGTGGTGACCCGCCCGACCAGCCCGTCCCCGTTCAGGACCGTCATGTCGCGCTTGACGCCGTCGTTCGCGCCGACGTCGATGGTGATGGTCCAGGAGAAGCCCTGGGCCGCTCCTATCGCGATGACCTCCGCGCCCTTGATGCCGTACTGGCCCGCGCCGGCGATCTTCAGCATCTTGTCGAGCTGCGTCAGCCGGCTGCGGTTGCGGTCGTCGCTGCCGAGCTTCGCCTTGAGAGCCGCGTTCTCCTGCTCCAGATCGGCGAGTCGGTCATGGCGTTCACCGGAGTCACGGACGGCGGAGACGGCGTTGCCGACGGGATCGACCGCCGACGACACGCCGTCCTCGATCGGACCGAAGACCGCGGCCGCGGCCTGCCGGGCACCGTCGACCGGGGAGTCCTCCCCGCCGCGGATGTCCACCGTGATCAGCGCGAACGCGATCGCGACCAGCAGCACCAGGAGCAGCCGGCTCTCTCGTGTGTCCCTCACGTGCGGCGGCCGTGCCCTTCCTCGAGAGAAAAAACCAGGAACCAGGAAAACAGGAATTCACGTAGCCCCGGGCCAAGATGACCAAGGGCGCTTTGTGGGAGCTTATGCCTCTATATCAACGATCCGCCGCACGAGAGGAGATCATCTCGTACGGCGGAACCGAAGCGTTACGTCATCTGCGGGGCGCGGCGTCCAGCACCTGCTGGAGCGCCTCGAACTCCTCGACGCACTTGCCGGAGCCGAGCGCCACGCTGTCCAGCGGGTCCTCGGCGATGTGGATGGGCATGCCGGTCTCCCGGCGCAGCCGCTCGTCCAGACCGCGCAGCAGGGCTCCGCCGCCGGTCAGAACGATTCCGCGGTCCATGATGTCGCCGGACAGCTCCGGCGGACACTTGTCGAGGGTGGTCTTCACGGCGTCGACGATGGCGTTGACCGGCTCCTCGATCGCCTTGCGCACTTCGGCGGCCGAGATGACGACGGTCTTGGGCAGCCCGGAGACCAGGTCCCGGCCGCGGATTTCGGTGTGCTGGTCGTCGTCGAGGTCGTACGCCGAACCGATCGTGATCTTGATCTGTTCGGCCGTCCGCTCACCGAGAAGGAGGCTGTACTCCTTCTTGATGTGCTGGATGATCGCGTTGTCCAGTTCATCGCCCGCGACACGGATGGACTGGGCGGTGACGATGCCGCCGAGCGAGATGACCGCGACCTCCGTGGTGCCGCCGCCGATGTCCACCACCATGTTGCCCGTGGCCTCGTGGACCGGCAGGCCGGAGCCGATGGCCGCGGCCATGGGCTCCTCGATGATGTGCACCTGACGGGCGCCGGCCTGGGTCGACGCCTCGATGACGGCACGGCGCTCGACGCCCGTGATGCCCGAGGGCACACAGACGACGACTCGCGGCCGAGCCAGATACCGCCGCTTGTGGATCTTCAGGATGAAGTAGCGGAGCATCCGCTCGGTGATCTCGAAGTCGGCGATGACGCCGTCCTTCAGCGGACGCACGGCGACGATGTTGCCCGGCGTGCGCCCGATCATCTTCTTCGCTTCGGCGCCGACCGCGAGGATGCCACCGGTGTTGGTGTTGATCGCGACGACGGACGGCTCGTTGAGTACGATCCCGCGACCCCTGACGTACACCAGCGTGTTGGCGGTCCCGAGGTCGACAGCCATGTCACGGCCGATGAACGACATTGAGTTCCCCATCAGGATTCGACTGGCCTTCCATGAGCTTTTTGAGGGCTTATCAGGTCGGCGAGGTGGGTGCTGTGACGTGAAGGCTTCCATCGTAAACGCGCCTGCACGAACACTGCGGAGCGGTCTCCGCCATTGTTTGCAGATGCTGTGTGGGTTCGCTTCTGGAGACGGGCGTTCGGGGATACGCGTTCCCTCGATCGCCCGCTTCAGACCGCTGTCGGGGCGTCTTTCAGCGCCGCCGTCGGTGCGTCAGACGCGACCGGGGAAGAAGATCTTCACCTCGCGCTCGGCGGACTCCTCGGAGTCGGAGGCGTGGATCAGGTTCTCGCGGACGATCACGCCGAAGTCACCGCGGATGGAGCCGGGGGCGGCGGCGATCGGGTCGGTCGGACCGGCGAGCGCGCGCACGCCCTCGATGACCCGCTCACCCTCGACGATCAGCGCGACGACCGGACCGGAGGCCATGAACTCCACCAGCGGCTCGTAGAAGGGCTTGCCCTTGTGCTCGCCGTAGTGCTGCTCCAGCGTGTCCTGGTCCAGGGTGCGCAGCTCCAGCGCGGTGATCTGCCAGCCGGCCTTGCGCTCGATACGGCTGATGATCTCGCCGGTCAGGCCACGACGGACCGCGTCGGGCTTGAGCAGGACGAGGGTGCGCTGGCTCACGGGGTGACTCCTTCTACGACCGGGCTACTGCCGGGGTGTGCGGTGGGATGAGGTTACAGGGCGTGTCCGGGCGCCTGTCACGCAGCGTCAGCAGTATCCGGAGAGCCGGCGGCGGCCTGTGCTGCGAAGCGCGCCTTCGCCTCGTCGATCTCTCTGCCGTAATGCACCGAAGCCCACCACAGGGCGCCGAACAGCACCCCCATGAAGAACATCATCGGGATGAAGAATCCGGATGCGACAAGGGCGATCTGCAGCGCCCAGCCGAGGGCGACGCCTCCGGGCCGGGTGACCAGAGCGCACAGCAGCACGCTGAAGAACATGGCGATGCCGCAGACCGTCCACACCGTGGAGGTGGACAGGTCGGGTTCCTTCATCGCGACGAGACCGGCGAAGCCGATGATGAAGAACTCGCCGATCAGGGTCGAGGAGCAGAGTGTTCGCATGGTGTGGGACCTCAGCCCTTCCCGAGAAGCAGTCGGGCCTCGCCGACGGTGATGACGGAACCGGTGACCAGCACCCCGCCGCCGGTGAACTCGCCGTCCTCCTCGGCGAGCGTGATCGCCGCCTCCAGCGCGTCGGGCAGCCGCGGCTCGACCTGGACGCGGTCGTCCCCGAACACCTCGACGGCGATCGCGGCGAGTTCGTCGACGTCCATCGCGCGGTGGCTCGAGTTCTGGGTGACCACGACCTCGGCGAAGATCGGCTCGAAGGCCTCCAGAAGCCCTCGCACGTTCTTGTCGCCGCTGGCGCCGACCACGCCGATCAGCCGGCTGAAGTCGAAGGCCTCGCTGACGGCCTCGGCGGTGGCGCGGGCGCCGGCCGGGTTGTGGGCGGCGTCGAGGACGACGGTCGGGGACCGCCGGACGACTTCGAGGCGGCCCGGGGAGGACACGGCCGCGAAGGCCTTGCGGACCGTATCGATGTAGAGCGGCTCGGGGCGCTGGGCGCCGACGCCGAAGAACGCCTCGACGGCGGCGAGCGCGACGGCCGCGTTGTGCGCCTGGTAGGCGCCGTGCAGCGGCAGATACACCTCGGGGTACTCGCCGCCCAGCCCGCGCAGGGTGACCAGCTGCCCGCCGACGGCGACCTGACGTGCGACGACGCCGAACTCCAGACCCTCCCGGGCCACGGTCGCGTCGACCTCGACGGCCTTCTTCAGCAGGACCTGGGCCGCGTCGACCGGCTGCTGGGCCAGGATGACGGTGGCGTCCTGCTTGATGATCCCGCTCTTCTCGACGGCGATCGCGGCGGGCGTCTCGCCGAGCCGGTCGGTGTGGTCCAGGTCGATGGGCGTCACGACGGCGACGTCTCCGTCGATCACGTTCGTCGCGTCCCAGGAGCCGCCCATCCCCACTTCCACGACCGCCACGTCGACCGGCGCGTCCGCGAAGGCGGCGTACGCCATGCCGGTGAGCACCTCGAAGAAGGACAGCCGGTACTCCTGCGACCCGTCGACCATCTCGACGTACGGCTTGATGTCCTGGTACGTCTCGATGAACCGCTCGGCGGAGATCGGGACGCCGTCGAGGCTGATCCGCTCGGTGATCGACTGGACGTGCGGGCTGGTGTAGCGGCCGGTGCGCAGCTCGAAGGCGCCGAGCAGGGCCTCGATCATGCGGGCGGTGGACGTCTTGCCGTTCGTGCCCGTGATGTGGATCGACGGGTACGCGCGCTGCGGCTCCCCCAGCACGTCCATCAGCGCGGAGATACGGCTGACGGAGGGCTCCAGCTTGGTCTCGCCCCAGCGGGTGGCCAGCTCCGACTCCACCTCGCGCAGGGCCTTGTCGACCTCGGGATCCGCGGGACGCGCGGGCACATCGGCCTGCCCTGCGCTGCCCTGGGTGCGCAGGGTGCGGCTGCCGGCCTCGATGACGGCGAGATCGGGATCGCGGTCTGTCTCCTCCGCGATGATCTCGTCGAAGGGGTCGAGGGGGCGGGGCTGGTCGTGGTCACCGTTCGGGGGGAGCTCGCTCACGGGGCCAGTCTACGGACGACCACTGACAGACGTAGGCGAAGGCCCCCGGAACCGTACGGATCCCGGGGGCCTTCGCCTACGCAGTGCCTGCCGGCCTCAAAAGCCGCAAGGCTTCAGTGCCTCACCACCTCGGTGGTGCCGTGCCTCGGTGCCTCACGCCTGCGGCAGGCGCTCCAGCTGGCTCTGGATGCGGGCGATGTCCTCGTCCGCCTTGGCGAGGCGGCCGCGGATCTTGTCGACCACGTTGTCCGGGGCCTTCGCCAGGAAGGCCTCGTTGCCGAGCTTGGCGTTGGCCTGGGCCTTCTCCTTCTCGGCGGCCGCCAGATCCTTGGCCAGGCGCTTGCGCTCCGCGACGACGTCGATCGTGCCGGAGAGGTCCAGCGCGACCGTGGCGCCCGCGACGGGCAGAGTCGCCGTCGCCGAGAAGTCCTCGCCCTCCGGCGTCAGGCGCAGCAGCTGACGGACGGCCGCCTCGTGCGCCGCGAACGGCGTGCCGTCCAGCGTGAGACGGGCCGGGACGCGCTGTCCGGGCTGCAGACCCTGGTCGGCACGGAAGCGGCGGACCTCGGTGATCACGCTCTGCAGGCTCTCGATCTCCTGCTCGGCGGCCGTGTCCCGGAAGCCGCTGTCCTTCGGCCACTCGGCGACGACGACCGACTCGCCGCCGGTCAGCGTCGTCCAGAGGGTCTCCGTGACGAACGGGACGATCGGGTGCAGCAGCTTCAGGGTGACGTCGAGGACCTCGCCGAGGACCCGGCCGGAGACCTTCGCGGGCTCGCCGCCGGCCATGAACGTCGTCTTGGAGAGCTCGACGTACCAGTCGAAGACTTCGTCCCAGGCGAAGTGGAACAGCGCGTCGGAGAGCTTCGCGAACTGGAAGTCCTCGTAGAGCGCGTCGACTTCGGCGACGACCGAGTTGAGACGGGAGAGGATCCAGCGGTCCGTCGCCGACAGCTCGGCGGTCTCCGGCAGCGGGCCGTCGACCGTCGCGCCGTTCATCAGCGCGAAGCGCGTCGCGTTCCAGATCTTGTTGGCGAAGTTGCGGGAGCCCTGGACCCAGTCCTCGCCGATCGGGACGTCGACGCCGGGGTTGGCACCGCGCGCGAGGGTGAACCGGAGCGCGTCGGAACCGTACTTGTCCATCCAGTCCAGCGGGTTGACCGCGTTGCCGAAGGACTTGGACATCTTCTTGCCGAACTGGTCGCGGACCATGCCGTGCAGGGCGATGGTGTGGAACGGCGGGGTGCCGTCCATCGCGTAGAGGCCGAACATCATCATCCGGGCGACCCAGAAGAAGAGGATGTCGTAGCCGGTGACCAGGACGGAGTTCGGGTAGAACTTCGCGAGCGACTCGGTCTGTTCGGGCCAGCCGAGCGTGGAGAACGGCCACAGTCCGGAGGAGAACCAGGTGTCGAGGACGTCGGTGTCCTGACGCCAGCCCTCGCCGCTCGGCGGCTCCTCGTCCGGGCCGACGCAGACGACCTCGCCCTCGGGGCCGTACCAGACCGGAATGCGGTGGCCCCACCACAACTGCCGCGAGATGCACCAGTCGTGGAGGTTGTCGACCCAGTCGAAGTACCGCTTCTCCATCTCCTGCGGGTGGATCTTGACACGGCCGTCGCGGACGGCGTCACCGGCGGCCTTCGCCAGCGGGCCGACCTTGACCCACCACTGCATGGACAGGCGCGGCTCGATGGTGGTCTTGCAGCGCGAGCAGTGACCGACGGAGTGGACGTACGGCCGCTTCTCGGCGACGATCCGGCCCTCGGCGCGCAGGGCGGCGACGATGGCGGAGCGGGCCTCGAGCCGGTCCAGGCCCTGGAAGGGGCCGTGGGCGGTGATGACCGCGTGCTCGTCCATGATCGTGATGGCCGGCAGGTCGTGCCGCTGGCCGATCTCGAAGTCGTTCGGGTCGTGCGCCGGGGTCACCTTGACGGCGCCGGTGCCGAACTCGGGGTCGACGTGGGTGTCGGCGACGACCGGGATGGAGCGGTCGGTCAGCGGGAGGCGGATCTCCTTGCCGACCAGGTGCTTGTAGCGCTCGTCGTCGGGGTGGACGGCGACGGCGGTGTCACCGAGCATCGTCTCCGCGCGCGTGGTGGCGACGACGATGGTGTCGTCCCCCTCGCCGTACTTCATGGAGACGAGCTCGCCGTCGTCCTCCTGGTACTCGACCTCGATGTCGGAGATCGCGGTCAGACAGCGCGGGCACCAGTTGATGATGCGCTCGGCGCGGTAGATCAGCTCGTCGTCGTAGAGCCGCTTGAAGATGGTCTGGACGGCCTGGGAGAGGCCCTCGTCCATGGTGAAGCGCTCGCGCGACCAGGCGACGCCGTCGCCGAGGCGGCGCATCTGGCCGCTGATCTGGCCGCCGGACTCGCCCTTCCACTGCCAGACGCGGTCGACGAAGGCCTCACGGCCGAGGTCGTGCCGGGACTTGCCCTCCTTGCCCAGTTCGCGCTCGACGACGTTCTGCGTGGCGATGCCGGCGTGGTCCATGCCGGGCTGCCACAGCGTCTCGAAGCCCTGCATGCGCTTGCGGCGGGTGAGGGCGTCGATGAGCGTGTGCTCGAAGGCATGCCCCAGGTGCAGGCTGCCCGTGACGTTCGGCGGGGGGATGACGATGGTGTACGGAGGCTTGTCGCTCTTCGCGTCGGCCTCGAAGTAGCCCCGCTCCACCCAGCGCTCGTACAGCGGCCCCTCTACATCGGCCGGCGCGTACTGGGTCGGCAGTTCGGTGTGGGGCGCTGATGGCTGCTGCTGAGCGTTCTCGGTCACGGGCCCAGTTTAGGGGTGTCACCGCGCCGTCCCGAAACGTGTTTGCTCTGTAACGGTAGGGGCCCCGCTGCCGTGCAGGTGTTGGCTTTGAGCCAGGATGTGAAAATCACATAAGCATCTGGAGGGGAACCCAGAAATGAGTCACAACCAGCCGGGCCCTTACGGTGGGCAGCCCCAGCAGCCCGGACCGTACGGCCAACCGGGTCCGTACGGCCAGCCGCCGCAGGCACCCCAGCCCGGCTACGGCCACCCCCAGCAGCCCCCCGCCCCGCAGCCCGGTTACGGCTACCCGCAGCAGCCCCCGCAGGGCGTCCCCCCGCAGGCCCCGCCGCCGTACGGCCAGCAGCCCGGACCGTACGGGCAGCAGCAGCCTCCGTACGGCCAGCAGCAGCCCCCGTACGGCCAGCAGCCTCCCTACGGCCAGCCCCCTTACGGCGTTCCGCAACCCCCGGCCGCGGGCGGCGGCAACAAGAAGGCCGGCATCGTGATCGGCGCGGTGGCCGTCGTCGCCGCGATCGGCGTGGGCGTCTACTTCGTGCTCGGCGGGACCGGCTCGGGCGGCGGCCTGAAGGACGACGGCGCGCACAAGCTGGACACCCCGGCGACCGCGCTCACCGAGTACAAGCGGGTCGGCAAGGGCGGCGAGAGCAGCGACTCGGACACCACCAAGTACCTGACGGCCAGCGGCGTCACGGGCGGCAAGGCCGTCGTCGGACAGTGGTCGACGGCCGACTTCGGCGACTACGACCCGCAGAACCCCGACGCCGCGGACCTGCCGAGCGAGGCCGAGCTGCTGACCGCCAAGGGCATCACGATGCTCGGCGGCTACGGCAAGATCGCGGACCCCGAGAGCACCCTGGACAAGTACTTCGCCGCCATCCAGCAGGAGCTCGAGAGCACCGACTCCTCCAGTTCCTCGAGCAGCACCGATGGCAAGACCGAGCTGATCGGCGAGCCCGAGGCGGCCGACATCGACGGCGCGGTCATGAAGTGCCAGTCGGCGAAGAGCACCAACTCGCTGACCAAGAAGGAGTCGACCGACTGGTTCTGCGTCTGGTCCGACTACAGCACGATCGCCATGGTGTCCCCGGGCGACAACACCAAGAGCATCACCAAGGACGCGGCGATCGACATCACCACGAAGCTGCGCGACCAGGTCCGCATCAAGGCGTAGGCCCGGGCGTAGGACAGTCTCAACCACGAAGGGGCCCCGGTCGGTTGACCGGGGCCCCTTCGTCGTACGTGTCGCCGTGCCTGTGCCGGCTAGGCGGTCTTCTGCTCGCCCGGGCCCCGCCCGCCGCGCGCGTCGCGAGGGATCAGGGTCGGGTTGACGTTGGACAGGACGACGTCCGCCGTGATGACGACGCGCGCCACGTCCTTGCGGGACGGGACCTCGTACATGACCGCCTGGAGGACTTCCTCCATGATGGCGCGCAGACCGCGTGCGCCGGTCTGGCGGAGGATGGCCTGGTCGGCGATGGCCTCCAGGGCCTCGCGCTCGAAGTCCAGCTCCACGCCGTCGAGTTCGAAGAGCCGCTGGTACTGCTTGACCAGCGCGTTGCGCGGCTCGATCAGGATCTGCAGGAGCGCCTCGCGGTCCAGGTTGTGGACCGAGGTGATGACCGGCAGACGGCCGATGAACTCCGGGATCATGCCGAACTTGACCAGGTCCTCGGGCATGACGGCCTCGAACTGGTCCTTGGACTCCAGCTCGCGCTTGGAGCGGATCGTGGCCCCGAAGCCGATGCCCTTGGCGCCCGCGCGGGTCTCGATGATCTTCTCGAGCCCGGAGAAGGCACCGCCCACGATGAACAGCACGTTCGTCGTGTCGATCTGGATGAACTCCTGGTGCGGGTGCTTGCGGCCGCCCTGCGGCGGGACCGAGGCGGTGGTGCCCTCCAGGATCTTCAGCAGGGCCTGCTGCACGCCCTCGCCCGACACGTCGCGCGTGATGGAGGGGTTTTCACTCTTCCGCGCGACCTTGTCGATCTCATCGATGTAGATGATCCCGGTCTCGGCCTTCTTGACGTCGTAGTCGGCGGCCTGGATCAGCTTCAGCAGGATGTTCTCGACGTCCTCGCCGACGTAACCCGCCTCGGTCAGGGCCGTGGCGTCGGCGATCGCGAACGGGACGTTCAGCATGCGCGCCAGTGTCTGCGCGAGGAGCGTCTTGCCCGAGCCGGTGGGGCCGAGCAGAAGGATGTTGGACTTCGCCAACTCGATGGCGTCCTCGCGGCCTTGGGCGCCGCCGTTCTCGCCGGCCTGGACGCGCTTGTAGTGGTTGTACACCGCGACCGACAGGGCCTTCTTGGCGGGCTCCTGACCCACCACGTAGCCCTCGAGGAACTCGTAGATCTCGCGCGGCTTAGGGAGTTCCTCCCAGCGGACCTCGCTCGTCTCCGCGAGCTCTTCCTCGATGATCTCGTTGCAGAGATCGATGCACTCGTCGCAGATATAGACACCGGGCCCTGCGATGAGCTTCTTGACCTGCTTCTGGCTCTTGCCGCAGAACGAGCACTTGAGCAGATCGCCGCCGTCACCGATGCGTGCCACGGTGTGCTTCCCCTTCGCCTGGGAGACGACTGGACGCTTTCGAATCCAGCGGCTCCTGGTGCTGCCTTATTCCGACGGTACCTTGCCTGGCCCCCCGTTCGGGCCCCCCTTGGCACGGTTCACTGCGACGTGGACCGTGTCACATCGTGCCGAGGGGCCCTCGAACGGGACGACCTCGCGTGTCAACGCAGAGAGTTGTTGTTCATCTTGCGGGTGGAGATGATCTGGTCGATCAGGCCGTACGCGAGCGCGTCCTCGGCCGTGAGGATCTTGTCGCGCTCGATGTCCTCGCGGATCTTCTCGATCGGCGTGGTGGAGTGCTTGGCCAGCATGTCCTCCAGCTGGGCGCGCATCCGGAGGATCTCGTTGGCGGCGATCTCCAGGTCGGAGACCTGACCGCGGCCCGTCTCGCTGTACGGCTGGTGGATCAGCACGCGCGCGTTGGGCAGAGCCATGCGCTTGCCCGGCGTGCCGGCGGCCAGCAGGATCGCGGCGGCGGAGGCCGCCTGACCCATGCAGACCGTCTGGACGTCGGGCTTCACGAACTGCATCGTGTCGTAGATCGCGGTCAGCGCAGTGAAGGAGCCGCCGGGGCTGTTGATGTAGACCGAGATGTCCCGGTCGGGGTCCATCGACTCGAGGCACAGCAGCTGCGCCATGACGTCGTTGGCGGAGGCGTCGTCGATCTGCACGCCGAGGAAGATGACGCGCTCCTCGAAGAGCTTCGCGTACGGGTCGTACTCGCGGATGCCCTGGGAGGTGCGCTCGACGAAGCGCGGGATGACGTAGCGGGATTCGGCGCGGGGGCCGGTGTATTCGGCCTCGGTGCGGGCGTAGAGGCCGCTGCCGGGGAAGTCGTTCACGGTGTCTCCTGGAGAGAGGGCTGGGGCGGTGACTGGAGGGGCTGGAAGGGGGTTCTGACGGCCCTGACGGCTTCCGGGGTCCCCGGGCCCCTCGATGCCCCCGGAGAGGCTCCGGGAGGCCGGGAGGGCTTCCTGGAACTCCGGGAGGGCCTCGGAGGGCTCCTGGGACTTCGGAAGGGACTCAGGGGTCAGGGTGCTCGGCGGGCTCCGGAGAGCGCCCTGAGCGGCCCTGCCGCCGTCAGAGAACGGCCCTAGGCCGCCCCGGTACCGCCGCCGCCCGGCATGCCGGCGGCCGTCGGGATGACGTCGTCGATGAGGCCGTACTCCTTGGCCTCGAAGGCGTCGAACCAGCGGTCGCGGTCCGAGTCGCGGGTGACCTGCTCGACCGACTGACCGGTGTGCTGGGAGGTCAGCTCGGCCATGCGCCTCTTGGTGTGCAGCAGCCGCTCGGCGTGGATCTTGATGTCCGAGGCCGAGCCGGCCAGGCCCGCGGAGGGCTGGTGGATCAGGATCTCGGCGTTCGGCAGCGCGAAGCGCTTGCCGGGGGTGCCCGCGCTGAGCAGGAACTGGCCCATCGAGGCCGCGAGACCCATTGCGATGGTCACCACGTCGTTCTTGATGAACTGCATGGTGTCGTAGATCGCCATGCCCGCCGTGATCGAACCGCCGGGGCTGTTGATGTAGAGGTAGATGTCCTTGTCCGGGTCGGCGGCAAGGAGCAGCAACTGTGCGGTGATCTTGTTGGCGATGTCGTCGTCGACCGCCTGGCCGAGGAAGATGATCCGCTCGCCGAGCAGCCGGTTGTAGACCTGGTCGCCGAGGCCACCACCGATAGGGTCGCCGGCGGCTGTGGGCATCAGATTCGTCACGTATCCACCTGCTCGTCTTACGACGGCGCCGGGCCGTCTCACGTGTACTGCCGGGGGCAACGGGGACTCCCCTGCCCTCGTATTCATGGACCCTAACGCGCGGGCCCCTTCGGGGAATCCCGGAGAGGAGAGTGTTCGCCGGGGGCGTAGCCGGTGCCGCCCGCGGCAGGGCCGCGGATCGCTGCCGCCCGCGCGCCGCCAGCGCCGCCGCCGGGCAGCCCTCAGGCAGCCCCCGTGCGGGCCCGTGCAGGCCCGCACAGGCCCTGGGTACGCCGACGGGCCCCGGGACAGGAAGTCCTCGGGGCCCGTCGTACGCACATCAGAGCAATTCAGAGGTGACTCGAGGCTCAGGCCTCGGGCTTCTCCTCGGACTCGGACTCGGACGCGGCGTCGGCAGCGCCCTCGACGGCCTCGACCGTCTCGGTGGCGGCCTCGACCTCGTCCTCGTCGTCCAGGTCGACGACCTCGCCGTTGGTGTCCTTCACCGTGGCGGACTCGACGACCGTGGCCAGCGCCTTGCCGCGGGCGACCTCGCCGACCAGGAGCGGAACCTGGCCGCCTTCGACGACCGCCTGGGCGAACTGGTCGGGCGACATGCCGGAGGAGGCGGCACGGCGCATGAGGTGCTCGGTGAGCTCCTCCTGGTTGACGTTCAGCTTCTCGCGCTTGACGAGCTCGTCGAGCACGAACTGGGTCTTGATGCCCTTGACCGCGGCCTCGCGGGTCTCGGTCTCGAACTCCTCGGCGGTCTTGCCCTGGATCTCCAGGTACTTGTCGAGGTCCAGGCCCATCTGGCCGAGCTGGTGGTGCTCCAGGTTGTGCTTGCGGGTGTTGATCTCGTCCTCGAGCAGCTTCTCGGGGACGGGCACCTCGACGAGCTCCAGCAGCTTCTCCAGGACGCGCTCCTGGGCCTGCGTGGCCTGGTCGTACTGCTTCATGTTCTCGAGGCGCTTGCGGCTGTCCGCCTTGAGCTCGTCGAGGGTGTCGAACTCGGAGGCGAGCTGCGCGAACTCGTCGTCCAGCTCGGGAAGCTCACGGGCGGCGACCTGGGTGACCTTGACGGTGACCTCGGCCTCCTTGCCGGCCGCGGAGCCGCCCTTCAGCTCGGAGGTGAAGGTGGCCTCGCCACCGGCCTCCAGGCCCTTCACGGCGTCGTCGATGCCGTCCAGCAGCTCGCCGGAGCCGATC
This sequence comes from Streptomyces sp. NPDC002623, assembly GCF_053592635.1. Classification (NCBI taxonomy): domain Bacteria; kingdom Bacillati; phylum Actinomycetota; class Actinomycetes; order Kitasatosporales; family Streptomycetaceae; genus Streptomyces; species Streptomyces sp. NPDC002623. Next base: position 12,865 of record NZ_JBSFWB010000051.1, on the reverse strand, counting down.
GTGTAGGAGACGCCGCTCGCGACGCCGTCCTCCAGGATCTCTCCGTCGACCTTGGCCTCCAGGTCCACGGTCACGACGTCGCCGTCCTCGGCGGCCCGCTCGACCGGGGAGGTCGAGGCGAAGCGCTCGCGGAGCTGCTCGACCGACTTGTCGATGTCCTCGTCCGACACCTCGACGGCGTCGACCTCGACCTCGATGGAGGAGAAGTCCTCGGGGAGCTCAAGGGCGGGACGGACGTCGACCTCGGCGGTGAAGTTCAGCGTCTCGCCGTCCTTCAGCTCCGTGATGTCGACCTCGGGCTGGCCGAGAACGTCGATCGAGGCCTCGTTGACGGCCTCGGTGTAGAACTTCGGCAGCGCGTCGTTGACGGCCTCCTCCAGCACGGCCCCGCGGCCGAAGCGCTGGTCGATGACCCGGGCGGGGATCTTGCCCTTGCGGAAACCCTTCACCGTGACCTGCTGGTTGATCTTCTTGTACGCCGCGTCGAGGCTGTCCTTGAGCTCCTCGAAGGGCACCTCGATGCTGAGCCGAACCCGAGTCGGGTTCAGGGTCTCCACGGCGCTCTTCACGGTTCGGTCTCCTTGGGGGCTGACTTCTTGGGTTCTGCAGGAGCCAGACCGGCTCCCGCGGATTCGCCGCCCGGAGGACTTCAAGAGAGATGAGACATACGGGCGTGCAGCTTGCATAGTAACGGCAGCGAGGACACGCCCCAAAGGCGATCAAGCGAGGTGACCGCACAAGTGGCCGGTCGCCGGTCGGTCGATTGCCGGTCGGTGGTCGGGGTGGCGGGATTTGAACCCACGGCCTTCCGCTCCCAAAGCGGACGCGCTACCAAGCTGCGCCACACCCCGTCTGGTGCGAGACGTAGGGTACATGCCCGCAGGCCGCCTGACCGTCGCTTTTGCCGAGCCCGCGGGCGAGCCGCGGCGGGGCCGGGGAACGGGGTGTGCGACACACGGTTCCGACCCGCTACGATGCTGGCAGTGCCGCGGTCCACCGACCTGCGGCGCGCGCTGTGCGGGCGTAGCTCAATGGTAGAGCACTAGTCTTCCAAACTAGCTACGCGGGTTCGATTCCCGTCGCCCGCTCCGAACGACCCGGGCCGGGTCGGAGATTTCCTTCTCCGACCCGGCCCTCGTCGTGTTCGCGTCCGGGCGCGTGGCCGGAGTCGACGAGGGCGGGCCTCAGAAGCTGATCGAGTTGATCGTGTCGGCGAGGGAGTCGAGGAAGCGGTTGATCGACGGGGCCATGCCGGTCGAGGCGAGGAAGAAGCCGAACAGGATCGCGACTATGGCCGGGCCCGCCTTGATCGACCCTCCTCTGATCAGTACGACCAGGATGATCGCCAACAGCACCACTACTGACAGTGAAATGGCCACGACTGATCACACACCCTCGATAGGTCCGCACTCCCGACTCCATCGTGCCACCAACACGGCCTCCCTATGCTGCCCGTGACGCATCATCGCGCGGGCCTTCCGCCTCCACGAGTGCCGTACGGCAATGGGATCGCGTACCGGCACAGGGAATTGAGAGAGTTCGTTTCCATGTCCACACAACACCTGTGCAGCTAATTCGAATTGCGGGCGCAGACGCACCAACTACGGACACACGACCGACGTTATGCGCCTTTTAGTGGGGATGAATCGTGACATCCTGGGCGGTGTGAGGTGATCGTGCGACGGTGCTCTGCGGTGCGGGCATGCGTTCCGGCTTTGCGCACGAAGGGCAATAACGAGGAATGACCTGGGGCGTTTTACGAATGCGCGCACTCGACGCTAGGGTGCCTCGAATGTTCCACGCCGCTTCGTCTCTCGTTCCGGGTTCGCGCTCGCGCTCGCCGTCCCCGCGACCCTCCGCGAGGCGCGACGCGTTCTTCGACAACGCCAAGTACCTGGCGATCGTGCTGGTTGCCGTGGGTCACTCCTGGGAGCCGATCAAGGGCGGCAGCCGGGTGCTGCAGGCCGCGTACATGTTCGTCTACACCTTCCACATGCCGGCGTTCATCGTCGTCTCCGGCTTCTTCTCCCGCAGCTTCGACGGGAGTCCCCGCCGGCTCAAACGCCTGATCACGGGCGTCGCCGTCCCGTACGTCGTCTTCGAGACCGCGTATCCGATCTTCCGGCGGATCGTGGACGACAACCCCGCCCAGGCGATCAGCCTCCTCGACCCCTGGTACCTGACCTGGTTCCTGTGCGCGCTGTTCATCTGGCGGCTCACCACCCCCGTCTGGAAGCTCGTCCGCCATCCGCTGCCGCTCGCGCTCGGTGTCGCCATGCTGGCCGCCCTCACCCCCGGCATAGGCGACGACCTGGACCTCCAGCGGGTCCTGCAGTTCCTGCCCTACTTCGTCCTCGGTCTGTGCCTCAGGCCCGAGCACTTCCGGCTGGTGCGCCGCCGCTCGGTGCGGATCGCGGCCGTGCCGGTGTTCGCCGTCGCGCTGGCCTTCGCCTATTGGGCGGTGCCGCGGATGAACGCCTCGTGGCTCTACCACCGCGACGCCGCACAGGCGTTGGGCGCGCCCTGGTGGACCGGACCCGTCATGCAGCTCGCCCTGTTCGGCAGTTCGCTGCTGCTGACGGCCTGCTTCTTCTCCTGGGTGCCGGGCCGCACGATGTGGTTCACGGCACTCGGCGCGGGCACGCTGTACGGCTATCTGCTGCACGGCTTCCTGATCAAGACCGCCGACTACCGCGGCTGGTTCGACCACCCCTCGCTGCACCGGCCGCTCGGCGAGATCGCCGTCAGCGTCGCCGTGGCCGTGGCCGTCACACTGCTGTGCACCCCGCCCGTGCGGCGGGTCTTCCGGTTCGTGATCGAGCCGAGGATGGAGTGGGCCTTCAAGCGGGACGCCGCCGAACTCGCCCGGGAGCGGGAGACGCGGCAAAAAACCCAGAGCGAGGCCCAGAGCGAGACCCGGCACGTCGAGGGCGGCAAGGTCCGCGCCTAGCGCTTCACCCCGGGTGGGCCGTCAGGCCGAGAAGTCCGTGCATGCGTGCGTACTTCTCGGTCAGGCGGGTCCGCGTCGGCGCGTCCAGGGCCGCCAGCCGGGCCGGGTCCGCGTTGTGGGCCAGATCCGCCTGCTTCACCAGCAGCGCGCCCGGTGTGGCCAGGATGCGCCCCGCGTACGCCTCCGGGGGCTCCCCCGGCCGCTTGGTGACCGCCAGGACGATCGTCTTCGTGCGGTCGCTCAGCGGGGCGTCGTCCAGCCAGGCCTCGGACAGGGCGTCGTCCTCGACGGCGTCGTGCAGCCAGGCGGCCGCGATCTGATCGGCGTCGCCGCCACGCGCGCGTACGCCCTCCGCGACCGCCCGGAGGTGCTCGGCGTACGGCCGGCCCGCCTTGTCGGTCTGTCCCTCGTGGGCGGCGCGGGCCAGGGCCTCGACCTCGGACAGGATGAGCAGCACGGGTCCCCCTCGGGAGAGCTCAGCAGAGCTCAGGACAGCGATACGGCTTGGGACGTCGGGCCCTCTCGGCAGACCAGCAGCAGGGCCCGGTCGTCGTTGACGTCCTTCGCCACCGCCTCGATCAGGTGCCAGGCCGCGCCCTGGAAGCCGCCGGCCACATAGCGGTCCGCCTCGCCGGTGAGGCGGTCGATGCCCTCGACGATGTCCCGGTCGGAGGTCTCCACCAGGCCGTCGGTGAAGAGCATCAGCACGTCGCCGGGGCGCAGCGAGCCCTTCACCGGGTCGAACTGAGCGCCGTCGTACACGCCCAGGAGGGGGCCCTCGGCGGCCTTCTCCTCCCAGCGGCCGCTGCCCGCGCTCAGCTGGAGGCCCGGCGGATGACCGGCGGAGTAGAGCTCGTAGTCGCCGGAGTCGAGGTCGAGGACCAGATGGATGGAGGTCGCGAAGCCCTCGTCCCAGTCCTGGCGGAGGAGGTAACCGTTTGCCGCCGGGAGGAAGGCGTGCGGGGGCAGGGAGCCGAGCAGGCCGCCGAAGGCGCCCGAGAGCAGGAGGGCCCGGGAGCCCGCGTCCATGCCCTTGCCGGAGACGTCCGTGAGGACGACCTCCATGGTGCGGCCGCCGTTCGTCCGGGCCGCGACGACGAAGTCGCCGGAGAACGACTGGCCGCCGGCCGGCCTGAGCGCCATCTCGCGGTGCCAGCCCTGCGGCAGGCTCGGCAGCTTGCTCTGCACCCGGATGCGCTCGCGCAGGTCGAAGAGCATGGTGCCGCCGCGCCGCCAGGGCACGCCGACCCGGCTGCGGAACTGGGCGATGAGGAGGCCGAAGAAACCGCATGCGGCGACGACCAGGACCACCCCCGGGGTGACTCTGGACGGGCCCTCCGTGTACGGCCCCAGCTGCACCGACTCCACGATGAGGGCCGTGGCCGCCGCCGCGTACAGACCGAGCAGGCTCGACGGGCGCAGCAGCAGGCCGCCCGCGACGATCGGCAGGACCAGGGCGGCCGGTGAGCACCACACGGAGTTGGCGAGCGTGGTGACGGCGATCAGCGGGACGGTGAGGAGGAGGAAGGCCAGCGCGATCCAGTCCGAGCCGTCGCCGCGGAAGTAGTCCACGGCGCTTCTGCGCACGCCGGTGCGGACCCGGTGCAACAAGTGCTTCAACCGGGCCGTGAACGTCTCGGCTTCCGCGCGCCGCTGTCGTCCTGCTGCCATTAGTTCGGGACCCTATCCATCGAACCCGCCGCTTGGCACGGGAGGTCCCACTTGTCCCCCGTCCGAGGCCCAACTTCACAGTGAACTTCACGGAAAGCGCTCGCGCCGCGAAGAGGGAGAAATTCCCTGGCTCGTCCTGCATTGGACTGCTAGGCATGGGTCCATGACGAGTGAGGCGAGGGACGGTGCGGCCCGGTCGGCGACCGGGTTGCGGGTGCTGCGACCGGACGAATGGGACGAGTGGTACGACACCCTGGTCCGTGCCTTCGGCGGGGTGCGCGAGACGACCGAGGAACGGGAGCTGTGGAGGGCGCTCACCCCGTTCCCACGCTCCGTGGGCGTGTGGGACGAGGAGGGCGGAGGCAGCGGGGACGGCGGCTGTGTGGGAACCGCGGGGGCCTTCGACTTCCGGCTGACGGTGCCCGGCGGCACCTCGGTGCCCACGGCGGGCGTGACGATGGTCAGCGTGCGGGCGACCCACCGGCGGCGCGGGGTGCTGACGTCGATGATGCGGCGGCAGCTGGACGACGTACGGGCGTGGGGCGAGCCGCTCGCCGCCCTCACCGCCTCCGAGCCGGACATCTACGGACGGTTCGGGTACGCCGCGGCGACCTTCGGGCTGCACGCCGAGATCGACACCAGCCGGGTACGGCTGTCCGTCCCGGCCGGCACGGACGACGTACGGCTGCGGTACGTCGACCCCGCCGCGACACTCGACGCGTGCGAGGCGGTGTATGCGCGGACCGTGCCCGAGCGGGCCGGCATGCTCGCCCGGCGGCCCGGGTGGGAGCGGCTGGCGCTGATCGATCCGGAGAGCGGGCGGAACGGGGCGTCGCCGCTGCAGTGCGTGCTCGCCGAGCGGGACGGGGAGGTCGTCGGGTACGCCCGTTTCCGGGTGCGGCCCGAGTGGACGGACCGCGGGCACAACGGGCAGGTGCAGCTCCAGGACCTGACGGGGCTCGATCACGTGTCCGAGGCGGCGCTGTGGCGGTTCCTGTTCGGGATCGACCTCACGACCACGCTGAAGGTGCGGGGGCGGCCGATGGACGAGGCGTGGCAGCATCTCGTCTCCGACATCCGGCGGTGCGAGCTGCGGGTGCGGGACTCGCTGTACGTGCGGCTGGTGGACGTCGGCGCGGCGCTGGAGGCGCGGACGTATCAGACGCCGGTGGATGTGGTGTTGGACGTCGAGGACGCCTTCTGCCCCTGGAACTCGGGGCGTTGGCGGCTGTCCGGCGACGCCAAGGGGGCGGTGTGCGGGCGTACGTCCGACGCCGCCGATCTCGCTCTGTCGGTACGGGAGTTGGGGGCGGCGTACCTCGGCGGGGTGAGCCTGGGGGCGCTCGGTGCGGCCGGGCGGGTGCGGGAGCTCAGGCAGGGGGCGTTGGCGGAGGCGGCGGTGGGGTTCGGGGCGGTCGCTGCGCCTTGGCTGCCGCACGGGTTCTGACGGGGCGGGCGGGGGCGGGCCGGGCCTTCCTGGCCTGGCCTGGCCTGGCCCCGCACGGGTTCTAAGGGGGGCGGGCGGGGCGGGCCGGGCTTTCCTGGTCTGGTCGTGCCCGGCCTGGTCGTTCGTGGTTCTCAGTTTTTCTGGCAGGTGGGGCACCAGAAGAGGTTGCGGGCCGCCAGGTCCGCCGTGCGGATCGCTTCGCCGCAGAGGTGGCAGGGCTGGTTCGCACGGCGGTAGACGTACACCTCGCCGCCGTGGTCGTCCACGCGGGGCGGGCGGCCCATCGCCTCCGGGGTGTGCTGCGGGCGGACCGTGTCGATGCGGTTGTTGCGGACGCCCTCGCGCATGAGGTCGACGAGGTCGGTCCAGATCGCGTCCCACTCGGCGGGGGTGAGGGTCCTGCCCGTGCGGTAGGGGTCGATGCCGTGCCGGAAGAGGACCTCGGCGCGGTAGACGTTGCCGACGCCCGCGATGATCTTCTGGTCCATGAGGAGAGCGGCGATCGTCGTACGGCTGCGGGAGATGCGGGCGTAGGCGCGGTGCGGGTCGGCGTCGGCGCGGAGGGGGTCCGGGCCGAGGCGGGCGTGTATGGCCTGCTTCTCCTCGTCCGTGATCAGCGCGCAGGTGGTGGGGCCCCGGAGATCCACGTAGGAGGTGGGGCCGGTGAGGCGGAGGCGGACCGTGTCCGTGGGCGGGGGCGCGGGGGCCGGGCCGAAGTTGACCTTGCCGAAGAGGCCGAGGTGGATGTGGATCCAGCGGGCGCCGGCGAAGCCGAGGAAGAGGTGTTTGCCGTGGGCCTCGGTGTGGGTGAGGGGGGTGTCGGCGAGGAGGGCGGCGGCGTCGGTGAACTTGCCCTGGGGGCTGGTGAGTTGGGTTGTCTGGTGGGTGAAGCGGGCGTAATCCTGCGCCAGTCGGTGAATCGTGTGCCCTTCCGGCACCGGGGTCTCCCTTGTTCTTTCCCGCCCACCCGCCCGACTCGGTCGGCCGAGAGGTGAGCCTCCCCCGGGGCTTCGCCCCGGACCCCTGCGGGCGCGCGAGCCCCCTGCGGGCGCGCCCCAAAACCCTCGCCCACCCACCCGCCCGACTCGGTGGGCTGGAAGGTGAGGGTTGGTCTGGGGCTCCGCCCCAGACCCCTGCGGGGGCTCCGCCCCCTGCACCCCCGGCGGGGCTCCGCCCCTGCACCCCGGGTGGTGCTGCTTCAGCCCCACCCTGGGCGGTGCTGTTTCAGCCCCATCCGGGCGGTGCTGCTTCAGTCCTGCACCCCGGGCGGTGCTGCTCCGCTATCCACCCCGGGTGGTGCTGTTTCAGTCTTCCATCCCTGCCGGGGTTACTGCTGGGGGTGGTGGGGCGGGATTTCCGGGAGGGTGGCCGTGGTTTCGTAGGTGGTCAGCATGTCGATTCGGCGGATGTGGCGGGTGTCCTCGGAGAACGGGGTGGCCAGGAAGGTCTCGACGAACTTCGTCGCCTCGTCCTGGGTGTGCATCCGGGCGCCGACCGCGACGACGTTGGCGTTGTTGTGCTGGCGGCCCAGCGACGCCGTCTCCTCGCTCCAGGCCAGCGCCGCACGGACGCCCTTCACCTTGTTCGCCGCGATCTGCTCGCCGTTGCCGGAACCGCCGATCACGATGCCGAGCGAGTCGGGGTCGGCGGCGGTGCGCTCAGCGGCGCGGAGGCAGAACGGGGGGTAGTCGTCCTGGGCGTCGTAGATGTGGGGTCCGCAGTCGACCGGGTCGTGACCCGCCGACTTGAGCCATTCGACGAGGTGGTTCTTGAGTTCGAAGCCGGCATGGTCCGAGCCGAGATACACGCGCATGGGATGAGTGTGACACGGGTGTTGCGGGGTGGCAGCGCCGGGTGCTGTGTCCGAAAACTGTAGGCAATCCCACAGAAGCTCAGGAAAACCTCAAGTAACGATCTGGAATCAAAGGTTCCTGAATTCATTCACCTCGGATTCACTGGACCGGCTCGTACGCCCCCCACGTGTCGACACCTGTCGATCCAGCTGATTCCCCCTCACGCGGCGCAAAGGAAAGCCATCCCATGACTTCGCAGCCGACCCTCGCCAAGGCCGACCGCGGCCCCGGAGGCCCCGGAGAACCCGGAGAATCCGGTTCCGGGCTTCACGCAGGGCTCAAGAACCGGCATCTGTCGATGATCGCCATCGGCGGCGTCATCGGTGCCGGACTGTTCGTCGGATCCAGCTCCGGCATCGCCACCGCCGGGCCCGGCATCCTGCTCTCGTACGCCCTCGTCGGCACGCTCGTGGTGCTGGTGATGCGGATGCTCGGCGAGATGTCCGCGGCCAACCCGACCTCCGGCTCGTTCTCCGCCCACGCCGACCGGGCGCTCGGGCGCTGGGCCGGGTTCTCCATCGGCTGGCTGTACTGGTTCTTCTGGGTCGTCGTGCTGGCGGTCGAGGCCACCGCCGGCGCCAAGATCCTCGAAGGATGGATTCCCGCCGTTCCCCAGTGGGGGTGGGCGCTCATCGTGATGGTCGTGCTCACCGCCACGAACCTCGTGTCCGTCGGCTCCTACGGCGAGTTCGAGTTCTGGTTCGCCGGGATCAAGGTCGTGGCGATCGGCGCGTTCATCGTCATCGGCGGGCTCGCCGTCTTCGGTGTGCTGCCCGGCGTCGACAGCGACAAGGCGGGGCTGGACAACCTCACCGGACACGGCGGCTTCCTGCCCAACGGGCCCGGCGCCATCCTCACCGGCGTGCTGCTCGTCGTCTTCTCCTTCATGGGCAGCGAGATCGCGACCCTGGCGGCCGGCGAGTCCGAGGACCCGCAGCGGGCCGTCACCAAGTCCACCAACAGCATCATCTGGCGGATCGGCGTCTTCTACCTCGGGTCGATCTTCGTCGTCGTCACGCTGCTGCCCTGGGACGACGCGTCCATCAAGGAGCAGGGCTCCTACGTCGCCGCCCTCGACTCCCTGGGCATCGCGCACGCCGGTCAGATCATGAACTTCATCGTGCTGACGTCCGTGCTGTCCTGTCTCAACTCCGGGCTCTACACGGCCTCCCGCATGGCCTTCTCGCTCGGCCAGCGTGGCGACGCGCCCAAGGTCTTCGCCCGGACGACCGCGCGTGGCGTTCCGCTCACCGCCATCGTCGTCTCCGTCGTGTTCGGGTTCGTCGCCGTCTTCTTCAACTACAAGTTCCCGGACTCCGTCTTCCTCTTCCTCGTGAACTCCAGCGGGGCCGTGGCCCTGTTCGTCTGGCTCGTGATCTGCTTCTCGCAGCTTCGGATGCGGAAGATCATCCAGGCCGAGGCGCCCGAGAAGCTCGTCGTGAAGATGTGGCTGTACCCGTACCTGACCTGGGCTACGGCCGCGCTGATCGTCTTCGTGCTCGGCTACATGCTGACCGACACCGAGGGTGAGAGCAGCGGGCGGACGACCGTGCTGCTGTCGCTGCTCGTCGCGGCGGTCGTGGTCGCCATCGCCTTCGTGAAGCAGGGCAGGCTCAAGGCCAACGCCAAGGACAAGGACAAGGCCAAGGCCAACGTGAGCTAGTGCACTTCGCGAGAGGTGAAGGAAGGGGTCCGTGGTCCGTTCCGCGGGCCCCTTTCTCTTCTCTCGTCGTCCTTCTTCGTCTCTCACATCACCTTGAAGCTGTCCTTCACCCTCTCGTAGGTCTCCATGGCCGCCGTCTCCGTCTCGGGCTGGTACCAGGTGTTGATCTGGAACGACTTGCCGTCCTCGTTGAAGCCCAGGAGACGGGCGTGCCAGGGGGTGCCCTGGAGGGTGAAGGTGTACTCCCAGACGACCGCCGGGCGGCCTCGGAACGTCGTCTCCTCCAGGCGGATCTTGCGGTAGTCCTGGCCCTGGTGGGCGTTCCGCTCGGAGGTCCGCCAGGTGTCGATCAGGTCGCCGCGGGCCAGGGAGGACTTCGCGACGAGCTCCTGGGTGCCGTCAGGGGACGTGTAGTGCACCTCCGCGCCCGTCTTCACGTCCCGCCGCCAGCCCTTGGGCGTCGCCCACGCGAAGCCACCGGCCTCCTGGTGCGTGCCCGGCGGCAGACTCGGCGGCCGGAAGGTCCCCTCGACTGTCGGCGACGGCGGTGACGGCGACGGGGTTGCGGTTGTGGTTGCGGTTGATTCGGAGGGCGTGCTGGTGGCGGCTGACGGCTTGGGCGAGGCACCACCTGCCTGGTCGTCGCCGTTGTGCGATCCGGAGGCCGACGCCAGCACGATCGCCACGACCGTCCCGACGGCTACGACGCCCAGGGCGGCGACCGCTCCGGTACGGCGACCCCGGCCTGTCCAGCCCGCCGTCCATCCGCTCCGGGAGGCTGCCGGGACGGCGGGACCGGGCAGTTCGCCGCCGGGTGGCAATCCCGCTCGGCGGGTCTGGACTGCCGGACGCAGTGCGGGGGGCTCCTCCCTCGCCCCCGCTCCCGCCCCCGCCCCCGCTCCCGTTCCTGGCACAGGCCTGCGTTCCGTCACCGCCTGGGAGCGGGCCAGTGAGACTCCGGAGCGAGGGCGTGGGGTTCCGGCCCCACTCGGAGACGGAGACGGGGAGGGAGAGGGGGACGGAGACAGGTACGGGGACGCGGGTGGGGGTTCGGAGCCTGACTCCGAGCGCATCTCTGACGCTGCTTCGGTGGAGGGGTCCGGGGGGTCCGGCGGGGCCGGCGGGGCCGGCGTCCTGGTGGGGTCCAGGAGCGCGCGCGTCGGCAGCTCCCTCAGCGGTAGGTCCCCAGCGGTCGGCGTGGGCCCCACGGTCGGAGGGGGTCCCACGGTCGGAGGGGGTCCCGCGCTCCGATCCCCTTCCCCCTGCCCCTCCCTCAGGCCTTCTCCCAGGCCTTCTCCCAGACTTTCTCCCAGAGCTTCCTCTGGCCCTTCCCCCTCATCTACAGCGCGCGGGAAGGCGATGGGGGCGAGGGCGGATTCCAGGTCGGTGAGGGTCGGGCGGGTTGTGGGGTCCTTCGTCAGGAGGCCGGCCAGGACGGCCCGCAACGGGCCCGCGTTGGCGGGGAGTCGAGGCTCCTCGTAGAGGACCGCGTGCAGGGTGGCCAGCGTCGTGTCCCGGGAGAAGGGGGAGTGGCCGGCCAGGGCCGCGCAGAGCGTCGCGCCCAGGGACCAGACGTCGGAGGGCGGGCCCTGTGGGCTGCCGGAGATGCGCTCGGGGGCCATGTAGTCGGGGGAACCGACCAGCATGCCGACCATGGTCAGCGCCTTCGCGTCCTGGATCGCGGCGATGCCGAAGTCGGTGAGGACGACGCGTCGATCGCCGGCCGCACTGTTCGCGACGGTCTGCGCGCTCGGCACACCGTGCGCGGTCTGCACGCTCCGCACTCCGTGCACGGTCTGCACGCTCCGTGTGTTCTCCACCAGGACGTTGCCCGGTTTGATGTCTCGGTGCAGGACTCCCCCGGCGTGCACCTGACGCAGCGCCATGACCAGGCCGAGGCCGATGCGGGCGGTCTCGCGCGGGCCCAGCGGACCTTCCTCGGCCATGATTCGCTCCAGGGAGCGGCCGGCGACCAACTCCATGACGATCCAGAGGCGTTCGCCCTCGTCCACGACGTCGTAGACGCGCACCACGTTGGGGTGGTCGATGCGGGCGGTGGCCCTGGCTTCGCGCAAGGTGCGTTCGCGGCGGGTGCGGGTGTCCTCCGAGTCGAGGCCGTCGATGCGCATCTCCTTCACCGCGACCTGGCGGTCGAGCACCTCGTCGGTGGCTCGCCACACCCGCCCCATTCCCCCCTGACCGATACTCTCGACCAGCCGATAGCGGCCCGTCACGATTATCCCGGGGAAACCCTCGCTCCCGGAATTCCCCGGACTCCCGCCGTTCCCCGGACCCCCCGGATCCTCCGGACTCCCCGGATTCCCTGTGTTTCCCGAATTTCCCGGCAATCCGCTGCACCCCCTCCATTGCCCGGCCCCCGAAACACAATAGTCACACTTAGTGCCGTACCAGCATAGTGTGGAGAAATCTTGTGGTACCTCTTCAAGTACTGCGAACTCAGGCGCAGCCAAGGGGGCCGAACATGAGTTCTCGTCGTGCGACGACCATTGCCGGATCGCTGGTCGTGACATCTTTCTCGGCAGTGTTGATCTTTTCGTTCCCGGCCGGGGCGGACGACCAAGGGCCCGGCAGCAGCAAGGGGGGAAAGCCGGTCGACGAGGCGCCTGCGGGCGTGAAGACGACGACACTGCTGCCGGAGTCGATCTCGGTCGACAACAGTTCGAATAAAACGGCCATCACCGCGACGGTGAAGAACGAGGGAACCAAGGACAGCGGACAGATAAGGCTTTTGGTCGTCGGGTTCGACGGACTCACGGTCAAAAGCGTCGAAGGGTGTGACGCCATCGCGGAGAAAGATCTTCCGGAGGGATCCAACAGCGGTTTCGCCTGTCCTATCGACAATCTCGCGGCCGGGGCGTCGAAGTCGTACGACGTCGACGCGACCTTCGATCTGAGCAAGACCGGGAAGATCTGTCTGCCCGTCCAGACCAGCGACGGGACGAAGACGTTCTGGCAGCAGGGCCCGGTCCCGTTCGGTACGACGAACCCGTCGCCGAACGCGCCCGCCACCCCGCTGCTCCTCGGGACCGACAACACGCCCGTGGCCCCCGGCGGCGACGAACTGCCCAAGACGGGCGTCGGACGCGACCTGCTGCCGCTCGGCGCGGCCGGGGCCTCGCTGCTCGCGGCGGGCGTGGCCGGGCTGTGGTGGTCCCAGCGACGACCGCAGCAGAAGCAGGGCTGAGCCCCGACCATCCCCGACGAGCCCGACACCAAGCCCTACGCCGACAGGGGCGTGGCCTGACGGAATCCGTCAGGCC
>NZ_JBSFWB010000050.1:0-60015 GCF_053592635.1 Streptomyces sp. NPDC002623 | reverse complement strand
ATCACATGCTCCACGCGCGCACGCACCTTGCGGTGGGCGGCGTTGTCGTCCTCCTCGCCCGGCAGCAGGGGCCGGTGAGGCCGTTTGCGGTGCGGCACGACCATCGACCGGATCGCGCCCTGTGCACGACCCTCGGCACACTCCACGACGGTAAGGCTGAACTACTGTCATTCGAGCTCGACGCCTACGTGCTACGGCGGCCGGAGTAACGCCGCAGTCGCCTTGGGCGAAAAGAGGAGGTCTGTACCGCCGACCGCCGCAGCACCGTTCTCGACTGTCCACCCGAGCAGCCAGACTCGATGGCCGTCCGGCGCAGTTCGGTGTGTTCAAGGACAAGAGCAGCATCCGGATACACAAGCGCGCCAGAAGACATCGGGTTCATCTCCTATACCAACGCCACAGACGCCCTCGCGAACCCACTCTCCTTCCGGGGCAAGGTGGCATCGCGTCGCACAGACGCCCGGTCGCCCCAACGTCAACATCGAGAACGCGTGCGCTCAGGCTCGTCGGCGTACAGGCTCACGCGTGCCGCGCCCCCGCGGTCAGGAGGAGGGCAGCGGGCTCCCTCGATCCGAACACCCTCTCCGGGATCCGCCCTCAGCCGAAGCGGTTCTCGCGAAGCGCCCGTAGCCAGACCGCTCACACTGCCTGCCAATGCGCTCGCCGACCGGCGACGGCGCGGCGGCACTGGGCGCCATGTCCGATGATGAGGCGGCTCATGCGCGGGGTCTCGGGCCGGTCGGCATTCAGACATGCACGATGACGCACGGCCTAGCGACAAGGAAGGACCGCCTGTCGCGCACAGCCGGCACGTGTCGCCTCCGGGCAGGCCGCAGCAAGGCCCCAAGGACATTTACGTCGCACAGGTCTTGAGTCATTGATGTCGTTCGTCGCCCGCACTCGAGGCGTCACCATCACACTCGGCCTCCGCTGAGCGACTCCGCCCCAAGGGCCCAGCACACGCTCCGGTGTTCGGCACGCCGTTCCCGCCTCGTTCCCAGCATCGGGGAACGGTTCCTCCATAGCGGTGCGGGCGACCGCGGCGCACACAACTGACGGCAAAGTTAACATGGTTGACCATTGAGTCAACTAACATCAACCGGCAAAACCAAACTCAAGCCGGTCGGCCCGCAGGAAGAAGGACAGATGCCTCGCTGGGAGAACGAGAGGAACACCCGCGATGAGATTCGCAAGCTGAAGCGAGAAGCGGTCTTGAGGGAGGCAGCGCGAGCCTTCGGCCGTCACGGGTACCACAACACGTCCTTGGAGGACATCGCCAGGAAGCTTGAGATCTCCAAGGGGACGCTCTACAACTATGTCCGCGACAAACAAGAAATCCTGTTCGAGTGCCATACGGAGGCCCTGAACATCGGGGATCAGGCCGTCGCGTTCGCCGATGCCGCAGGCGGCACGGGTGGCACTCGACTGCGAAACTGCATGCAGTTCTACGTAGAACGTCTCATCAATCAGCTGGGTGCATGTGCGGCACTGACCGAGATCAACGCGCTCCGTCCCGAAGACAGGGAAGTCGCAGTCCGGCGCCGTGACGGATTCGAATCGAGTTTCAGGGCTGTGATAGAAGCCGGAATCGGCGACGGATCTCTGAGATCGGACTTGGACCCAAAACTGGTGGTCATGACGTTCATGGGGGCAGTCAACTGGATTCCGCGGTGGTACTCGCCGGGGGGACGCTACGAGGCCGATGAGGTTGCCGACAAGATGGTGGACACACTGATGCGAGGGGTCGAGTCTGTCCATGCGGAGGAGACTGCAAGGCTTGCCAGAGCCTGACGGGCCCCCGCCGGGGCAGTGTGATCGCGGCAAGCGGCCGACGGTCGACCGCACGCCTGCGATCCCGAGCGTCAACACCGTCAGCGCCAATCCGGCAGCCGGCCTGGCACCCTCGGCCAACTGGGATCTCTCCCAGCCGCCTTCCACCGACCTCGACGCAGGCGTCGATCAGGTTCGACCCGCGCGCCCCGCCACGACGGTCAGCCATCGGGCTGCGCCTCCCGCGACTTCTCAAGAGCCGTCCGCAGTCCAGCCGGCAATAGATCCTTGCCCTCGATCCCCGCGTCGACGATGACATGGACGGCGTTCAACGTCGCACGTCGCGCCCCATCAGCGACGAGATCAGCGCCACGTGCCTCTCGCGGTCTACGATCCGGTCTCCCGCCACTGGGCCTGGGCGGGTTCCCCTTCGAAGCAGCCCAGTTGGAACTGCCGGAAGGCAGTCTCCTCGCCGGTACACCGAACGCCTTTGCCGAAATTGGAGGATATCTACGACCTCCTGCTCAACAGCCCTACCGATGACATTGCTCTGCTCATGGTGTGGACCCGAGTTCTCGATGACGACACGTGGCCACCTTGGACATCCCCTACGATCCGGCGGTTGTCTCCAAGGCCCGCTCCGCATATGCGCCGCGCCCGCGCCTTCGACGAGGGCGACCCACAGAGAATTGCCCGGCAGTGGTCGGCCGCTCATGGGACCACTGCCGGGCTTCTCCACCGCACCGCTCCCGTCCCTAGGGCGCGGTGCGGTCACCGGGGGGTGTCACGTCAGGGTGAGATGCCCCCGGAGTACTGAAGAAGCATCAGAGACGGTCAGCTCACGCTCCTCGTCTGACTTCTGCTGTACTTCCGTCAAAATGCTCAATCAGGCCCTCTCCATCCACGTCCAGGGCGAGAACGGCCGGGCCAACAGTCATGCGGACCACGAAGGCGTCGAAGAGAACCGCGATGGAGAGGCCGAAGCCGACCATTTTGACCATCGCGCCATGGGATTCGAATCTCCTCAGCCGCGGCGTGGATCGTGCTGGGCGGTCGGATCAGGCACGTCCGCCTTGGCGAGCAGGGCGACGCCGACACCGAGACGGGCGCGCGGCCACGCCGATGCCCTGGCTGCCACCGCACATGGGCATCCTGCGGCCCTCAAGCGGCTGGCCGATCACTTCTTGACGAACTTACTGATGGACGCCCTCGCCTCGTCGGTCAGCGAGGCTGCGGCAATGCTCTCCGATTCATCCTGCCCGCTGTCCACTCGGGACTGGTCGAATGAGGAGCGAATGAGACGCCGGGCCTGACCAAGGGCGAACGGCGACGCCGCGGTCAGCCGCGCCGTCAGTTCGGCCATAGCGTCGTCGAGGCCGTCGTCGTCAACGACAGTAGTGACAATGCCCCACGCCTGGGCCTCCTCGGCCGACAGGATCCGACCGGTGAGGGCCAGCTCGAGCGCACGCTGCTGGCCGACAGCTCGCGGCAACAACCACGAGACACCGCAGTCGGGCGTGAGGCCGATCCCGGCATAGGCCGTGAGGTAGCGGGCAGTGCGTGTTGACACGACGAGGTCTGCGGCGAGTACAACCCCGAGACCGGCCCCTGCGGCGGCGCCTTGCACCGCCGCAACCACCGGCTTGGGGATCCGTCCGAGCCGTTGAAGTGCACCGTCGAACACGCCCGCCAGCTCTAGTAGTGCTGCATGCGTGTCGCCGGCCGACGATATCCACGCAGCGTCGCCGCCGGCACAAAACCGCGGTCCGTCGCCCCTGAGCACCACGACTCGCACGGCATCGTCGGCCGCTGCACGATCGACTGCGGCACCGAACGCGGTCGCAGTGTCGAGGTCGACACTGTTGGAGACCTCAGGACGAGCCAGGGTAATAGTGCCGACCGCCGCCTCGACTTCGAATCGGACTCCGGACAGTTCAGACATCGGTGCTCCTCGCCACGGCCAACGCCGCCTTAATCGATACTTCGTCGATCAGCCCTATTGCAGGGTTGGGTTCAGATCTCGAGCGGTGTGGTCAGCTCGTCCCACGGACGGGGACCACAGTCGGTCGGCCTGTCGCGGCAGGCTTTCTCGCGAAGTACGAACCCCACCGGTACTGCATGAGTTGGACAGCTCCGTGAAACAACGCGCCACGGCCATTGACCAGTGCACGGTGCGGCTTCGTACGGTCGACATCCAGAATTTCGATCTCGCCGCGAACGTCCATGCCAGGTCGCAACGGGCTCGTCAGCTGGATCTCGTAGATCGTCCGCCCGGCGAGGACGTTCCAGTCCCGGTAGAACCCGAGCACGGCCAGGCGCTGGAAGATCGCCATCGTGTGGGAGCCCGAGCCGACCAGACCTCCGAAGACCGAGGAGGCAGCCGCGTCTTCGTTCGTGTGGAAGTCGAAGGGATCCCACTGCTGGGCGTAGGCGATGATCTCCTCCCTGGTGACGTGATATGACCCGAGGTCGATCGGTGCGCCGATGGGGAGGTCGTCGGCGTATCCCTTCGCGCTCATGGGCGAGGCACTCACTGGGAGAACGAGTAGCCGCCGTTGACGGGATAGGTCTGTCCCGTGATCCAGCTCGACGCATCGGAGGCCAGGAATAGCGCCATGTTGGCCACGTCCGTCGGCTCACCCACACGACGGATCACATAGTGCCGCAGCATCTTCTTCATCGCCTCGGGGTTGGCGAGCGTTGCCTCGACGGCGGGCGTGTTGATGCTGCCGAGGGAAATGGAGTTAACACGGACGTTCGCAGCGCCGGCCGACTTCGCCAGAGCGCGAGAGAATCCCGCTACGCCGGCCTTCGCAGCCGAGTAGATGGGCAAGTGGCCCTCTCCGACACGTCCGGCGTCGGAGATGATGTTGATGACGCTCCCCGCGCCTGAGGCCAGGATCGTCGGCATGGCCGCCCTGGTCACGTTGAGCACGCCGTACAGGTTGGTGCCCAGCCAGGGCGCCCAGTTCACGGGTTCCGACTCCCAGAACGGAGCCAGCTGGACGTCGTCGAGGACGGGCCCGGCGTTTCCCGCGTTGTTGACGAGGATGTCCAGGCGGCCGAGCTGCTGGACGGCTTCGGCGATCTTCGCGGACATCGTCGCGTAGTCGGTGACGTCACCGGTGAGGGCGATTGCCTTCGAGCCGAGCGCCTGGACCTCCGCGGACACGGCAGCAGCTCGCTCTTCGATGAAATCGTTGACGATCACCGCCTCCGCACCGTTGGCGGCGAAGTGAAGAGCGACCTGACGGCCGACGCCCTGGCCGGCGCCCGTCACCAGTGCGACACGACCTTCGAGTGAGAGAATGTTGTTCATGACTTCCTTCTGAGGGTGGTGGAGTCAGCGGTGATCAACGGCCGATGAAGACGGGCGCGCGGCGTTCCCGGAAGGCCGCGAGACCCTCCTTGCGGTCTTCGGACTTGGAGTACTCCACGGCTACCGACAACTCGTTGTCGAGCGCCTGCTCGGGACCCAGGCTCAGTCCGGCATGTACGAGTTCCTTCATCAGGCTCACGCCGATCGGGCTCGCCGCACCGACAGCGGCGACGATCTCGTCGACGGTGTCCTGCAGCTGCTCGTCCGGTGCGACCTTCTCAACGAGAGAAGCCGCCAGCGCTTCCTCGGCAGTGAGTACGGCGCCGGTGAACATCAGGTACTTCGCGAAGGACGCCCCGACGCGACGGGGCAGGCGGACCGTCCCGCCGCCGGCCGGAAGCTGACCGAACTTCACGTGGCCGTCACCGATCTTCGCCGATGCAGCTGCCACGATGATGTCGCAGGCCAGGGCGATCTCCAGACCGCCGGCGAGCGTGATCCCGTTGAGAGCGGCGATCGTCGGGCGCTTCGCGTTGTCGAGACGCGAGAACAGCTTGAGCGCGCGTTCGAGCATCGCGCGGTACTGACCCGTGCCTTCGCCCTCGTCGCCGTCGGACCCGCCTCCGATGCTGAGGTCGGCACCGGCGCAGAACGCCCGCCCTGTGCCGGTCACCACCAGTGCGCGAAGGTCCGGGTTTTCGTCGATCTGGTCCAGAGCCCATTCGAGGGTCTCGATGATGCCTTCGGTAAGGCTGTTCATCGCCTGGGGGCGGTTGAACGTGACCCACAGCGCGCCGTTCCGCACCTCGGTCAGAGCGTCCTCGCTGATGGTCACTGTCTTGGCTGTGGTAGACGCCACGATCCTGGTCCTTCCAGTACGGAGCTC
This sequence comes from Streptomyces sp. NPDC002623, assembly GCF_053592635.1. NCBI lineage: Bacteria > Bacillati > Actinomycetota > Actinomycetes > Kitasatosporales > Streptomycetaceae > Streptomyces > Streptomyces sp. NPDC002623. The sequence goes on along the minus strand of NZ_JBSFWB010000050.1, from coordinate 54,040 downwards.
CGATCTCGTGTCGGAGCAGCTTGCAGTTGCCACTGAGCGGCAACGAATCGGTGATGACGACACGCTGCGGGGTGGTCACGCAGCCGAGCGGGGGCCGACAGTCCGCGATGATCTCGGCCTCAGTGACGTCGCCAGCCGGGCACAGGGGACCCACGGCGAGAACTGCCTCGCCCCCGCTTCCCGTCCGGGATACCGACGCCCGCACATTCCTGGACCGAGTACAGAAACGCATGGCCATCGTCGGAATATCCGACGTCAACGGAGTGCCACCACCCGTGCGCCGGTGGTTCCGCGGTCACGTCTGAGTTTTTGTCGCGCTCCCCCATGACACTGCCGCTGCGCACGACGATCCGTGGTTCGGCAAGTAGATCGCGACGTCCGTTCCGGGTTCGAGACCGTCCCCGATCGGACCTGCTGCGCAGTCGAGATGCAGCTCCACGACGGACACCTCTTTTCGTCAGGTCATTACTCACATGCCCCCACCTGATCGGTCGGCGGGCCTGCGACCTGTAACGCCTGGAGTTCATGGCACACACAGATCAATGAGTGCAGAGTATGATTAACTAACTCTAAAGTCAACTTGTTAGGGGCACCATGCAGAAGATCGCCATTGCAGGTACCGGCATGACGCCGTTCGGCCTGTTCCCCGACGTCTCGAGCGCGGAGCTCGCCCAGCGGGCGGTCGCGGCCGCTCTGGCCGATGCGCAGTGCACACCCGCGGACATCGGCTTCGTCGCCTATGCGAACGCCACCGACGCGATGGCCGGCCAACACTCGATCCGTGGCGAGGTCGCCCTGCGTCACACCGGCTTGCTCGGTCGCCCGATGGTGAATGTCGAGAACGCGTGTGCGTCCGGCTCGTCTGCGTTCCGGCTCGCTTGCAACGAGATCGCATCGGGTTCCACTGACATCGCCCTCGTCGTCGGAGCGGAGAAGATGTCCTACCCGGACAAGGTGGCGGTCCTCGGCTCGATCGCCTCGGGTACCGACGTCAAGGACATCGACCGCCTCCGCGAGCGGTTGGGGGGCAACCCACGCGGGTCGATCTTCATGGACATCTATGCGGCGTCGGCGCGCAGCATGGTCGAGGAGCAGGGCGTGACGCCCGAGGACTTCGCCGCCGTCGCCGTCAAGAGCCGCACGGCCGGGGCGCTGAATCCCAACGCCCAGTTCCGCACCCCCACCACCGTCGACGAGGTCCTGTCGATGCGGAGTGTCGCAGGGCCGTTGACGCTTCCCATGTGCTCGCCCATCGGCGACGGCGCGGCGGCGCTCGTGCTGATGTCTCCCGAGGCAGCGCGCAAGCGTGGCATGGATCCCGTGTTCGTGCGCGCCAGCATCCTGCTCACCGGGCTGGATGAGCAGGACGGCCCGCTGGTCGCCGAGCGTGCAGCACGTGCGGCCTACGAGCAGGCAGGAATCGGACCTGAGGAGGTGCATGTCGCTGAGGTGCACGACGCCACGGCGTCGGCCGAGATCGCACTGTACGAGGAACTCGGCTTCTGCGCTCCCGGTGACGGCGTCAAGCTGCTGCGCTCGGGCGACACCCAGATCAACGGGCGGATCGCGGTGAACTCCGGTGGCGGTCTGCTCTCGCGCGGCCACCCCATCGCCGCGACCGGGTGCGCGCAGCTGGTCGAGCTCTCCGACCAGCTGCGCGGCCGCGCCGGCGCGCGGCAGCGCGAGGGTGCGACCGTCGCCATCGCGGAGAACGGCGGCGGCTGGCTGGGGAACGACTCCGCCGTTGCCGTCGTGACCATTCTCAGCCGATGAGCGGATCCTGGCGCCGAGCCGCCCACAAACCGGCTCGGCGCCAGGGGCCCCAAGCACCCGAAACTCCGGTGGGCCGACCTCGATCGAACAGGACGGCAACTGGCAAGACACCGGCTCCTGATCGGCGAGCAGAGGGAAGCTGCCGGACCATCGACACCACTCAACTCACCAGCACGTGGTGGCGTAACGGCTGGCGGCCGATCGGCAGACACAAGGGCGGCCCGCCATTCATACCGGCCAGGGACAGCCGAGTCAGGCCCCAGCCTCTCCATAGTCAGCCGGGAGCTCCGGCCCAACGGCACGCCCGTCGAGGGCGGCCCCAAGACGATCTACCGAACCCTTTTTGTCCAGGACCGAAGTGAACCGCACCGCGAACTGCCCCGAGCCATGCGCAAGCCCCGCCGTGAGGCTCCGCAGCACCGAGTCAGTGCCGCCCCGCGGAAGTCGCCGCCTGGCCGAACCCGAACACGGGGAGGACGACCTGTCGTCAGGAGGGGTCGATGCATTTGGAAGCGAGATCCTTCCGCGCTGGCCAGGCCGAGCAAATCAACGTGTGCTCCCGTGACCGCGTCCCACGGTGACGTTGCAGTCAGCGAGTTTGACTACTGGGTTCAGTACACTGTCCCGAGCAGTCGAACTCGATGAAGTCAGGCACGAGAGGGGGCCCAACTTGGCTCGTTGGGAGAATCAGAGGAACACCGGCGGCGAGATCCGCCGGCTGAAACGAGAGGCCGTGCTACGCGAAGCCGCGCTCGCCTTCGGCAGGCACGGCTATCACAACACCACCTTGGACGACATCGCCGAGACACTCGGGATCTCCAAGGGGACGCTCTACAACTACGTACGCGACAAGCAGGAGATCCTCTACGAGTGCCACCGAGAGGCCCTCGAGATCGGAGAACAGGCCGAGGCCCACGGAGCGAAGCATGGCGGCTCTGGCGCCTCCCGGCTGCGGGCGTCGATGGAGTACTACATCGAGAACCTCGTCCGTCAGCTGGGTGCTTGTGCGGCACTGATGGAGGTCGACGCACTGCGCCCGCCGGAGAAGGAGATCATCGTCAAGGGACGCAGGGCGTTCGAGCAGAAGTTCAAGGACGTGGTCCTGACTGGACGCGAGGATGGAACGCTGCGACCCGATGTCGACCCCGACCTCGTGCTCGTCACCTTCATGGGGGCCGTGAACTGGATCCCCCGGTGGTACTCGCCGGAGGGGAGGCTTGGAGCTGCCGACGTCGCCGCCAAGATGGTGGACCTTCTGATGAGCGGCGTCGAGGAGACCCGTTCGGGCGAGACGTCAGCCCAAGGCTGAAACCACAGCGCAGAGCTGAGCAAGATCATGCCGGGTGAGGTTGGCGAGGGACCTCTTGACGTGCGACCACACACCTCGTCCGTGGTGAAGCTCTTTCTCCACGGACGGGACCGCAGTCCAGCGGCTCGGCTGGCCGCGACCTGCAGGACATGGGCGGAAGCTGTCGATACACGGGCTGGGGCACCCGCCCGGTCTGATCCTCTGCGTGATGCGCCGGAAATCAGTCGGTGAGGACGGCGTCCGCAGTGTTCGACGAGCGCGGGATGGCCAAGGCAAGCAGCGCAGCGAGGACCGCGACGGTCGCGCAAATGACGAAGAGCAAGCGGTAGGCGCTCAGCGACGGCAGGGTGTGCCCGGCCAGGTCGATGGTTTGCGCGGCCAGGATGGCGCCGCCGATCGCGCTGGCCAGAGAGCTGCCGACACTGCGGAAAAGGGTGTTGAGGCCGTTGGCCGCGGCGAGTTCCGAGCGGGGGGTGGCGTGCATGATCAGACCGGGCATCGCGGCGTACGCCATACCGATGCCGGCGCCGACAATCGCGTTACCTGCGACGACCTGCCACATATGCTCGGCGAGCACAATGCGAGTGGCGAAGCCCACTGCGATGACCAGCGCGCCGACGGCCAAGGCGGTACGCGCGTTGAGCCTGGATGAGGCGAGGGAGAGCACCAACATCATCAGGCCACCCGGCAGCATGCACAGTCCGCCAGCAAGGATCGATGAGCCGAAGCCGTACCCGCTGATGGCCGGGGCCTGTACGTATGAAGCGGTGCCGATGAGGCTGGCGAAGAGCGTGAAGCCCACGCAGACCGAGGCCAGGTTGGTCAGGAGCACGGGGCGGCGGGCGCTGGTCCGCACGTCCACCAGCGGGGACGTCCGGCGCAGCTCCAGCAGAACGAAACCGGTAAGGAGCACCACGGCGGTGGCGAACAGGCCGAGGGTGAGCGGGTCGGTCCAGCCCCATGACTGTCCCTGGGCAAGCGGCAGCAGGAGTGCCGGCATCGCGGCGCCGAGCAGCAGCGTGCCGGGGACGTCCATCCGACCCTCCGCGTCCCGCGCCGGCTCCGGCACCAGCCGCAGGATCAACGGGTAGACGACAGCGCCGCCGATGATGCAGATCCAGAACAGCAAGTGGTAATCCGCGTACTGTGCGACCAGTCCGGCCAGCGGCAGGCCGAGCGCACCGCCCACCCCCAACATCGCGCTGATCAGAGCGATACCCGCACCGGCGTGCTCACGCGGCAGGATCACACCGACCAGGCTGATGCTCAGCGGGATCGCGGCCGCAGCGAGCCCCACCACAGCCCGACCGACGATCATCATGGCCAGGTTGTCCGCCACAGCGCAGATCAACGATCCCACAACCAGTGTGATGAGGGCGACGAGCAACATCCTGCGGGTGCCGTACAGGTCGCCGAGGCGGCCGAAGGTCGGGACGGCAACCGCGCCGACCAGCAGGGTCGAGGTGAAGATCCAGGCGACGCCGTCTGCGGACGCGTCGAGCTCGGTGCCGAGTTCGGACATGACCGGTATCAGCAGCGACTGAGTCAGTGACACCACCAGCGCAGCGAGGCCGATCACCAGCACAATCACGAGCTGCTTGCCGGTCCAGGCATGCGTCTCGGATACCGGCGCCTGGGTCGGCCGGGCGATGCCAGAGGTTTGGGACACGCAGGACTCCAACGGTTGTAGCTGCATCTGACCCGCGGTCAAACTGCCTCCTGGCAGGGAGAACTCTCCGTCAGATCTGCGATGGGCACACCGACACCCCTGGCAGGCGTGCTGGAAATTGGCATGATCACGCACCTTGATGGGAGGCGACCGCGATTGCAGATTACACTCAAATTTGAGCGCAGTCGTTAATTCGCGGTACCGGCTCCATGAAGGGCGCGGATCGACAGGTAGGGGTGTCGGAGGCGCTCGCTCATGAGTTCGACCTGGAGAGCGCTCGACGACATGACGATCGGGCCGGCCGAGCATCGCAGCGCATCGGACGTCGACGCCCAACTCGACCCGGCGAGGGAAACGGCGAACCACCCGGGCACACTCGACAGGTCACACTTCTCGTACCTCGACCCGCTCCTTGCCGTCCCGGCCATGAACCCGCACAGGCCTGGCCACGTCGGGCACAACAAGGCCGCACAGATCAGCCCAGCCCGCGAGAAAAATACGACTACGATCGAAAATGAGTATAGTCTGTTTCAGTGGTAACGAAACATCGGAGTGATGCAGTGAAGGAACCACCCGTGATGACGAACGCCGCCGCGCCACTGAGTCGGCGCGAGAGAAACAAGCAGGACAAGCTGGCGCGGATCTTCGAAGCGGGTGTGGAGCTGTTCGACGCCCACGGGGTGTCGGCGGTCACGACTCAGGAGATCGCCGAGCGCGCCGATATCGGCACCGGCACCTTGTTCCAGTACGTCGCGACCAAGACCGAACTGCTCGTCATGATCTACAACCGCCGGTTCGGTCAGTCGGTTCAGGACGGCTGGGAGGCCCAGGCCCGAGAGCACGGGCTCCGGCCGCGGCTCCTCGCGCTCCTGGAGCCGGTCGTTGAATGCAACCGCCGGCATCTGGAGAACGGGCGCGCCTATGTGCACGAAATCGTCTACGGGACGACGAACACGCGCTACCGCAACGAGGCACAGGAGATCGTCGAAGAGCTGCAGCGGCACATCGAGCATGTCCTCGTCGACACCGGCGCTGCCGAAGTGCAGTCCGCCGAGCCGAGCGGCCGGGTCGTTTTCGCCGTCGTTTTCATGGCGATGTCCACCGCCCACACCGCTCAGCGCGACGCGCATGTGTTGATGACAGAAATCGATCGGCTGCTCGCCACCCACTTCGCCGACTGGAGGGACGACAGACTCGAGGCTGAAGAGGAACGATGACATCTCGAGAACACCAGCCTTGACCAATAGCTCAAGCAGCACGGCCGCTTCGCGATGGAAGCGGGCTATCACGTCACACTCGTCACCGACGCAACTGCGGCCTGAACCAGTCAACGTCTCGACTCCACGCAGTTGTTGGCGGCACTGGCTGCGCCCCCTTCATCGAAGCGAGACCGGCGCATGAGCGAAGTCCAAGCAGTTCGGCATCAGCAATGCCTGTAGCGCAGTCAGGAAACAGGAGTGAATCATGGATAAGACCATGCTGGCCGGGCGAATGAACTTCGCCACCAAGTCGTTCGCCGTCACAGAGGTCCCGGTGCCGACGCCCGGGCCTGGTGAGGCCCGTGTGAAGGTCCGTGCGGCCGGAGTATGCCTTTCGGACGTACATCTCATCCAAGGTGTCCTCAGCCCGCTGCTCCTGGCCGGGGACGAAGTCACCCTCGGCCATGAGGTCGCCGGTGAGGTCGACGTTCTCGGAGACGGTGTCACAGGACCCGCACCGGGCACCCGCGTCATCGTCGGTGCGGGCAAGCACGTCGGCGACGCTGTTTGGACGATGGGCGTGGACTACGACGGCGGTTGGGCCGAGTACGTCGTGGCCCCCGTCGAGGAACTCATCCCCATCCCCGACAGCCTCCCTTTCGAACAGGCCGCGATCATCCCCGACGCCGTCTCCACTCCCTGGGCCGCGATCGAATGGACCGGAAAGATCAAGCAGGGAGAGTCCGTTGGAGTGTGGGGCATCGGTGGCCTCGGCGCACACGGAATTCAACTGCTGCGTTTCTCTGGCGCCGCCCCGATCATCGCTGTCGACCCTGTCCCGGCTGCCCGCGAGCGCGCTCTCGAATTCGGCGCCGACCTCGCTCTGGATCCCACCGACCCCGAGTTCGCGGCCAAGATCACGACCGCTACGAACGGGAAGGGCCTCAACGTGGCCCTCGACTTTGCCGGCGTCGCACCTGTACGCACTCAGGCGCTGGCCTCTCTCGGCATCGGCGGAAGGCTCGTGCTGGTAGGCATCAGCGGCGGCTCGTTCACAGTCGACAGCGACGTGGCCTTCCAGTACGCACGGAAGCAGATCCTCGGCCACTACGGTTCCGAGGACGGGCACGTTGCGGAGCTGGTACGCCTCGCCGAGCTCGGGCGCCTCGACTTCAGCCGATCTGTCAGTGCCACCTTCCCTCTGGCCAAGGCCGCCGAGGCCATCGAGCGCCTCGAGTCGAAACAGGGCAACCCGATTCGTCTTGTCCTCATCCCCTAGCAGTACTTGGACAGGTTCGTATGCGGCGGAAATGCCTGCCCGAGCCCTGTGGGAGAGATGAAGTTGTTAGTCATGACGCCGACATCTCCAGCACGATCTTTGCCGCGGCCGAATTCGAGTACGACGTCGAGCTGCTGATCGCCGGTCTGGCGGCGCGCGCGTAGGGGCGTCGTACGACGGAGGAACGAGAAGGGCGTGCCCGTGAACCCGTCCGCGGGTGGCCGGTGACGCACAGGCATCACGGGGTAGTCCATGCGACATCGGACGGGTCGGTGAGCCCAACGCGCTGTTCCGCTCCCTCGCGACCCACCTGGCCCTCGTCCTGGTTCCCGATGCGTCACCCGCGCCCTGTCGAGTGCACCGCAGCGAGCTTGCGACCCGCTTCCTCGTGCAAGGCATCGCGGTCGCCCTCCGGCGCGACGCCCCCCGATGACCGGACCGCCGTACTTGCCCAGATGCGGGCAGCGATTCTGGGTGCCTTCCAGGCCTCGACGTGCCCTGATTCCAGTGACCAGGCAGGAGATCGTGCGTCAGGCCTTGGTGGTGGCCGATACAGAGGGCATGGAGAAGCTGTCGCTCCACAAGATCGCGGCGCGGCGATCGCGCGGACCATGTCGCTGTACAACCGCATCTCCGACAAGGCTGATGTGCTAGTCGCTATACCGGACGTAATCCTCTTTTCGCGCTGCCGCCCTGGGGTATCCCCGTTCCGCGTCCTTGGTGCTGACCCGGCGCCTGAACGCGCCCGCCGCCATGCATGTCCTGCGGGCCTTCATCGCCTTCCTGATCGGGGCGCTCCGGCCGGAGTGGGGTTCGCTCCGACGTACGCCGGAGCCATCCCCGGGGGTGACCGCCACGCGCGAACAGGAACTCGTCGCTCACACCCGAGCCTGTGAACACAGCCTGCCCGGCGTCTGCCCGGGCCCATCGATAACGCCTCCGACCTGATCACTCGGTGAACGCGTTTGGCCGGCGCTCAGACCGGACAGGTGCGGGCGCTGCTCCCTCAACAAGTTCGCGCGGACCGGACGTCTCTACCGTGCCGAGGTCGCCACGACGCGGCAGGCAGCTGCCGCGTCATCGCAATGGCTGGGCGCCTGGCCCGTCACCGGGGTCAGCCTCCGTAGACGTCCTCGACGTACCGTCCGTCAGCCATCAACCCCTGGAGCCAGGCACCGGCCTGGGTGTCGTCCGCGCCAGGGTTGGCGCGCACATACAGGGACCGGAATGCCTGGCGGACGCCGGGCGCCATGTGGGTCCCGTCGCCGCAGACGTACACCCGGGCACCCCCTCCGATCAGTTGCCAGACCTCGTCCGCCTCTGCGGCGATGCGGTCCTGGACGAATCGCCGGCCATCGATGGGGGCTTCGCTGAACGCTGGGCGCATGGAGACCGCTCCCGCTTGCTCGGCGGCGCGCAGTTCGTCGGCGTGCAGATAGTCGGCATCGGGAGTGTCGCAACCGAAGTAGCAGAGAGCCGGAGCCAGCCACACGCCGCCGGTGGCCAGGACCCGGCGGTCGGCGATGGCCCCGCGGAAGGGGGCGAGTCCTGTCCCCGCCGCGACCATGATGACGGGGCTGCTGACGGTGTGATCGATGCGGAAGGCCGCTCGGCACGGCTGTACGCGGGCGAGCACGGTGTCGCCGGGGCGGACCGTGTTCAGGTAGCCGGAGCCGGCACCCCGGTAAGTGCCGCGACCGGAGCGCGCCGGGCCTTGGAGTACGGAGACCATCAGGTCGACGTGGTGAGGGTCCTGGAGCGGAGAGGTCGAGATCGAGTAGTGCCGCGGCCGGCGCGGCGGCAGCAGTTCCAGCATCGTCGGCCAGGTGAGGACCTCGGACAGGGCGGGATGGTCCTCGATGAGGTCCAGCACGGTGCGCCGGTCGGTCGCGAGCGCGTCCTGGTCGTGGGCGAGGGCACGCAGCGCGGACTGTTCGGGCGGGCACGGATTCACCGCCGCCAGGACGTTCAGCTGCTCGGCAGTCGGTCGGTCCTGAAGCTCGACATAGTGCGTGAGCAATTCCCTCACGGTCAGCGGCCGGTCGATGGCAAGCCCGCTCCGGGACGGGCGATCGGGGACGATGCTCAGAACCGTGTCGAGGTCGGCGCGCAGCAGTTGGGCTGCTCGTGCGACGAGGGCCGGTGAGTTGGCCGGGAGCACGGTGAGGTGATCCGCGGTGCGGTAGGTGGTGCCCTCGGGCAGCGCCAGGCGGACCAGCCGCTTGACGCGCGGGTATCCGGGTTGGCTGAGGCTGCCGGTCTCGGTGACCGTCATCGCCGTCATGCTGTGCCGGTTGGCGAGGAGGTCATGTGTACCGCCCGTGACCTCTGTGACGGTGTACGCCGGGACCTGCCGTCGCGACGGGAACTCGGCGCTGTCGGGATCACCGTGGTGCTCCAGCAGGACGGTCCGCAACAGGGTAGTGAACTCTTTGACGCCGCCGTTCAGGTCTCCGGCGGCGTCGGCTTCGCCGCGGGCCATCAGGCGGGTGGCCCCGAGGGCGGCGAGACGGTCATCGATGAAGGTGGGGATGCGCTGGTACGTGGCGGACCAGTTCCGGTCGCCCACGCCCAGGACGGCGTAGGTGACACCTTCCGCTTCGCCGGGTCCGGCGGCCTCCAGCCACCGAACGAACGCGCCGGCGTCGTCGGTGGGTTGGCCGTTGTAGGAGGCGGCAGTGATGACGACAGGCCGGTCGGTGGGCAGTCCTCCGGTGTATGTGTCGAGGGACGCGACGGCGGTGTCACAGCCGATCTCCGCGGCGGCTTTACCGAGTTGGGTGGCGAAGTCGCGGCAGGTGCCGTAGTTCGAGCCGTGCAGCAGAAGCAGACCGGTGCCCTGCCGGACACGTCCCGGTCCGGCGGTGTCGGCTGCGGGCGCTTCGACGACGGTGGCCGGCGCGGTGCCGGAGGGGAGCGCGGCGCGGTTCGCCGCACGGTCGGCCACAGTGCGGCGGATCAGAGTAAGGGTAAAGCCATCCGGCTTGATGGTGAGGGCTTCCTTCACCTTCAGCTGGTAGTCGTCCTGGTCGATCAGCCGGTAGCGGTGGGCCAGCAGGCCCAGCACCAGGATGGCCTCGTGGATCGCGAACTGCCGTCCGATGCAGGCGCGTTCGCCGGTGCCGAACGGCTTGAACGCGTGCGGAGATCGCGCGGCCTCCGCCTCCGGAGCGAAGCGGAACGGGTCGAACAGCTCGGGGTTGTCACCCCACACAGGGCCGCGGTGCAGCATGGTGCTCACCACACTGACCAGCTGACCGGCGCGGAGCGGGATCCGGCCGCCGATGACCGTGTCCTGTCGGGCCGCCCGGCTGAACCCGGGAGCGGCCGGCCACAACCGGAGCGTCTCGTTGAGTACCTGGCGGGTGAGCGGCATCCGGCCCACGTCCTCGTATGTCGGCTGCGGGTCAGGGTCGTCGCCCCACAGCTCGTCCACCTCGCGCTGCACCAGCCGCAGGCTCTCCGGGTGCTTGGCCAGGTGGTACAGCGCGAAGGCGATGGTGCCGGAGGTGGTCTCGTGACCGGCGGCCAAAAAGGTGAGCACTTGGTAGCGGACGTTCTTCAGGTCGAGGGTGGTGTCGTCGGCGGGGTGACGGGCCGTGAGCATGAGTTCCAGCAGGTCCGTGAACTCGGGCCGGGCACCGTCGGTGCGGGCGGCGATCACCTCGTCGACGGCGTCGGCCAGGTAGCTGGAGTCCGTGCGGAACCTTCGGTCGCGGTCGCTGTAGTCGATGCCGGGGACACGGGACTGCTGGGTCATCGCCCAGTCCAGGCATCCGATCAGGGAGGTGACAAAGGGGTGGGGTTCGGTGCGGTCGAAGGACTCGAAGTCGAAGCCGAACCCGGAGAGTCCGATGGTGTCCAGGGTCATCCGTGTCGCATCGTGGGCCACGTCCACGGGCGTACCCGCTGCGGCATGGCTGTCCCAGGATTCTATGAGTCGACGGGCGACCTTCAGCATGACCGGGTGATACGTGCGCATCGATCCGAGCGCGAAGGCGGGCATCAGGATGTCATGGGCCTTGGCCCAATTGGGCTCGTCGTTGTGGGCGGTGAACAGTCCGTCGCCGGCGAACTCCCGGACGTATCCCAGGTTGGGGTTGATGAACTTGGCAAACCGCTGCTCGTCGGAGATTTCCGTGACCAGGTCCAGATCGCTGACGAAGAGTGTGTCATGCCCGCGCAAACGTAGCGCGAAGACCGGGCCGTGGCGCCGGGTCAGCTTCATCAGTTGCTGTCCGGGTGTGTCACTCATTCCGACGTCGGAGACGTCGACCACAGGGATCTCGTGGCCGATCAGTTCCTGCGACGTGGGCAGCGTGTCAGTCATGTGGTCAGCCGTTCCTTGTGTGTGGGGGGGTAGGCACGTTCCTCCGCCGACCGGCATGTTCGACTGCTGTCTGAGACTTGATCGGCGCTGCTTCCAGCCTGGGGCCGCGCGGTCGGCGCCGAAGCAGTGATCTCTACGAGTTCTTGTAGTGCAAGTGACCAGCGGGAGTGGTGACATGGACGTGCGAACGTACGTGTGGGAGAAGGTCGGGGACGGCGTGCCACCGGACAGCTGGCGGGACCTCGCCATCGCCTGGCGTCATCAAGCCCTGCTCGTGTTCGACCGAGTGCCGATACCCATCGCGCTGTGCGACGCCGACGGCACCATCAGACTCGCGAATCCCGCCATGGCTGCGGAGTGGGGCCAGTTGCCCGGCCGGCTGAACGAACGCAACGTCCTGGAGCTCTTCCAACCGCGGACCGAAGCGGCTATCCAGCGCATCAGGGAAGCGGCCCGCTTGCGTCACGTATCCCGCTTTCCCGTCGACGTGACCTGGACAGCCCCGGATGGAACGCGCCGCCGCGGCGGGATGAGCGTCGACCTGATTGGCGACATCCCCGACGCGCCCATCGTGTTATTGCTCATGCTGCGCCCCGCGCCTGACCGGTTGACCTCGGAACACGAACCGGTCAGTGCGATGGAGGCGCAGATCCTCGCGCTGGTAGCCAACGGTTTGACAAGTGCTCAGATCGGCAGGCAGGTGGGCTTGACTCCGGACGGTGTCAACTACCACCTGGGGCAGATGTCCCACCGTTGGAACACGTCCAACAGGACAGCTCTGGTGGCGCGCGCCTACACGTTGGGGATACTCGAACCCCAACGCTGGCCTCCGGTGCCCGCTCTCTAGCGCACCGGGCGAGATCCCAAGTCACCGATCATCGTCTCCCCCTTCGGCGATAGTTGGTCGGCCACAGCACATCGCGCGTTCCGAGGTGGCGCAGCGCAGCGTAGGCATGTGCTCCGCACTCCGCACCAGGAAATCCCCTCGCTCGACGCAGCGAGTACGCAGACCGGTCGACGGTGATGCTGCGCGACCGCGAGCCCCTTCGTCCCCGACCAGGCCTTCAACACGGCCCCCTTGACGAGGGGCGGTCGCGATACCCTCCGTCGCCCCCGGGACGCGCCTTGCGCGCGAGGTACCGCCGAGTGCCGAGCTCTGCCATGCGCGTCGGCGCGGCCCCTCACGCCGGCAAAGAGCCCGCACGCACTCCGTCGAGGAACAGTGCCAGGGCCTGCTCGCGGACGCCTTGAGCGCTGACGCCGCGGAGGCGGGCGAACGGTGTGCTGAAGCCGGAGACCGCGAAGGTGAAGATCTCGGCAACCACAGAGCGGTCGACGTCGGAACGCAGTTCACCACGCCGCTGCGCGTCGAAGAGGACGTCTTCGACGACAGCGAGGGGCTGGTCTATACAGTCCCGCTGAAATGCCGCGTAGAGCTCTGGGTGGTCCGGCAACTCGAGGGAGCAGCGAGCCACGATGAGCGCTCGGGGGCTGTCCAGGGCCTCGATGCTCGCGTCGTACAGCAAGCGCAGGTCGTCCTGGAGACTGCCGGTACGGGGCGGGCTCAGGTGCACGGCCAGGACGGACAGGCCGGCCAGGATCAGATCGTCACGCTCGGCCCAGCGGGAGTAGAGGGTCCGCTTGGCGACCTTCGCGCGCGTCGCCACGGAGTTGATACGGAATCCGGCGACACCGCATTCGGCCAGCTCATCGACAACAGCCCGGAGAATCCGGTCGTCCGCCCCCGGGTCCCGAGGCCGCCCCGGCTTCGCCGCGACCGGTGACGTGCTCGCCATGTGGCTTCCTTTCAGGTCTGTTTCCGGTCCAGTTTCGCAGGTTCCACGGACTTCGGAATCAGCCGCGGAACCTCCCTGCCGGGCCTCGGGGGCACGCCGTGACCCATTTCACTACCGAAACGGTTTCGTATTTATAAGCATCGCGGGGTAGCGTCCAAGGCGTACGAACAGCTCCATCCGGGTGAGGGATCAGGCATGTCAGCAGCAACCGGGAGTACGACCCAGGGAGATGCACAGCGAGCGCGTCTCGGCCGGATCACTCCGGAGCGCGAGGCAGCCATCTACGCGGCCCTGCTCGATCTACTGCGGGAAGTCGGTTACGAGGCCATGACCATGGACTCCATCGCCGCCCGCACCCGGTGCAGCAAGGCCACCCTCTATCGTCTGTGGACGGGCAAGCCGGAGCTGGTCACGAGGGCACTGCGGCACGCCAAGCCCATCGACCTCTCCGGGATCGACACAGGTTCCCTGCGCGGCGATCTCCATGCGGCCATAGCTCAGACGGACGACGCGCGGATGGCCAAGGACACCGCACTGCTGCGGAGCCTGATCCACGCCGCACACACCGATCTCGACCTGCTTCATGCGCTGCGCGAACTGCTCATCGAACCCGAACTGAGCGGGCTCGACACCCTGCTGCGTCGGGCGGTGGACCGGGGCGAAATCGCGCCGGACTCCCCCGCGTTGGCATTCGTCCCGCACATGGTGATCGGCACCCTGTTCACCCGTCCCCTGATCGATCAACGGCCGGCCGACCGGGCCTTCCTCATCCGTTACACAGACGCCGCGATCCTCCCCACCCTGGGCGTCTGACACCTCCGTACGGCGCCATACGGCATCTCGAAGAACTCTCTCCACACCCCCACCTGACGCGCACCGCTCTCGCCGTCGGGCTGATTCCCCATGTCCTTTTTCGCCACCCGACCTGACCGGGAGTACGCCCCGTGGCCACATTCCTCTACAAACTCGGACGGTTCTCCTTCCGTCGGCGAAGGCTCGTCGCCCTGCTCTGGGTAGCCGTGCTGGCGGCGATCAGTGTCAGTGCCGCCAACGCCAACACCACTGGCAGCAACAGTCTCTCCATCCCCGGCACCGAGGCGCAGAAGGCCTTCGACCTGCTGGACAAACGCTTCCCGGCACTCCACGCGGACGGCGCCCAGGCCAATGTCGTCTTCCGCACCCACGACGGCCAGAAGATCACCGGCGCCAGGAACAAGGCGGCCGTCGAAACGGCCGTCACCGAACTCGGCGACGGCAACAAGCAGGTCGTCACCGTCCTGGACCCGTACAAGGTGGGCGCCGTCAGCAAGGACGGCACCACCGCGTACATCACGGTGCAGTACAAGGTCCAGTTCAGCGAGCTGACCGACGCCTCCAAGGACACCCTCGACACAGTCCTCGACGACGGCCGGCACGCCGGCCTCACCGTCGAAGCGGGCGGTACCGCGATGGCCGAGCTGCCGGAGACCGGCACCGCCGAGATCATCGGTATCGCCGTCGCGGCACTCGTCCTGGTGATCACCTTCGGCTCGCTCGTCTCCGCCGGGCTCCCCCTGCTCACCGCGATCATCGGGGTGGGAATCGGTGTCGGCTCGATCAAGGCGCTCACGGAGGCCCTCAGCCTCTCCAGCACCACCCCGATCCTCGCCTCGATGATCGGCCTCGCCGTCGGCATCGACTACGCCCTGTTCATCGTCTCCCGCTACCGCGGCGAACTCGCCGCCGGCCGCAACCAGGAGGAAGCGGCCGGACGCGCGGTCGGTACGGCCGGATCCGCGGTCGTCTTCGCCGGGCTGACCGTCGTCATCGCACTGGTCGGTCTGGCCGTCGTCGACATCCCGATGCTCACCAAGATGGGCATCGCCGCGGCCTGCACGGTCGCCATCGCGGTCGTCATCGCGCTCACCCTCATCCCCGCCCTCCTCGGCTTCGCCGGAAAGCGAGTCCTCAGCCGCACCGCGCGCGAGAGCGCGGATCAGGAGCATGCCCGGCACGGCAAGCCGAACATGGGTACCCGGTGGGCCCTGTTCGTCATGCGCCGACCGGTCACCATGCTGCTGACCGCCGTCGTCGCCCTCGGCGTGGTCGCCATACCTGTCGCCAGTCTGAAGTTGGGGTTGCCCGGTGACGGCGACCAGCCGACCAGCACCACCCAGCGCAAGGCGTACGACATCCTCGCCAAGAATTTCGTCCCCGGCGTCAACGGGCCCCTGCTCGTCACCATCGACACGGCCCACGGCGGCAACCTGAAGACCGAGACCGCCCGGGTCAGCAAAACGATCACAGGCCTGAAGAACGTCGCGGCCGTCGTGCCGACCGCCTCCGACAAGGCGGGCAGGACCGCCATCCTGACGGTCATCCCGGTCACCGGCCCCGACAGCGGCAAGACGGAGGACCTGCTCGCCGACATCCGCGACCACACTGACGACAAGGTCATGGTCACCGGCTTCACGGCCATGAAGGTCGACGTGTCCCAGAAGCTCGACGACGCCCTCGTTCCCTACCTCGGACTCGTCGTCGGCCTCGCCTTCGTCCTCCTGACCCTCGTCTTCCGTTCCATCCTGGTACCGCTCAAGGCCGCGCTCGGCTTCCTGCTCTCCGTGCTGGCCGCCCTCGGCGCCGTCGTCGCGGTCTTCCAGTGGGGCTGGCTCTCCAGCCTTCTCGGCGTCGAACAGCCCAGCGCCATCATGAGCATGATGCCGATTTTCCTGGTGGGCGTCGTCTTCGGCCTCGCCATGGACTACGAGGTCTTCCTCGTCACCCGCATGCGAGAGGCGTACGTCCACGGCGAGAATCCCCGTCAGGCCATCGTGACGGGCTTCCAGCACGGCGCCCGGGTCGTCACCGCCGCCGCGATCATCATGATCAGCGTCTTCGCCGGGTTCATCGAATCCAATGACGCGATGGTCAAGATGGTCGGCTTCGGCCTCGCCATTGCGGTTCTCTTCGACGCCTTCGTGGTCCGCATGACCATCGTGCCGGCCGTGCTCACTCTGCTCGGCCGCGCCGCCTGGTGGCTGCCGAAGTGGCTCGACAAGGCGCTCCCCAACGTGGACGTCGAGGGCGAGGGCCTGACCAAGCATTTGGCGAAAGAGCAGCAGAAGCCCGACGAGGAACGTGAGCTGACCCGTCTCTGAAGCTCCTTCAGTGCTCCGAGGACGTCTCATCCTGAGGGGACGCCCCCGGCAACCGCACCGGGCCGTGGGGACGGGAGCGGTGCGGTAGGAAGCCCGGCAGTGGTCACACGAGCGGCCGACCACTGCCGGGCGATTCCTCTTTCCACCGGCTCGATCGACACACTCACCATGCGCCGCCGATGCTGCCAAGCGGCCGTTGGTCCCCGGGGCAGGGCTTCGGCGTAGTCGCATGACGTCCGGTTCGTGATCATCCGAGGCCGAGGAGTGCGAGGGGGCAGCGAGGGTCGCGGGCGTTGCGGCGGAGGCCGGTCGCGAAGTTCTTCACTCCGGCCGCGCGGAGGGCTCCGATGGCGAGGTTGCGCCAGGTGGCCATCGCGCGGGGCGCGTTGCCGGTCCGCAGCTGGGAGGCGTCCTCGGCGAAGGTGGTGCCCGTCGCCTTCGGGCGTCGGTCGGCGAGCCAGCGTCCGACCGCCCGGTCCAGCGCGTCGCCGTCGATGCGGGCCAGTAGCCGCCGGACCGTTGTTTCCGCAGGCAGGAACCGCTTCTGGAACAGTGGGTCGAGGCGTGTGCCGAGGCGTTGAAGGATGTGCGGCGGGGCGTCGGCGATCCACTCGCTGACTGCCGGCACAGAGGGCGCCCCCGCCAGAACCGCGCACGCGGTCAACGCGAGCACGGCAACCAGAGCGTGCCGTACGCCGCGTGGGTCTCGCGGGTCGGGCACCTCGGACAGCCGCTTCAGCAGGCACGGGACCTCGTCGGACACGACCTCGGGTTGCTCGCGGAGCTGGTCAAGAGCAGGCGGGAGAAAAATAGGTGATTCCTAGACCAGCCATGTGAGGTCGCGCCGGTAGAGGTGTGCGGTCATGGCCGGTGGTCGGGGCGTTCGTCCCAGCGGTGGGTGCGTCCCCCCTTCAGGGGACCCACCCCTGAGGCAACCCGGACAGCGAGGCGACCGCCCAGGTGTCGGTCAGTGCCCGGTGGTCAGGTCGACGCCGAGCTGGCGCAGGAAGGCGACGTTGTCGTACTGGACCCACTCCGCGGCGAGCTGACCGTTCTCGTAACGGAAGGTGTTGATCAGTTCGAGCCGGATCGGGTGCCCGGTCGGCTCGATCGTGCCGACCAGGGATGCCTTGAAGGCCGCGGTGAAACGCCCCGACATACACGTACGGGACCCGACATAATCGCCCTCGCTGACAATGGTCCGCCGCTCGCACGCGAATCCCTCGAATGCGTCACGCATGGCTGCGAAGAAATCACGGAGCTGTGCGTAAGTCATGTCGCCCAGTGCCCTCCGCGTCGTGCGCGCGGTCGCCGCGCATGGCTCCCTGAGCGGCGCGGCCCGCGCCCTCGGCTACTCCCAGCCCGCCATCTCCCGCCAGGTCGCCGTCGCGGAAAAAGCCGCCGGGCAGCCGCTCTTCGTGCGGGGCGTGCGCGGCGTCAGGACGACACGCGCGGGAAAGTTGATCGCCCGGTTCGCTACCGAGACCCTCGCCGGCCTCGACCGGCTGGACGAACGGCTCGACGAGATCACCCACGGGCCCGAAGTGCGCGTCCGGGTACGGGCCTTCCCCTCCGCGAACGCGGCCCTGCTCCCCTTCGCACTGGCCAGAGCGCTGGAGCAGCAGCCCAGACTGACCTTCGCGCTCACCGCCGCTTCGGACTCGTCGCCGCCGGTCTCGGAATCTGCGTCATCCCGGACATCCTGGCCCCGGTCGTCCCAGAAAAAGTCGCTCTGGTACGCGTGGACGACCCGAACTGGCTCGGACGGCTCATTATCGCGATCACCAGGAATGACGGAAACGAAGCCCACGAAATCATTGTCCGGGCCCTACGGAACTCCCCCGATGATGAAGGATGAAACATCCTCGGAACCCAGGGCCCCGGCGGTCTTTCGATTCGTCCGGTTCGTCTCGCGGCTGGACCTCAGCCGACCTGTGTCCTGACGGGGGTTTCGATGACGCCCCAAGGCTGGGGCCGAGGCAGTGAACTGGACATTTCACGAGAACGTCGGGGCCCTGGTCCCCGGGGTCGAAGACCCTCGCCCCGAGCAAGTCGGTCGCACCAAAGACGAATGCGGCGCTCGACGAACGATACAGACGCCTAATAAGGCATGCGAAAGTCCTGTAGCAGGCAAGGCGGCTGATTAGGTTCAAGAAGATTCGTCTGACCTGGACTTCCCGGCGAAGGTCTTCTTGTGGTCAAGAACCGTCTTCACGCCCTGCACCACCAGCGGAGGGCGGGTGGCAGTCTCGGCGGCGCCAGCACGGGCCGCAATGACATGGCCTCCGGATCGGCAAACATGTCGTCGGCCAGGCCCGATCCGGGCGGCACGCTGGGTAGCAGACCTGCTCGCGGTTGTTATGCAGGCACCGACCGTGATCAAGGTGAGTGCAAGGACCACTCGGCCGTAGCCGCCGAGAGGGGTGGGCGGCCGGGGGGGGGGGCGCCGAGCAGGTCGACGAGGCCACAGGGGCACACGAGGGTCAAGGTGCGACGGATGGTCGAAGTGCCGGGCGCGTTGCCCACCCCGCGCGGGCCGCGGGCAGGTCCGCACGAGCATCCTGCCGGGCGTACCCGCCCACCGGCCGATGGAACGGGCGCCGGCCAGGACTGCGCAGACGGCAGGTGGTGCCTGCCCTGCGCAGGCCTCATTGATCAGCAACGGACCGGGCAAACATCTGTGCCGGAATCCCGTCGATGACGACGGCAGCTCTCTCCTCAGGGACGCCGGCCGCGACCAACACGGCGAAAATCGTCATCGTTCCATCATCCAACCAAGACTCCGAACTGCCTCTTCCCGACAGGGCCATCGTGAACGCCTCAATCCCGGCACTGAGTACGGCAGGCGGTGCGAGAGCATGGAACACTCCGGCCTGTTGCCCCGTTGCAAGGATGGCCGTGCCTTCCTCTCGGATCACAGCCAGAGCTTCAGTGACCCGTTCCCTGTCGAGGCCTCTTCGTTCGAACACAAGCAGCAGTTGGTACGCGCCGCCGAGATCCCAGAGGGAAAGAACGAGGTGCGCGAGTGCTTGCTCAGGCCCCTCGGTGATGCTCGCCCTCTCTTCCACGGCCTTGCACAGGTCATGAGACGCTTCTTCAACGAGCGCTTCCACCAATGACTGTCGCCCTGGAAAATAGGCAAACAGGGTGCGCCGCACCACACCCGCGGCCTGCGCAATCTCCTCAAGTGGGGCGTCCGGGTTCCGGCTCAGTTCACGCCGAGCGGCTGCCAGTATGCGCGCGCGGTTGGAACGCGAATCACGCCGAGGAAGCTTGAGGTCCACTGAATTGTTCACGGTCACTCTCAGGAGATCAATCATTCGGCCGACAACACCAATATTCGCCACGGGGTGCTGGAACGCTGCCCGGTATACAGATGACCAAGCGAGCGATCCACGAGTCCTCGCAGGCAGGGGCGTCCACCCATCGCTATCGACCATCAAGCGTGCAGTGCCGCCATCACGCTCTTCGTATCGCTTATGACGTGCGCGAAGATCGGGCCGTTCAACTCATCAGCAGCCCGTATGAATCCATGCGTGCACGCCGCCGTGTCATCCGCCGCCAGCGGAACATGGAATCTGAGTTCCATCGCGTACCGCGCCGTGGAATCGATACAGATTCTCACTGGTACCCCTATCACATTCAAGTCGAGCTAGGCATACCGCACTCCTTTCGGTAGGGACGCCAGCACGGCACAGTCCGCGTCGAGTCGAGCATGGTGGCGTATACCCCACCGCGCACGCTTCCGATGGCGTTCAATGCTCCGCGCCCGGAACGAGAGCGAGCACCATGCGACCCTGCTCGACCTCCTCGAAGGTCCCCCTGACCCACGACCACGCTGAGGATGCTCGGGTCCCACCAGCCGCCGCACATCAGGCACCTGCGGGTTCCGCGCACGTAGCGACCTTCCGCCTGGCCCACAACGCCGACCGCAAGAGAAATTCGACTACACTCAAAAATGAGTATAGTCTGTATTGGTGGGTGCGACACGCCAGATCGATGCAGCGGAGGAGCCACCCGTGATGACGAACGGCGCGGTGCCGCCAAGTTGGCGCGAGCGGAACAAGCAGGACAAGCGGGCGCGAACCTTCGAGGCAGGCGTGGGGTTGTCAGACGCGCGCGGAGTGGCGGCGGTCACGACCCAGGAGATCGCCGATCGCGCCGTGATGGCATCCGGCACCTTGTTCAGGACGACTGGGAGGCCCAAGCCCGCGAGCACGGGCTCTGGCCACAGCTTCTGGCGATTTGGGGTCCCTCGCCAAGTGCCACCGCAGGCACGTCGAGAACGGGCGTGCCCAGGAAATCGTCTACGGATCGACTACGGAACGTTATGGCGGAAGCGCTGATTGCAGCCGTCCACCGGCTACTGACCACCCGCCTTGAGGGGTGGATGAGCGACAGCCACGGAACCGAAGAGGAATGATGACAACCCACTATGCGGCGGAGCGCACAGCGGTGCTGCTCCTGGACCCCTACAACGATTTCCTTGCCGAGGAGGGCAAACTCTGGCCGGCAGTGGAGCAGGTGGCCGTCGCCACTGGCACCGTCGACCACATGAAGGCGGTCGTCGCCGCGGCCCGCGAAGCGCACGTGAAGGTCTTTTTCGTCCCTCACCATCGCTCCGTGCCCGGCGACTTCGAGCACTGGCAGTTCCCGAACCCGTCGCAGCTGGGTGCGGGCCGCATCCAACTGTTCGCGAAGGACACCTGGGGCGGCAGTTTCCACGACGACTTCCCGGTACGGGACGGTGATGTCGTCATCGCCGAGCACTGGGCGCAGAGCGGCTTCGCGAACACCGACCTCGACCAGCAGCTCAAGCAGCACGGCATCGACCATGTGATCGTCATCGGCCTGCTCGCGAACACCTGCGCCGAATCGACCGGCCGCTTCGCGATGGAGATGGGCTACCACGTCACGCTCGTCACCGACGCAACCGCGGCCTACAGCACCGAGGCGATGCACACCGCACACGTGGTCAACGGCCCCACCTACGCGCACGAGATTCTCACGACTGAGGCCCTCGTCTCCGCTCTCGCCGCATCGCCGACACGTCGGTAATGACTGTTTCCCCGTGCGTCGAGGTAAGGCCGTCCACGCACAGGAAGAAGTCAATCAATTCAATGTGCCTGTACCGGAGGCACGCGGACAGGAGTGAACCATGCGCGACTCCGCGTCGGCGGAAAGAAAGGCCGATGTGTGCCTCTCGGACGTGCACCTGGTCCCGGACATCCTCGGCCACGAGGTCGCCGGCGAGGATGATCTCCTGAGGGACGGCGCCATCAGGCCCGCGCTGCGCGCCGCGTGATCGTTACCCCCGAGCTGTGGCCGTTGCGTGTCGCCAACATCCTGATCAGCCTCGTATGCGGAGATCGTCTTCAGTGGCGGGCCCGACGGCGACACCCTGGACGGTCTCACTCTCGGCGACATCGTCGACGACATCTGCCTCCCGCGGCCCATCAGCAGTGTCGCCCGGCTTGACCATCAGCGGTCGAGCGGCGAGAAGGGCGTGGGTGACGAGGCCGGATGTTGGGCCCAGTGGTTGTCTTCAAAGAATGGAGCTGGAACAAATGAGCGACGTAGAAATCACACACGGATCGCCTTCAGGAATCCTCGTGGAGGCGGAAGCTTTTGAGGACTTCGGCGGTTGGACCCTGGATTCACAGTTCGATATTCAGATGGGCTCGCCTTATCTCCTCGCCCACGGGCTGGGCCAGCCCGTCGAAGATGCTCGAACCGTGGTCGTCATCCCGGAAGCCGGCGAGTACAAGGTCTGGGTACGGGCGAAGGACTGGGTGCCGGCGCATCATCCCGGACGGTTCACACTCTCCGTCAACGGAACAACGCTGGAAACCGAGTTCGGTGCCAACGGACGGGATTGGGCGTGGCAGTCGGCAGGAGTGGTGGAACTTCCTCAAGGCGATACGACCCTGGCACTGCACGACCTCACCGGCTTCGACGGGCGGTGTGATGCGATCTTCCTCAGCCGTGACGACCTGACACCACCCGATGGGGCGGACGGAGCAGCTCGCGCATGGCGAAAGAACCTCCGGGGCTTGCCCGACCAACCGGTCGCTGCAGGGGACTTCGACGTTGTGATCGTCGGAGGCGGCGTGACCGGGGCCGCCGCCGCATTGTCGGCAGCCCGTTTGGGGTGCCGGACAGCGCTCATCCAGGACCGTCCGTACCTGGGAGGCAATGCAAGCCTGGAGATCGGTCTCAGCCCCAGGGGAGAGACGGGACCCCTGATCGACGAACTTTCCGAGCGCTGGGACGACGGGGACCTGCACGCGCTGAAGCTCCTCGATTTGGAGCCGACCGCCGAAGTCTTCCTGGAGCAATGCGTCTTCAACGTCGTCATGGACGGGACGACCATTGTCTCGGTCGACGCCCGTGATGCCCGCAGCGGACTGGAAAGCCGATATAACGCACCCGTCTTCATCGATTGCACAGGGACTGCGATTCTCGGCCTGCTCGCCGGCGCCGAGACGCGTTTCGGCCAGGAAGCGCAGGCGGAGTTCAACGAGAGTCTTGCTCCTGAGCATCAGGACGACATGCACCACGGAAACACGGTGTTCTTCCGCACCCGGATGGCTGACAAGCCCGTTCCCTTCCCGGACGTGCCTTGGGCCTTGGACGTGGCGAAGGACTACGCCAATCTGAGTGGGCAGTTGGCGAAGCCCGGAATCGAGAACGCGCCCGGTCCCATTGCTGGAGCCAGCCGTCAAGCAGCCGATGGCAAGCCGGCGGGGATAATGAAGTTCCCGGCAACCCACTTCTGGGAGTACGGCCAGTGGCTCGATCCCTATACCGAGGGCGAACGCATCCGAGACCATCTCCTCTGCGCGATCTACGGGACCTTCTCCAACGTGAAGCGCCTGGAGCCCGAGACCTACGCCAACCTTGAGCTGGAATGGGTGGCTTACGTTCCCGCCCAGGGAGAATACCGGCGTTACGTCGGCGACTATACCCTCACGGAAACCGACATCCGCACTCACAAAGTCTTCCCCGACGCGGTGGTGCAGAACTCTGGAGCTTTCTGTTTGCACTATCCAGGCGACGAGAAGTACGACTTCCGCCTCAAGGACTGGGTGTGGGACACCAGGGATGAGGAACCGTACTCGGTTCCCTTCCGCTGCCTCTATTCCGCCAACATCCCGAACCTGATGATGGCAGGGAAGCACATCAGCGTCACCCACGTCGCCGGGTCGAACACCAAATTCATGGGCAACGGCGGCCAGCATGGAATAGCCACTGGAGTAGCGGCCTTCCTCTGCAAGAAATACAACACGGAGCCCCGAGGCATCTACGAAACACACCTGCAGGAGCTCCAGAACATCACAAGGGGCGTAACTGGCGAGAGCACCCACGATTGAGGGCGGCGGGCCAGCGAGCTCACAGGGATCCTTGCCGACGGCCGCCGTTACCTCGCGCTTTCACGAGTTGGACTGTCCGGCTGGTGATCGCGTAGGTAGAAAGTGCCTCTGCCCAGCGAGAACGAGGATTGGCAATGCGCCTGCATGGCGGCCCGGCATCGCGATCTACATGACCTTCCCCCCGTACCGCCGACAGATCGCTACAAGGATGTGTCGGCGGTACAACCTCGTGCGCAGACCACGCAGGGGAAGTCGCGGGGAATCAATGCATGCCGAGATCAGGCCGGATCGACGAAAACGCCGAGCGCGAGTTCGCCCTTGAGGCCGGCCGAGCTGTAGACGGACAGGTCGGTAACGCCTTCTGCTGCCGAGACCTCGTCGTCGATGAGCAGGTTGGCGGTGCACTTCCGCGCGTAATGCGTGACGACGGCGTACGCGGAGTCGGCCATGATCCACGGACCGCGCGACGCCGCCGACCACGTGCGTACCGGCGGCTGCCTCGATCAGGGTTCGCGGCCACAACGAGCAGGCGGCGATACCGTCCCCGGCAAGTTCCTCCGCGAGCCCGATAGTGCGAGGTTCATGCCGTACCTCGACAGCGTGCAACTGCTTCCCCACCCAGTACGGCGTGAGGCTCAGCGGAGGGGAGAGCGTGAGGTGTGCGGGGTTGCTCGACTCGCACAGATGCAGGATCGCCGTCCTCGCCGACCTGAGCACCACACAACGGCAGTCGCTTCATGCCCTATTGGCCAGCGGCCACTGTCCGCCCAGTCTGCTCTGTCGTGCGCGACATCCCGTCCGAGCTGTATTGATCACGCCGCCACCACGCGTAACCGCGTCGTCGCCTCGGACGACCAGCAGCGCGCCGTCAACACCACCGACACCCGGCGGGACCAGGAGTTCGCCACGTCGTCATCATCGCGACCACGGGCGGGCGGTGGCCTGCAGCCTCGCCCTGGGCGTGCTGCGCACCGCGTCCGACCATTGCCTGGACGGGCAGGCGCGGGCGATGCTGTCCTTCATCGTCGCCATCTCGGAATGTGACGCCAGCTGAACCACCTGAGACAGGTTCAGTCAGCGGCGCTTCCCGGCGGGCGACCGTCCTACGCTCCCGGCGGCGCTTCGGCTTCCGGCACGACGGGAAGAAGCGCGGCAGCCCCGGCCCGCAGGAACGCCATGGCCCCGTCGATGTCGGTGTGCTCGGGGTCGTGGCACAGCTCGGCGATGATCGCCGCCGCGGCGGCGGCCACCATGCGCGGACCGAAGGCATCGGGGGCGCTGCCGCTTTCCTCGGCGAGCAGACGAGCGCCTTCCTGTACGACTTCCGCCAGGCGGCCGTTACCGACCGCCCTCAGCTGCGGATTCAGCTCAAACATGCGCTCGGACAAATCATCGAGGTCGCTCCGGTTAGCGATCTCCTCGCGCAGCCAGTCCTCAAGCGCGTCGAGTGTCAGCCAGTCCTCCCGCCGCTCGCGCAGCGCCGTTCCCAGGCGGTCCGCGAGCGCGTCGGAACGGGCCAGCGCCAGTTCCAGCTTGGACGGGAAGTACAGCGTGACCGTACGCGGCGAGACTTCCGCCGCCTCGGCGATGTCGGCGATCGTCGTCGCCTCGAACCCTCGCTCGGTAAAAAGCCGGTACGCGGACTGGAGGATCGCTTCCGTGCGCCGCGCCTTGCTTCGCTCCCGAAGGCCGTCCCGTGGCCCGTCAGTCACCATACCCAAATATTACCATGCAGAGTTAATTTACATTAAACTGCAATTGTGCCTTAAGTTGCAGCCAGTTGTGGCTCTCTCATGGGGGTCCACCGCAACCGGAGGGATCCACAGGCATCGGAAGATGAAGGTAGGGCGGACGAGGCGTATCGCCGCTACGCATGGGGCGGCTACAGAGTGAGCTCTGCTTCCTGGCCACCAGAAGTGCGCAACAGCGTGACTACGTCAACAGCGGTCGTGCGACGCGCCTTTAAGAAAGGCGGGTCTGTCGTAGCGGTGGGCACGAGTGCCTCCTCCGAACCGGGTTCGCTGCTGACCGGCTGAGACGGAGATAGGCGGTCAAGACTGTGAGGATGCTGAAGCGAAAACCCCCATAGGGACACGTCCGTTCGCTGAGTACTGGCACGTCCCGCTTGCACCACGGCTGACAAATCAATTCTCGGGACACCAGACCGGCGCGGCCGTGAGGATTCGCCCGGCCGGTAGCAGCACATCGCGGCGATCGACCAGCGGAGCCCCCACTACGCGGCTCCCGCCCGGGCCACCGCCACCGACCTGGCGGGGTTGGCCGCCCACGTACATCTCCGTCATGGAGTTCGACCCCCTGCGCGACTACGCCGACGGCGGCGGCGAACTCCACTTTTCCCCGCACCTTTCACGGATCCGGCGTGATCGGTTCGCCGAGGTCTCCCAACGCGAGCAGACGGAAGAGTGGCATGGTTCCGGAGGGGATCGACGGTGCTTGGAAGGGGAGTTCGTTCGGTGCCCCGAATCGGCGCACATCGCGACTGCGGGGTGTGGTGCGCGGGTTGCCTTGGACGGCTCTGCTGTCCGTCGACAGCTGCAACAGCTGCCGACAACAGGTTGTCGCTGCTACCCATGCTCAAGGGACCGTAGGTGCTGAAGCCCTTTAGACACCAGGAACGGTACTGCCTCGCCCGCCCCTTCGTAGCCGTCGCTCACTGTCTGACCACCGATGTATCGGGCGTGGACGCCTTCGAAAATCACGGCGAGCTTCATCGCGCTGAAGGCCAGATAGAACGGCAGGAGGCTCAGGTCTCGGCCGGTCAACGTCGCATATTTTTCCGCCACTTGGCGGCTGCTGGGAAAGCCCTCCTGCGTGGTGACGCCCACTGCGACGGGCACCAGTGCCCGATCCGAGTCGTCCCGGTCGTGCCAGTACGTCAGCGTCATGGCGAGATCGGCCAACGGGTCTCCCAACGTGGAGAGTTCCCAGTCGAGAACGCCGGCGATCCGCGGCGGACCGCCCAGGTCGACGATGGTGTTGTCGAGGCGGTAGTCGCCGTGCACGATCGAGGCGTCGGAACTCTCCGGCACATGGTCGGAGAGCCGTCTCAGAAGTACGTCCATGTCCGGGAGCCTGCGTGTGTGCGAACGGCGCCACTGCTCGCCCCACCGGGAGACCTGGCGTGCGCAGTAGCCCTGTGGCCGTCCGAAGTCCGCCAGGCCGACGCTCGCAGGATCGATGCTGTGCAGGTCCGCGAGGGCGTTCACCAGACCGTCGGCCAGCGCCGAGCGCGCCTCGGGGCTGAGCCCGGCGGTATCCTCCGCCGTGCGTATGACCGCCCCGGGCACCTCGGCCATGACGTAGAAGGGACAGCCGAGGACATCGGGGTCCGTGCAGAGCGCAAGCGTCCGTGGCACGGGCACATCGGTCCCCGCGAGCGCGGTCTGGACGCGGTACTCACGCCTCATGTCGTGCGCGCTGGGGAGCACTTCACCGAGCGGCGGCCGCCGGAGGATGACGGTTGCGCGCGGGAGGCGCAGCCGGTAGGTGATGTTCGACAATCCGCCGGAGATCAGCTCAGCCTGCCAAGGACCGTCGTCCAGCAGATCCGGCAGTGTTTCCCGAAGCCACTTCTCGATGTCCGCGGCCGGCAGGCCGGGCAGATCGGTGCTCATGACCGGACCCCGCTTCCGTGTGCGGCGGTACCGGCACGACGGGCGGCCCGCTTGGCGATCGACATACGGTGCGCCTCCGAGGCTCCGTCGTAGATACGGAACGCGCGGATGTCGGCGTAGATACGGCCGATGACCAGGTCCTCGCTGGTACCCAGACCGCCGGCGAGCTGTACCGAGCGGTCGACGACGCGGCCGACGGCCTCGCTGATGAACACCTTTGCGCGGGACGACGATTCGGTGCCCTTGCCGCCCTCGGCCACCTCCCAGCAGGCCTGCCACAGCATGGCCCGGGCCGCGACCAGGTCGATCTCGTTGTCGGCGATCATCTGCTGCGCCATCCCGAGGCCGGCGAGCCGCTGCCCGAACAACTCCCGGTCGACCGCACGCGAAAGAGCGATCTCGTGTGCGCGTCGGGCGGCACCGAGCCACCGCATGCAGTGGGTGAGCCGAGCGGGAGCCAGCCTGACCTGCACATACCGGAAGCCCAGCCCAGCCTCGCCGAGCACGGCGTCGTCCGGCACGAACACGTCCTCGAACAGCACCCGGCAGTGTCCGCCGACCATGGTCGAGTCGATGGTGCGGGCGTGCTCCTTCACCGCGAAACCGGGAGTGTCTGTGTCGACCAGCAGCATGGTGGCCCCGCTGTTCTCGCCGTCACGCGCCATCACGATCGTGAACGCGGCGCCCTCGGCTCCCGTGATCAGGTGCTTCTCACCCGAGATGCTCCAGCCACCGGCGACCTTGGTCGCCAGGGTGCGTACGGCTGACGGGTCGGAGCCCGCTCCGGGCGGCGGCTCGGTCATCGCGAAGCAGGAGCGGATGTCGCCGTTGACCAGCGGCACGAGGTACTTCTCCCGCTGAGCGGGCGTGGCCACCACATTGAGCAGGTGGATGTTGCCCTCGTCCGGGGCCGCGCAGTTCAGGGCCAGCGGTCCGAGAAGGCTCGTACCGGCCTCCTCCAGGAGGACGGCCGCCTCGTCGAAGCGGAAGCCGCCTCCGCCGAGGTCGGCCGGTGCCTGTGGCGCCCAGAGCCCGGCGGCCTTCGCGGCCTGCTGCAACTCGGTGCGCAGATCGTCGCTCAGGCCGTTCGCGAATGCCTCCTGCTCGCGAGGGACGACCACCTCCGTCACGAACTCGGCGATCCTGTCGCGCCACTCCACGACTCTGGGTGCAAGAGAGAAATCGAAGGACATCTACGGTGACTCCGTCCGGCTCGTCATGTCGTTGTGCGGGCCGAATCCGACCCTGGTTCCCCCGGCGGTGGTCATGCGCGCCACAGTGTTTCTCCAGGTCTGGTGACCACAATGTTGGGCACTGCGGCGTATCGCGACAGTCGACACAGTGTCACGGTGAGTTCCGCGATGTCCGAGACCTGGATCATCGTGGCGGGGTCGACGCGTTCGTGTACCCAGGCCGCCATGTCGGTGTCGACGTACCCGGGTGACAGCGCCGTCGCGCTCACGCCCCGGGTGCCCTCGGCGTTCGTGATCGATTCACAGAGGGAGATCAGGGCCGCCTTGGTGGCGCCGTACGCCGCCAGGCCCGGCTCGCTCACGACTCCCGTGATCGAGGCGATGGCGATGATCTTCGCCCCCGGTCCGGACGGCGCGGACCCAGCCGTGCGGAGCGCGGGCAGGAGTCGCTGGGTGAGCTGGAAGGTGCTCCTGAGGTTCACCGCCATCATGGTGTCGAGCTTGTTGAGGGGGTAGGTGGCCAGCTCGCCGCCTATTCCCATGCCGGCGGCGAGCACCAAGACGTCGATGCCGCCGTGCAGTTGGAGATGCGTGTCGGCCAGGGCCCCGACCTGCTCCGGGTCCGCCAGGTCCGCGGACACGGCCTCCACCCGGCCCCCATGGGCGCGCAGCTGATCGGCGGTGTCCTTGAGGGGCCCCTCAGCGCGAGCGGACAGGGTGAGATCGAATCCCTCTTTCGCGAGCCGCTCCGCGATGGCTCTTCCGATTCCGCGAGATGCGCCGGTGACGAGCGCGGTACGTCGGACTGTCATGCCACTCCTTAGAAGCTAATGACCGTTAGCTTGATCCTGATCTTTTGATCAGAAAGTTGTCAAGGGACCGAGTGATAGCTCACGTAGTCGGAGCTAACGATCAGTAGCAGGTATCCTCACCTCATGACTGAGGTGCTTCATGACGAAGACGGGGAGCGTTGGGCGGGACAAGATGCCGACAGGCCGCAGAAGCAGCAGACCGTCGATGCGCGGACGATCTCCGCGGCGGCGCTGAGACTGTTCGCCGAACGGGGCTACCGTGCGACGACGATGTCCGACATCGGTGCGGCGATCGGCATCCGTGGTCCAAGCCTGTACCGCCATGTGAGCTCGAAGCAGGTGCTGCTCGGGGAGATCATGGTCGAGACGATGCGGGCGCTGATCGCCGACCAGCAGGCGGCGCTCGACGCCGGCGGCGACGTGTCCCTGCAGCTGCGGCGGATCGTCGAGGCGCATGTTCGCTATCACGCGGCACATCGCGAGCAGGCGTTCGTCGGTAACCGTGAGATCGGGAACCTGGAGCAGCCCTACCGCGACCAGGTGCTGCGGCTGCGGCACACCTATGAGCAGGGACTGCGTACCGTCATTGAACGGGGATGCGCCGAAGGCGACTTCACCGTCGCGGAACCCCGGCTCGCCTCGTACGCGATTCTCGACATGGGTATGGGGGTCTCGGCATGGTTCCGCCCGGACGGACCGCATGGCGCCGAGCAGATTGCGTACACCTACGCCGACCACGCGATCCGCATGCTCACCGGCCGGCCGCCGGGCGATGCGACGTCCGCCGACGCATGACGGTGCGTGTGCCGCTGTCGTCGGCACACACACCGTCCTTGTCTACGCTTACTTGTCGGCCGATGCGGGCGTACGCCTTACGGCGCGGCCCGCTCGCCAACACCGCCTTCGCTCTCGCCAACACCGCCTTCACTGACGACGGCCACCTCGAACGCACCCTCCGCCGGGGTCTGGGTCACATTCAGCTCCGCCCCGACCTGATCGACTTTCGTCGGGTCTTCGGGAGCCCACCAGCCCGACACCAGGACCCGCCGACTGCGTGAGGTGTCAAGGTGCGGTCGGACGCTAGTCGCACTGCGGAGATTCGGGCTTCTGCCTCCCCGCTGCGCGCGGCGCTACTGCGGGCTGCCAGGCAGCCGACCCGGCTGACCACTCCCTCGACGCGTTCATGGTCGATGGCCTCGCCGATGAGGGCCGGCCGTGTCGCTTCGCTCTCAACAAGATCCGCGCGCAGACCGTGCGGGCCGGCATCGATCGTCAGTTCGCGATGCCTTAGCATGGTCGCTCCAACGCATCTAGGGCGAGCGCCTGCCTGGGTTCTGACGACCCCCTGCGGCGACAGTGGCTGGTGTGGTTTCAGTTCGACCTTGTTCTCGTCGGGATCGCTGTCAACGACTCGATCAGGTCCAGCTTCCTCAGCGATGGCGTCCCAAAGAGCGTTTGCAGTTGGCGGGCATCCCTGAACCGCTTTTCTTGGCCGTAGTCCTTCATGTAGCCATAACCGCCGAGAACCTGAACTCCGTCGTTGACCACTTCGCAGGCGAGCTCATGTGCAAACAGTGCAGCCGCCTTCGCCTGGGGCGATACATCGTTGCCTGAGTCGAAGAGCTCGCAGGCCAGACCAATGCTGAGTTCTATGGTTGCGCTGCGAGTGAGCATCCCCGCGAGAAGCGACCTGACCTCGCTCCAGTCGATGATCGGGCGACCACCCTGATGTCGGTCGCTCGCGTAGGCGAGCGCTGTGTCCAGGCATGCTTTCGTGAGGCCGCCGGCGATCGCTGCGGAGGCAATCTCCAGTGGTGCGACCGCGCTCCGGAAGTACGCTGCGCCGGCTCCTGGCGTGCCTACGAGGACAGCGTTGGCTCCCGCGAGCTGGATGTCGGAGACCTGCAGCGAGTGAAGGCCATGCGTCAGCACCTGTGCGCGCGTCACCGCCTCCATGTCGAGGTCGACCAGGAAGAGGGAGTAGTCGTCTTCGTCGAGGATCCGTGCGGGGATAAGGGCCTGGTTGGCCCATGATCCCAAGGCGAGGCTCTCCAGCTCGCCGTTGAGCCTCCACTGGCCGTCTGTGACCGTGGCCATGGGGAGGATCTCGGTGTCGCTGGGATCGTTGAACGCGGGAAAAGCCAAGGCGTGTTCGCGTGCGCTGGTGGCCGTCTCGACCATGGCAGAGAGTCGACGCTCCTCTCCGGCGGCGAGCAGCAGGCGTTGGGAGAGCTCGTTCACCAAGACGAAGGAAGCCGATGAGGCGTCCACTTCAGCGAGGGTGCTCACAACGGTGCACAGCGCTCGCAGACCTTGTCCCAGCCCGCCACATGCCTCGGGAAGCATGACTCCTAGCATTCCGAGCTGGTAGATGCCCTGCCACGGATCGGCCCCTGCATCGTGGTCGTTGAACGGGGTTCGATCCAAGGCCAGGACGTGAGGCGCTACCTGCTCGGTGGCGAACTCTCGAACCACGTCAGCGAATTGACGGAGCTCATCGGAAGCGGGTGCCTGCATGATGGTTGTGTCCTGACTACTCGGCGAAGAGACGACCGTGCTGGTAGCCGGGCGCAATGAGCGACTTGAAGGTGTCGACTCGATTGAGCTGTGCGGTCCCCTCGTAGATCTGAAGCAGCTTGGTGTCGCGCAGGAGCTTCTCCACCCTGCCCTCGTGACGTGTCCCCTGCGATCCCATGAGCTCGAGAGCGATCTGGCAGTTCTTCATCGCCAGGTCGGCCGCTGCGAATTTCGCCATTGAGCCGAGTCCTGCCCCCAACCTCTGATCGAGGCCGCGGTCGAGCAGCATCCTGCTGGCGAGGCGACTGGTGCGCGGGTGGTCCCAGAGCCGGCCGAGCACCTTCCTCATCGGCTTCCACGGCATGGCGTTCTGGCTGTGGAAGACCAACTTCGATGTCATCAGGTTGGACAGCGCGTTGGCACCTGCAGCGTCGATGTAGGCGAGACGAGCGAGCCGGGCATTGGCGTACATCTCGGCAAGCCGGCTTTGCACCCACCCATGGTCGATCATGGGCATCCCACGTAGCTGGGTCTCGTCAGCGAACGCCGCCGCAGCCTCGAAGGCCCCCCGGGCGGCACCCGCCGCCATGGCCGCGATCGACACGCGGGACATGCACAACCAGTAGTCGAAGTGCCGCGTCATGATGTCGTGGTCGCTGGAGTCACTGAACCCGCGGCGCTGAGCCTGGTCGAGAATGACGAGGTCGTCGGGGACGAAGCAGTTGTCGAAGTTCAACGTGCTCGCCGGCGAGAGCCGCTGCCCCATCTTGTCCTCGAACCGACCGAGTGTGAATCCTTCGGTCCCTGCCCGCACTGCCAGCACGACCATCGTCTCGACGGGCCTAGCAGGGTCGGTGCACGTATAGAGAACGTCCCATGTGGCGAAGTGCCCGTTGGAGGAGAAGACCTTGGACCCGTTGACGAGGTACCCGCCCTCGACCTTGGTCGCACGACAGCCGATCTGTCCACGCCCCGTGAGGTCGAGATCCTGCAGGTCGGTTCCAGCGTTGGGCTCAGTGACCGAAACCGCGAACATGCAAGCTCGCCCATCCTGTTCACCGCGGAGGACGTCGTCGAAGAGACGGCGCGCGACTCTGAGGTTGCCTGAGACCATCAAGCACGCGGTGCCGAGTCCTTGGAGCCCGATCAGCGTGGCGACCCCGGGGCACACGGTCGCGATCTCCTCGAAGAAGTAGACCGCCGCCGAGATGTCATAGCCCTGTCCACCGAACATCTTCGGGATCATCAGGGAGAACAAACCCCAGTCATTGCAGGCGCGCACGAGATCGTGGGGCAGGAAGTCGTGATCCTCGAAGGTGGCCCGTTCAAGCTCAAGGACGTGGGGCCGTGCGACTTCGACATTGAACTGTCGTGCCAGCGCGACCAGCTCCTCCGCCTGGCGAATGACCCCACGACGTGCGCCCGGCGGACGATAGAGGCCAAGCGAGTGCTCACGGAAGTCAGGACGATCGCCAACACGAGAGACGACCAGGCGTCGAGACTGTCGCGGCGGAGTGCTGCGGAAGCTAGTGGGCGCTGCGGTCGCTTCACCCGGCACGGAATCACCCGCCACGGATGTGGCAGCCGGCTCGCGGTGCGCATTCGTAGGCATGGAACCTCGTTCAAGTTACTCAGAAGAATTGATCAGCACTTTATGAAGGCCGCCGTACTCACGGTGATTGCTCTGGCGGCCGCTGTTCTTGTCACTTTCGCCGGCCGCTCCGCCTAGCCACTCACTGGCAATCGGAGCTCACGCGCTGGCCTGCCCAAGAGAGCTCCCGAAGCGAACCCCGAGCCCGTTTGAGGAATCTCATCGGGAGCGGGTTCAGACGGCGCTGCTCGTCGTCCTGGCACGGTCGAGCAGGATCGGGTCGTGCGCGTTGACGATGATCAGGCCTTGGTCGTGCTGGTGGAGTTCGGTCAGACGTTGGTGGTTGTGCCGCACCTGTGCAAGATCGAAGGCAATAAATCGTTCGAGCGATGCCAGGATTCGCGGCGCGCGATCCCGTCCGTCCAGGACCGAGTGATGGTAAAAGCTGTCGCCGGCGTGCAGGATCCATCCATGGTCCGATTCGACAGCGAAGGCGGTGTGGCCGCGACTGTGACCGGGCAACGCGATCATGACGATCCCGTCTGCGACTTCGTCTAGGGGTTTCGCCGCAGCAAAACCCCTCCAAGCCTCACCGGTGATGTCGTGCTCGACAAGGTGTGGGTCATGTGCCCACTGTTGGGCACGGTATCGCTGGCGTTCCTTTACCGAGGGTGACCATATGGCACCCAGCGCCTCTGCCGAGCTCACATGCACTTGGGCATCGGGGAAGTCGGCCAGACCGCCGGCGTGGTCGACATCCAGGTGGGTCATCAAGATGTCCCGAACATCTCTTTCGTCGTAACCCAGCGCACGCACCTGGTGGAGCGCAGTCTCTCCTGGCTGCAAGGCGGGCCGGAGCAGGTGGCGCGACGGACCGATGCGTGACGGTCGCTCGATGTCCTGGAGGCCAAAACCGGTGTCTACAAGGACGAGGCGGTCGCTCGCCTCGATAAGGAGGACGTGGCAAACGATCGCAGAGGTGGGTATCCGCATGCTGCCGCAGTTGAGGTGATGCACCCGCATGAACGCTCACCCCCTTCCAGCGGCGACTGGCGGCACGCCGGTGCGTGTTCTCGTTTGGCCACGATGGCGAGGAAGGCCAGCGCGACCATCACGTTGGGTCATGTCGGCCACGAGGTCGGTGGGGGCGGCCATGCGATGTCTCCTCATCATGGTCGTTCACGCGAGAGAAGGGCGCTGACTGGTCTGATGAAGCGGGACTCGTCAACGACCAGTTGGTTGTTGAATCTCGACAACGTAGGGATCCTGTGAGTACGGCTGAAACATATAGAGGGCAGTGATCCAACCGCTATTGGACGCGCCGTCATAGCTCGGGGACCTCACGATTCCCAACTGTTCGCCGAGCCAACGAATGTTCGCGTCAATGGGACCATTCATCGACCTGAAGAGGTCGGATCGGCGCATCCTCTCACGCCGTTTCGCGAAGACGGACACTGTGATCGGAATCAGGCGTCATCCCCGGACGCTCAGAGTAAGGAGTCGTGGTGAACAGCAGCCTTTCGAGCAGCCTGGCGACTCGGCCGTGGGATGGTTACGGTCATCGGGCTTCCCTGGCGTTGGCTGCCGACGTAGTCCCGAGCTGGCGGTAGAGGACGAAGAACAGCACCCCGAAGGCGACGTCATAGAAGCCCAGCAATAGCATCCAGTAATACTCTCCGAACACGGCATAGAGGCATGCCGTGATGCCCCATACCTTCGCGATCACCGCGACACCGATGAACGATCGATACTTCGCGGGATCGCGGGAGGCCTGAATGTAGAACAGGCCGAGTATGCAAGTGCAGTAGAAGAACGAGTAGATCCACACCGGGAAGATGCCGACCCCGACGCGGTCATGCTGAACGTCCCACCAGTGGAAGAACACTGCACTCAGCGGCGATCCGATGAGATTGAACGTGCCACCGAATCTGAGGATCCGCGTGAGGGCGTCGGTGGACATGGCTGCCTCCTTGGTTGCCGTTGTGGGTGGCAGGAACGGGGGTGTACTCCCTAAAGCCGGGCAGGCTCCAGTTGCGGCGGCCTCACCGCGATGTCCCGGCGGATCGATAGGCCCCTGGTGTCGTTCCGGTCCGGCGACGGAAGGCGCGATAGAAGTTGGGCAAATCGCCGTACCCCGCCACCTGCGCAACGTCGCGAATCGGTAGCGTGGTCGTCTTGAGAAGTCGCACCGCCTCATCGAACTGGAGTCGGGTGACCACGTCTCGATAGGTCACCCCTTCGTCGTTCAACCGGCGGCGAAGGGTCCGCGAGGAGATGTTCAGCAGCCGTGCCATCTCGTCCAACGCCGGCGGTCCATCGCCACGAAACAAGACTTCCTGAACTATGCGCTGCGACAACGGACCGTTCGCCCGCACCCTGTCCAACGCTGACTCACAGGCCCGTTCAGCTGCTTTCAGCGTCAACGGGTTGGCTAGCGGAAGGCGATGGTCGAGCCATCTAGCGTCGAACACCACGGCATTCGTCGCCGCACCGAAGACCACGGGACAGCCGAGCCGCTGCGCGTACCGTGGTCCATTCCGAGGTGCCACGTACGCGACGCGAATCTCGGTGAAGTCGACGGGCACGCCGATCAGATCGGTGAACACCCGCCTGACCGAAGCGAACTCGCGTTCGCAGACAAGACGTCGTGCTTCCTTCAGGTCCAGGCGCTCACAGATCATCAGAACCGCTGCGCCGGCTCTCGTGCGCATTTCGAACCGGAAGTAGGAGCCGAGCAGGTCGGCGAGTCGTCTGAATGTCTCCAGCGCCGCGCCCAACGTCTCGCAGGAAGCCGTCGCGACCCCGAGCGGGCCCAATGTGCCCAGATGAGATCGCTCGCCCAATTCGAACCCGAGGTCGGGGTCGCCGATGGAGCAGGAGAGGTTCCGGAGCAGCGAGAACTCCTGCGCCGGCGTCACCAACAGGTCGGGGTCATCGAAGTCGCACTCATCCAGGCCGCTGTGCGCCAACAGGGCTTCCGGCGCGATCCCGAGCTCGGCCGCGTAGCGATACACGACCGCGGCGAACTGGATCGAACGGTGTGTCGGCATCGACTGACCGAACAAAGCCGCAGTGGCAGGCGATGGCATTGGCTGCGAGCCCTTCGCATGCCCACCGGGCGAATTCTGGAACGGCAGCGAGGGGCCCGATCGCCCAACCCTGTCGAGAACTGACTCATAAGTCACCGAAATGACTCCCTCCTGCAATATCAGGAAACGCGCAAAGGTAGGCAAGGAAACGGCGTTCGGAGGAGAGACGAGATAGCCGGCCGGGTGAACGAGCGGAACACGGGTTCGGAGATGCGTCGCCTGAAACGAGGGTCAGCGCCGCGTGAGGCTGCCCACGCGTTCGGGCGCCGCGGCCGCCACAACACCTCGCTCGATGACATCGCCCGGTCGCTGGGCATCTCCAACAGGACCCTCTGTAACTACGTTCGCGCAGGAGTTTCTCTGCGAGCGCCATCGCGAGGCCTTGAACTTCGGTGACCACGCGGTTACTCACGGCTTCTCGGCCAGTGGGTCCGGGGCGCAGCGCCTGCGTGCCGCGATGGAGTTCTACGTCAAACGAACGATCGATGGGCTCGGGGAGTGTGCCGCTCTGCTCGAGGTCGACGCACTCCGGACAACGGCTCGACGCGACGAGACCAGGTCCACGCCTACAACATCCAGGCTGCCACGAACCGTGCTGCCAGGACGCAGTGGTGCGGTCAGTTGGACATCACGCACAGATCGACCAGCCAGCACAGCCCAGTGCTGGCAGACCCCCAGCGTGGCAAGACTCTGATAGATCGCCATGGAGTGAACTCCTGATCCAACAAGGTCTCCGAGCACATGCTCGAAGGTGGTGATGGTCATACCGAGCGGGACCTGCCGGCCCAGTACGGGTCACGGATGGCTCTGCGCAGGACTTTCCCGTTCCCGCTGCGGGGGAGCTCGGCGACGAAGACCGCATGCTTGGGTGTCTTGACCCCGCCGACGGTGGCTCGACAGTGCGCGATCACCTCGTCCTCGCTCAGTGTGGCGCCGGGCTTGAGCTGGATCGTGGCGAGGACCGCCTCGCCCCACTTGTCGTCGGGCACGCCGACGACGGCACAGTCCTCCACGGCAGGGAGCTGAAGGATCGCCCGCTCGACCTCGCTGGGGAAGACGTTGAACCCGCCGGTGATGATCATGTCCTTCTTGCGGTCGACGATGTAGAGGAAACCGTCCTCGTCGATCACGCCGATGTCGCCGGTGTGGTGCCAGCCGAACTGCTGGGCCTCTGCTGTTGCTTCGGGGTTCTTGTAGTAGCCGTCCATCACCAGGTCGCCGCGCACCACGATCTCGCCGCGTTCGCCCTGGGGTAGGAGCTCGCCGGCCTCGGACATGATCTCGACCGAGAAGCCGGGCGTGGGGCGCCCCACGCTTTCAAGCCGTTTGGCGTGCGCCGGGTCCTCGATGGCCTCGCGATGGCTCTCGGTGTCCATTACTGCGATGACCATGAGGGCCTCGCTCTGGCCGTAGCCCTGCATGAGAACGGGGCCGAACACCTCCCATGCCTCACGCGCCTTGGCCGGAGCCATCGGCGCGGTGCCATACACGATGGTGCGCAACGTTCTGTAGTCGTAGGACTTCACTTTCGGGTCCGCCATCATCATGTAGACGAGGGTCGGCGGTACGAACAGCGTCGTCGCCCCGTGCTTCTCGATGGCCTCCAAGATGTCGCCGGGGCGGGTCGAGTTCATCAGGATGTGGGTGCCGCCGTGCGGGTGCAACATGGCGGCGTACATCCCGGCGGCGTGAGTGATCGGCGCGACCACGAGGTGTCGCGGCGGCACGTCATACGAGACCCACTCGTCGAAGCCCTGCTGCGCGCTCACCCACGCGCGATTCGAGACCACGATGCCCTTCGGCGTGCCTGTGGTTCCGCTGGTGAGCAGCAAGGCGGCCGGGTCGCTTGAGGTCCGGGCCGGGTAGGTGACGGCGGGGTCGAGCTCGCTGGGCAGCCACTGGTCCAACGATGGCGCGGCCGGGCCGGGGCGATCGAGGCAGACCGTGCCGACCGATTTGGCCTCGATGGCGTCCAGGTCCGCCTCCAGCGAACTGTGATAGAAGAGCCAGTCCACATCGAGGGAGTCCACAGCCTCGGCCATCGCAGCACCACCCATGCGGTAGTTCAGCGGCACCCAGAGGCAGCCTGCCCGCAGCAGTCCCCACTGACAGGCGAAGCCGTAGACGTGATTGGGGCTGTAGACGCCGACGTGCGAGCCGGGCGCAACTCCAGCAGCCATCAGGCCTTGTGCGATGCGACTCGCCAGCTCATCGACCTGTGCGTACGTCCAGCTCTCATCACCGCTGACGATCAGCGGCCGCTCACCGAACTTCCGGACGCCGGCCTCGAAGGTATCCAGATACAGCTCCACGCGCTTCACCTCTCTCTTGCGTTTTACATCCGCACCCCGAATGCAAACGTCGACTGAACGCTGCGCGACCCGCTCGATCCGGGCCTGGCGGCTTCTGTGCCGCTCGTTACGGACGCAACGTATAAACAACTAACTTTGAAGTCAACCATTTGGAGGAGATATGCAGAGACGGTCGTCGGTGGTAGCTGTACCACCCGGTTCGGGTTGCTCCCCGAGCGCACCCGTGCAGACTGGGCGAGTCAGGCCGTGCGAGACCGCCGACGGACGCGGTGTGCGATGCGGACGACATCGAGTTCGTCGCGTACGGAAACGCTGCCGGCCGTTTCGCCGGGCAGAGGTCAATCCGGGGCGAGGTCCCGCTGCGACGTGACGGCCTCCTTCCTGGGCCGACCGGTCATCAACGTCGAGAACGCATGCGCCTCTGGCCCCTCCGCGTTTCACTTGGCGTATGCACAGGTGACGGCGGGTTTGTACGAGGTCTCGCTGGCCGTCGGCGCGGAGAAGTTGTCCTACCCGGACAACCGGGCGATCTTGGCGGCTATCCCCTCGGGGACGGATGTCAACGACATCGACCGGCTTCGCGAGCGCCCTGGTGGCGACCCGAACGGGTCGATCTTCATGGACGTCTACGCCGACTCCGCACGGCGGATGATCGAGCGCTACGGCGCGACGCCGGCTGACTTCGCCGCTGTCACGTCAAGAGCCGGGCCGTCGGTGCCTTGGAACGAGATCGCCCGGTTCCGGACACCAATGACCGTCGAGGAAGTCCTGTCGATGCGCAGTGTCGCCGGTCCGCTCGCACTCCCGATGTGCTCGACGATCGCCGACGGCGCGGCCGCGCTCGTGGTGGTGTCGCCGGACCAGACGAAGCGGCGCGGGCTTGCTGCCGTGACGGTGGAGGCCTCGGTGGTCACTACTGGCCTTGACGGCCAAGACGTTCCGGTGCCGACAGCACGTGCCGCATGCCGGGCCTACGAGAGGGCAGGATCGCACTTCGAAACGTCAAAGTCGCGCCTGGCTGTGCACAGTTCGTTGAGCCCCGCGGCCAGCTCCGTGGTGGTCGGGGAGATGCTCGTCAACGGGAGGGAGCAACGGTTGCCCTGGCCGAGAACGGCCGTGGCCGGCTCGGCGGAGGCGCGGCCGTGGCAGTCGTAACGCTCCTCAGCAGGTAGGCAGCCCTGTGAGCTGGGCATGGCAGCAGCCGCTGGCCCGTCATCCTCAGCTCCACTGGTTCCCAGCGCTGTCGGTCTCCCCGTGGACCGCCCGTAGGCGGAGGTTGCTGTAGTGCGTTGCACAGCAATGACGAGGCTGTGGACACGAGCATCGCTCTCACGATCAAGCAAGTCAACGTGAGCCACGCGAGGGCACACACCACCAGTCCAAGGCCGATCAGCCGCACCACGCAATCTCGACGCTGCCGATCGAGAGGTGGTCCAGGTCTCTGAGCCATCGGATGATGAGCCGTTTCGATGAGCGACTCCCGGTGCCCTGTAGTGCCCCACAACTCGGTCATGACGCTCTACGAGGACAAGTAGTTGAAGATCTCTCGCTCGTCCGCGACGAATGTGACGGCGGTCTCGATCTCCGCGAACTTCAGTTCGTCCTCGGCGAGCAGGGCGTTGGCCTTCTGGCCTTCCTCGCTCAGGAAGCCGGCGGCGAAGTCCTCTTCGCTCTCCCACCAAAGCTCGACGAGCCCGTCGGCCCGGTTCCGGTTTCCCCCGCGGGACTCGGCGTAGTGATTGATGAGCTCGTTGTGGAGGTTGAGGTTCTGTACGTAGCGCTTGATTCCGAGCGCCGGCGACACGCTCTCCACAAGTGAGCGATGCGTCTCGGTCCAGTACCGGACGAACTCCTCGTGTGGCATTTCTGGCCGACGCGCGAACATGATGACCATCTTGAGCATGAGATCTCCTTGGCTGGTAGGCGACGTCAGGCCCGCGTCGCACCGACGCCGAGCTTGTCTGTGAGGAAGTCGACGGTCCGGGCGACGATGTCATCGAAAGCGTCGAAATACGGCCCGTAATGGCCGATGGGATAGCCGACGTAGACGGCATCGCTCATTCGGGACGCCGCGATCTTGCCGCCGAACGGATGGAACAGCATGTCTTCTTCCATCCCGATGATCAGGGCTGGACAGTTGATCTTTCGAACCTTCGACAGGGGGCGGTACATTCCGAAGGTCAGGGCGATCTCAGCAGGACAGAAGTTCATCTGCTCGTAGGCCTCGGCGTCACCGCCGAAGAGTTGAATCTCACCCGGCAGGGCATCCGGGGTCGATGCGACCGCACAGGCGCCCTTGCCGAACTCCCCCGCGATGCGCACATTGTGACGTCTGCCGAGCAGCTTGGCAGATATGACGTCCCTTATCGCGTGCCCCGTGAGCTTGAGCGCGTGCAGAGGTGGCTGGCGCAGAACTGCGCGCGCACCCGACCCGAGCGGCCCTTGCGCCACGATGGCGCTGACGGTGAGGTCCTCTGCCGCTGTGACCAGAACGTGCCCTGCGCTGAAAGCTGTGCCCCACAGCGCGAGGCGTGACGTGTCGAGGTCGATCAGCGTTCTCGCATACGCGATGGCGGACTTCCAGTCCGCCAGCTGCCACTTCGCGTTGATGTACTGGCGGGGCTCGCCCTCGCTGTCGCCCCAGCACCGGTAGTCGAACGTGACGACGGCCATGCCTGCTTCGGCGAAAGCCTGGGCGTAGTCCGGAATTCTCATGTCGCGGGTCGCACCGAACCCTTGGCCCACCACAACGACCGGGGGTCTGGTGACACCACGGGGGCGAAACACCGTTGCCCCGCAGACCAAGCCTTGGCTCTGGAAGGTGGTTCGCTCGACGTCCACCTCAAGGTGAACCGTTTTGTTGATCGCGCTCATTACATCTCCTGTTTCCCGTGAGGCAAGCATGGTCAGCGCCAAGCCGGGGGACGATTGCCACATAGGTCAGATGCCGTTGCAGATTCGGCCAGGGTCTGCACGACATCGCCTTGACCGGCCGCACCACGCTCATCTCGACTCCGTCGACAGCGAACCGGCCAGGCGGTCGTCACTAACACGGCTGTACAGCAGATAGAACGCGATACAGCATCCGACGTCGTAGACGCCAAGAACGAGCAGCCATTACGCGCAACTGAAAGCGCATAGATGCATGCGACGATCCCCAGGTCTTCGCGATCGCAGCCGCACCGACTAGCGGGCGACATCCCACCA
The DNA here is from genome assembly GCF_053592635.1 of Streptomyces sp. NPDC002623. Lineage (NCBI taxonomy): Bacteria > Bacillati > Actinomycetota > Actinomycetes > Kitasatosporales > Streptomycetaceae > Streptomyces > Streptomyces sp. NPDC002623. The sequence goes on along the minus strand of NZ_JBSFWB010000050.1, from coordinate 11,819 downwards.
GTGCAAGCACAGGGCACGCAGCGGCGACCCGAACAGGTTCATGAAGCCTCCCCATCTCACCCACTGGCTCGCCGCAAACCACTTGATCGGGGGATACGGCATGCACCTGCCTACACCTCCGTCTCTCGTCACGCTGAGAGCGTATTTAGTTCTGACTATTGCGTCAATACTTTGTTTGCGTATTCAGATCGCTGATCCGGCTGCTCGTCGAGAGCAAGTCCCGACCCGTGCAACCCACGCCACGTTTCGCATCTGTGCTGCCGCAGGTGTGACTACGAGACCCAATCTGCCAGCTTCGAGGCCATCCTCCGCATCGCCTCAATCGCAAACCTCACCAAGCGCGACCGGAGTGCTCCTGTACGTGGCCAACCCCGACGCGATCGGTGTGCTGCCGGCCCCTCGACGCGCACGGCCGGTGGCTGTGCCCAGAACTCCGTCCCACCGGAGTCCGACCTGGAGGTGGATGTACGGAGTGTGGCGTGCGGCGGATGAACGGCACCGACGCGTCGATCGACACTGCAGTGTGACCACGGCACTGCGCCTGCTCCGCCGACATCACGACGGGCGCGGCTGCACCGTTGCCGATCGGCGAGCGCATGGCGAGGGCGAGCGGGCCGGCGACGGCTCGCATCGACAACACCTCGCCCACCGTCGTGGAGGTCCGGAACTGGGCACTCTCGTTCAACGCGCCCGCCGTGCGACTCTTGACCACGACTTGGGCGAGGTCGGCTGACGTCACCTCGTGACGGTCCATGCTGCGCCGAGCGGAGTCGGCGTAGATGTCCACGAAGATCGGTCCACGCGGGTTGCCGCCCAGGCGCTGGTGGATCCGCTCGTGTCGTTGATGTCGATGCCGAAGGGATGGCGGCCAGCGCGGCAGCCTTGTAGGGCAGGGAGAGCTTCTCCGCGCCGACGATCCCGACGCGCATGGGTTCTCGACGTTGGTGATCGGCGCGCCGCGCAGTCCTGTCGGTCGCAAGGCGACCCCTCCCTGTAGGGAGTTCTGGCCCACCATGCCCGTCGGCCGCGTTGCCATGGGCGATGAAGTCAACGTCGGACGGCCGGTCCGAATCCAGTGATTCCGGCGCCTCCGACAACGGTTTCTACATGCCTACTCCAATATATTGACTACCAAGTCATTCATATATAACGTGCACTGAGATCGGGGTGCGTGATCTGCACCATGGCGATCCGCGAGTGATGCCGATCGGAGCGGAGTCAGGACATGGTCATCTCGGGCGGGTTCAACATCTTCCCGAGCGAGATCGAGCGCGCGATCCTCCAGGGCCGCGACGTCCAGGACTGCGCCGTCGTCGGCGTCCCGGACGACAAGTAGGACGAGGCGGTCATGGCCGCGGTCCAGCTCAAGTCCGGCGCAACAGCGACTGCGGACGACCCTAAGGCGCAACGTCGAGCTCTGTTCGGCGGCCGCGAGGTGCCCAAGGACGGTGCCCTCCTCGACGACCTGCCACGCAGCGGCAATGGAAAGGTCCTTCGCCGCATCATCCGTGATCCCTACTGGCGGGTCGGCTCCCGGTCCGTCTGACCTGCATGCACCACCCGCATCGACGAACAGGAGAACGAGACGTGGCCGACATCGCGACCCAAGCGCGAACCGAACTACGCGATGGGACCCTGTGGCTGACGCTCGACCGGCCGGAGGCGATGAACAGCCTCACGCCGTCGATGATGCACGAACTCGAATCCGCTCTGGACCGACTCGCCGAGGCCCCCCTGTCCGGGCCTTGGTCATCACCGGGGCGGGCCGCGCCTTCTGCGCCGGCGCCGATCTCCAGGCTGTGCTCGCGGGCGGCCTCGAGGTGGCGCTGGCGTGCGACGTCGTCGTTGTGCTCGAGGGGCCAGGATCGGGGAGGGTCACGCCAAGTGCTGCCAACTCCCCGGTGGCGGTGGGTCAATGCGACTCCCACGGCGCGTGGGGGCATCGCAAGCCAAGTACCTCACGTTCACGGTGACCGCCTGGCGGCGCCCGAAGCGCGGGCGATCGGGCTCGTCCACGTCGTCGCTCCTGACGGTCGACTCGAGGAGGTCGTGGTCACGATCAGCGCGGCCAGCCAGCCCCCTTCGTGAGATGAAGTGGCTGGTCGATCACGGCCTTGACCGAGACGTCGACGACGCTCTGGCGATCGAGTTGGCGACGGCCGTCACCTACGCGGAATCGCACGACCGGAACGAGGGCCTGCAAGCCTTCGCAGAAGGTCGGCCACCGCGCTTCACCAGTGAGTGAACGAACCGTCACACAACTGACCACACGGCGCTGCGCCGCCTGCAGCGCGCCCCGCGCGTGAACGTTCGCGGGAAACCTGCACCAAACAGGAATCGTGTCATGACTGACATCCTCACGCTCGAGAACGGCGTCGCCCTCGTCACCGGTGGGGGCCAAGGGGTAGGCCGCCAGGTCGCCCTGCACTTCGCGGCCCACGGTGCAAAGGCCGTGATCGTCAACGACTTCGTGCCCGAGCGCGCCGCCGCCGTCGCAGCCGAGGTCGAGGCACTCGGCGCCCAGGGCATCGCGCTTGCGGGCGAAGTCACTGACTTCGACGCACTCTCGGCCGGTGTTGAGCAAGCGGTGGCCACGGCAGGCGGACTGGACATCCTCGTCGACAACGCTGGTCCGCGCCCCGACACTGTGAAGCCGGCCCCGTTCTGGGAGACCGGACCCGAAGACTGGGGTATCTGGCTCGGCACGAATCTGCACAGCGTCCTCAATACGACGCGTGTCACGCTGCCGGCCATCCTCGCATCAGGTAACGGCAGCATCATCAACGTCATCTCGGACGCTGGTCGGGTCGGTGAGCCGCACCTGCCGATCTACTCGGCGGCCAAGGCCGGTGTCGGCGGTTTCGGTCGGGCACCGGCAAAGGCCACCGGTGCTCAGGGGGTGTGGGTCAACGCCGTGTGGCTCGCGAGCGTGAACACACCCGACGTTGAGGCTCAGTTGGCCGATCCGGAGGCCGTCACGCGCATGCTGCGGCAGTACATCACCCGCCGCCTGGGCGAGCTGTCCGACGTGGCGAACATGATCCTATTCCTGGTCTCAGACGCGTCAGGCTGGATCACCAGGCAGACGTACCCGGCCAACGGCGGGTACTCCTTTGGCCAGTGACACGCCAGCCGACGCTGACCACGCACGACCCCACCCATTGACCAGCACAACCGAGAAGGAGACGCGGTGTCCACCAGAGTACTGACCAAGACGTTGACGTACGGCGGCATTATCAACCTCGTCGGCTCGCCGCTGTCGGCGGTATTCCTCCGCTGGTGGGACGATGACCATGGCCGCTTCGGTGACGGTTTCCCGGTGTGGATCTACTCCTTTTTCTACTGCACGTGCATCCTCGGGCTGATGTACATCCAGGCCGGCCGCGACCCCGAGCGGTACCGTTCGTTCATCGGCGTGGCTGTGGTCGCCAAGGTGTGGGGCGTCCTGGCCTGCACCTATGCGATCGCCGATGAGTACTACTGGATGCTGCCGCTCGGGATCTACGACGTGGTGTTCGGCACCGCCTACTACGTCTTGTACCGCCGGTTGGGAGCGTCGTTCGCCGCGTCGGCGCAGGTAGCCCGATGACGGCGCTCCCCGAGCCGCCCGCCAACCGCGGACGTCTGGCCGCAGCCTTCGACAGGCTTCTGTTCCACCGCGCAGTTGATGTCGACCGACCGGAGCCTGCCGAGGACCGGACGATGAAGGTCTTCGTGCTGTGCAAACGTGCCAACGCCACTCGCCGGCGGGCGTTCTTCCGCAGCATGCCGATCTCGGTCGACGCCGACGTCAGCCGACTCGCCCCGCGACTGCGGATCGACGGCTACCGTCGCTACCACGACGCGAGCGCGAACGGCCTGGTCACAGCTGGCTACATGCTGGCACGCACCCACGCCAACACGGCGTTCCTCCGGCGGGTGCGCGGCGAGGGCCGGCCACAGAATTTCCGCACATCGCTGCGGCCGGTCTACGATGCGATGCTCGAACTCACCTTCTCAGGTCCCCTCGACCCTGCACAGGTCGAGGCGTTCAATGAGCTCACTCAGGCCCTGCGCGGGTTGTGCTCGTTGGTGGACGTCATAGAGTCGCCACTGAGGCGTCGACTCCGCGTTGGCGCGGACTCGCCCCGAGCGGTCCACCTCATCGAGCTGGTGAACCGCGTTGACGGCTGGACGAGGCCCGAGTTGCAGCGCTACTGGATCGCCCCTCATGGCCACCTGGTTGTCGACAACCGTCAGCTGATCGGGTACGAGGAATACCAGCAGGTGCACGTGCCCGCAGTAGGCGAGACCGCCCTACCCGACTGCTTCGACGGCTTCGCGTGGGTGCGTTGGCCGAGCCTGCGCCACTACGTACTGGCGAATTGCAACCCCAAGGTTCTTCGGTTCAACAACGAACTCGTCGTGGACGAGTCGAGGTTCATGCAGCAGGTGCGGGCCATCCTGGTGCGGGAGCAGGAAGTGTCGACGGGGACGAGCGCACAGCGATGACCGGATGACTCCGGGCGGGCGCCACCTTGTCGAAACGCCTGACGGTCCGGCGCTGGTCGACACAGGGTTCGGTACCAGGGACGTCGGGGAGCACTGAAACAGCGCTGTACCAGGTCAAGGCTTTGGGCTTTGGCACCTGAGACGTTCGTGGCGTGCTGCTGACCCACTTGGACCTGGGCCACGCAGGCGGGCTCGTGGACTTCTCGGAGGCTCGCGCATCCACGTGGCGTCATCCGAGGTCACTGGCGCGATGCGGTCGCCGTCATTCGAGGAGCGCCACTGGTTCCGGTGACAGCAATGGGCCCATGGACCCCGCCTGGTTGTGGCTTGCATGCCGGGAGCGCACCAGGAACCCGATGCTGCACATCCTGGTCACAGCCAATGACAACGAATGAGGCCAGCAACGCCATCGTGACCTGCGTCACGATGACAGAACACTTGAGGCTCAACACAGTGGAAGGAGCCGCCATGCCGTTGTTTGTTGAGTGGATGCGTCGTAAGCCGGGACTGAGCCAGGAGGAATTCACGGCCTACTGGCGGGATCATCACGCGCCGATCGTGCGTGATCGCCCGGACGTCAGGTCGTCGCTGATGGCCGACAGCTACACGCACTACCGCACCCGCTCCGACGACGAGCTCGTCGGAGCGATGATCGCTGCCAGGGGGATGGGGGTCGAGACCTACGACGGCGTGTGCATCCCCCGATCTTCCTCTGTGGCGTTCGACGAGTACGCCCAGGCTCTGAGCGACCCCACCAGCAGCACAGTCGGTGCATGGACCACGCTCCTGGAAGACGAGGTCAACTTCATGGACCTGTCCACGTCGGTGCCCTGCTTCGCCGAGGAAGACATTGTGATCTCTTCGGAGAGCCCAGTAACGACTCACCTGATGGTGTGCATCCGGCGAAGCGACGGCGTTTCGACCGAGAACTTCCTTGAGTTCAAGCGAAAGCGCAGTGCCGATCACGTGTCGAGTCTTCGTGACCAGCTCGGCTTCGCCGAGTACCGACAGACAGTTCCCATCGATACGCCGCTCAACGACGGCTTCCGCGCCGTCCGCGGCTGCGAGGAACGTCATTTCGACGCCATGGACGTTTTCGGATTCGCGTCGCGAGACGACCTGGCCGTTTCGTGGGATACACAGCGTGGAGCGTGGGAGGAACTTGCGCGGCGCGAGGACGGTGTCATCGATCTCGAGCGCTCTACCTTGGTGATAGCAGACAAGTTCGTGATCTTCGACGATCAGTGAGCAGGAGCCACGCTCTGTTGTCTCAGAACGCGGCGTCTCGTGTCGCCACATGAGCGAGGGGTGCGCAGTGGCGTCGGAGATGGGAATGCCGGAGGAGGGGAAGCCTGCCGCGAGGGTGCGGGTCTGTACGGTCAATCTGCTGGCCGGCCTGCGCCGCCGGGACCGGCAGGCCAGGACAGCGCAGCCGAGATCCGCGGGTCTCGCCACGACAGGTAACCACGGCCGTGTCGGGCCTGGGCACCGTGCGGGTCGCCACGGTCATCGGGCATGCTGGCGACATCAGCCGCTTTCCCACAGGCGGGCCCGGCATGGCTATGTCCCCCTGTCGAAGGCATGACCTGGGGGTGGTCCTACGTTGTTGATGGGTCGGATGGGCTGTCGTACGGTCCGGAGGATCCAGTGGCCCCGGGTATGGCTTGGGGGTGGTTGCCTTCAATGGTTCCTGTGACACCTGGCCGCCCGGGGCCGCACGACGACTCGACCACTGATGAGGAGCTGCGGGCCCGCGGGTATCGCTGAGTAGGACCATGCTGGAGGGGTCGTCCGGATGTGCGGAGTACGTCGAACGACCGGAGGAACCATGGCCTGGAACTGGGCGGGAACCGATATCGGAGTACGGCTCGGTGGCCGGCACCGCGTGGCCGCGCTGGGCCGACAGGGTGCCGAAGATCCCCACCATGTAGTGCATGCCGCCGGGCCTGGACCCCGTGGCGGAAAAGCGGTGGGGTCGCCGTAGCCGGCGTCCGCGACGGCCAGCGGCACCTCGATCCCGCACGAGCGGGTCTCGTCCAGCATGTCCAGGGCGAGCTGCCACTTCTCCACGTGCACGACATCGTCGGGGATCCGGCAGGCAGCGCGGCGGGCGACCTGGTCCGCAGCCGCCTTCGGCGAGGCCGGGTCCCAGGACCGAGGAGCAACAGCCGCAGCCGACCGGACGGCGATTTCCATCGTCCAGGCCAGGCGGGCCCGCACATGGGCGGGATCCCACGGGCCGGTGGTGATGAAGTGGGCCAGGGCCTGGCGGTTGCCGTCCTCCCCGAGCCGGGCCGGGCAGCAATCCGTCCGGAGTCACACCCCTTCAACGCACCACCACACACGAATGACACACCTCACCAAGATCACCGTAACCGGACGAGCCCCGCAGGACATACAGGAGGAACGACCGAAGGTGCCAGGTGTATCTGCGGGCAGGGAAAAGGACCGATCGTCGGAGCACCCAGACGGGCTGGACTCTTCGGCCCGCCCGGGGCCACGGCAACGTTCGGCCGAGCCCCCTGGCCGAACTCTTTCTGCACACGTCTACTCGGAAGCCACCAGTAACGACCTTGCGCAGGAACACGCCTGGCCCGACCGGATGGAACTCGACAAACACAGGCCTGTCGCCGACATCTTCGGCTGATTGTGGTTGCCAAGGCACTGCGCCAACGCGGCAGCCCGGCAAGGCAGTCAGCGTGACCTTCCCCTGTACCGCCGACGTATCCCCTACAGGATGCGTCGGCGGTACAGCCCCATGCACAGACCGTGCAGGGGCAGGCACGGGGCTTCACTACATGCCGGGATCAGACCGGATCGACAAATATGTCGAGAGCGGGTTCGCCCTCGAGGCCGGCCGGGCTGTAGACGGACAGGTCGGTGACGCCTTCCGCCGACAGGACCTCGTCGTCGATGAACAGGTTGCCGCTGCACTTGCGCGCGTCACGCGTGAGGACGGCGTACGCGGCGTCGGCCATGATCTGCGGACTGCGGGCTTGCCCGGCGCCACCGACCACGTTGCGCACGGCGGCCGTGTCGATCAGGGTTCGCGGCCACAACGAGTTGGCGGCGATGCCGTCGCCGGCGAGTTCCTCCGCGAACCCGATGGTGCACAAGCTCATGCCGTACTTCGACAGTGTGTAACCGAGATGCTTGCCCACCCAGTACGGCGCGAGGTTCAACGGCGGGGAGAGCGTGAGGATGTGCGGGTTGCCCGCCTCACGCAGGTGCGGAATCGCGGTCCTGCTCAGCAGGAACGTGCCGCGCGTATTGATGTCCTGCATCAGGTCGTACCGCTTCGTCTCCAGTTGCTCTGACGGCGACAGGTCGATCGCGCTGGCGTTGTTCACCACGATGTCGATGCCGCCGAAGGCACTGACCGCCGCGTTGACAGCGGTGCGCACATCGTCCTCGTTGCGGACGTCACCGACAATGGCCAGCCCCTTGCCGCCCGCCCGCTCAACCGCATCGACAGCAGTGTGCACCGTGCCTTCGAGCTTCGGGTGCGGCACCGCGGTCTTGGCGAGCATCACCACGTTCGCACCGTCGCGGGCCGCGCGCAGGGCGATGGCGAGTCCGATGCCTCGGCTGCCCCCCGACATGAGGACGGTCTTGCCGGCCAGGGTCCGTGTCATGGTCGCCTCCAAAATTGATTGTGGAGCTAATCGTATGTGATGCTAACGATAAGGTCCACGTACGACTTTCACTCCCACACGCCAGAGCGACCGGCAGGGGTCTTCCGCATCCCTTCCCCAGCGAGGTCGACGGCGACGAACTGTCCCAGTCTTCGAAAGGAGCGCCCGCACCCTGTACACCGAGGCCGCACCGCGCCTGGACGCCGGCAACCCGTCCCCGGAACCCGAGGCGGCGATGGCGAAGTACTACGCCCCCTCGTACGATGGGCACAGACCATACGCATCACTAACCATGGGCGGGATAAACGATGTCCGAGGCTCCGCTGGTACCAGGGACAGTGACCGAACACACCATCTGCCTTCTGGTCAAGCTCGGACAGGTGGCGTTCAAGATCGCCGAGGACGGCATCGGCGGGACCGGTCTGCGCGTGAGGCACTACAGCGTCCTGCAGGCCTTGGCGGACAACGGGGCGATGCCTCAGCTGGCACTCGGCTCGTTCCTGCGCATCGATCCGGCGACGATGGTGACAAGTCTTGACGACCTGGAGCGGGCCGGGTATGCGTCGCGGACACGAGATCCACAGGACCGACGCCGCTATGCCGTGGACATCACCGACGACGGGCGCAAGGTCCTGGCCGACCTCAACCGCACACTCGTCGGCCTCGACAGCGAAATCCTCGCCGACCTGGGCACCAAGGAACGGCAGTCGCTTCATGCCCTGCTGGGCAGCCTCGCCGGGAGTCCCGCTCTGACCTCCCTGTTCGATACCGTCCGGGAGCAGAACGGAACGAAGAGGGCCTAGCCGACGGACGTTGCTGACAGGTGGGTCAGATCCCTGGAAGACCGGCATGCCCGAACGCGAGCCTGCACGACGCGCCCGGCACCGGCTCCCTCTACTGCGCCACGCAGAAGACGTGAACGGCGATGTTGCCGCCACGTGCCGCTACTACGGCATCAGACCAGGGCACCCCCGGGCCGGGCCCGCAACCGCAAACCAGTCGATCACCCAGCGCTTATCCGCACACCACCCGCCCGGGCTTGCCACGTCCACTGGCTATGCCGCCACCATCACGGGTGGTGCCAGGGGGCTCCCGTCGGCCGTGAGGGCCTGTTCCGCCCAGATGACCTTGCCGTCGCGGCTGTACCGCGTGCCCCAGCGCTCGGTGAGTTGTGCGACCAGCATCAGGCCGCGGCCGCCCTCGTCGAAGGTGCGGGCACGGCGTAGATGAGGGGCGGTGCTGCTGGTGTCGGAGACCTCGCACGTCAAGGTCGACTGCAGGATCAACCGCAGCTGGATGGGGCCTGTGCCATAGCGGATGGCGTTCGTCACCAGTTCACTGACCACGAGTTCCGTGGTGAAGGCCATCTCCTCCAGCCCCCAGGCCGTCAGGTGGTCGAGTGCGAATGTACGGGCCGCGGAGACAACCACCGGATCGGACGGAAAGTCCATGGTGGTGACGTGGTGGGCGTCGAGAGCTCGGGTCCGCACTACGAGGACAGCGATGTCATCGGCAGGCCGACCTGGGAGCAGCGCGGACAGCAGTCCGTCGCATGTGTCCTCCAGCGAGGCGGGTGTCCCGGCGAGGACGTTGCGCAGCAATGCGAGTCCTGTGTCCACGTCGCGGGAGCGGCTTTCGATGAGGCCATCGGTGTACAGAGCCAGGAGACTGCCTTCCTGCAGTTCGAACTGGGTGGTTTCGAAGGCGTACCCGCCCAGGCCCAGCGGCGGGCCGACGGACAGTTCAGGGAAGGCGACTTCACGTGAGGCAGCTCGGGTACCACCAACTGCGGCCTGGGGCGCGACCACGGCTGGTCCAACGTGTCCGGCGCTGGCCATGGAGCACAAACAGGAGACCGGATCGTAGACCGCGTAGAGGCAGGTGGCGCTGATCTCGTCCGCATCCTGTTCCTCGTGTTGGAGGCGTATGACCACGTCGTCCAGATGCGTCAGGAGTTCGTCGGGTGCCAGGTCGATGTCCGCGAGCGTACGGACGGCCGTCCGCAGCCGGCCCATGGTGGCGGAGGCATGGAGGCCGCGGCCGACCACGTCGCCCACGACGAGGGCGACGCGGGCGCCGGAGAGGGGTATCACGTCGTACCAGTCACCTCCCACACCCGCGCGGGATCCGCAGGGCAGGTAGCGGGAGGCTGTCTCGACGGCGAGTTGCTCGGGTATGTGGTGCGGCAGCAGACTGCGCTGAAGGGTGAGTGCGGTGGAACGCTCCTGCATGTACTGACGAGCGTTGTCTATGTAGACGGCCGCTCTGGAAGCGATCTCCTGAGCCAGGACCAGATCGTCGTCGTCGAACGGGGCCGCGGTTCGGTGGCGAAGGAACTGTGCGAGCCCCAGGGTGGTTCCCCTGGCACACAACGGAACCAACAGCACGGAGTGGATACCGAGGTCGCGCAGGGTACGTCTGTCGTCCGGATCTGCTGCCAGCCATGAGGGGATGTCGGAGGCCGTGATGCGGTGCCGCAGGGGTTGCCCCTTGGCCAGTGCGCGAGCTGGATCCGTCCCCTCGGGGTAGGTGTGCGTCTGCCCCGTGGCGACTGCCGAGTCGGGACAGCTGTCCAACACGGACCGCTGAGCCACCCGGCGCAGCGCCGGGAAATCGGGTGCCGGACGCGACTCATCATCCTGGAACGCGGCGTCGAGCAGGTCGACGGTGACGAGGTCGGCGAAGCGGTCAGTGGCGACCTCTGTCAGTTCCTGGGCGGTGCGTGTGGTGTCGAGGGTGGTCCCGATCCGTGTGCTCGCCTCGTCAAGCATGATCAGCCGGCGCTGCAGCCAGCGGTCGCGCTCCTCCTGGTGCGACGCGACAGCCTGTTCCGAGGTGCGATCGACGTACTCGAAACCGATGCCGTTCAATGCGATCATCGTCGCATTGATCACTTCCGTGTCGTCGGTGAGCCGGGGTACCTCTTCGTACAACAACCGCAGCAGACCGGCGTGGCCGACCCGATAGACACGCAGCAGCTTGCTGATCGGCACCCCGCGCTCAGCCACTCGGCGAGCGAACTCAATGGCAGCGGGCGGTGCCTTGACCTCGGTCACATCGAAGCCGTGCTCGAGAACATTCAGGATGGCGGTGACATATTCGGTCGTGACCACAGGCTGCAGGGCAGCGAGGTCCTCGTGCATCGACAACTCGGGAAACTCGGTGCGGAAGCGCTGCGTCATGGCGTCGACCAGCTGGTCGGCTCGGGGCCTGAGCTCTCGAGCGAGGCAGCGGAGCAAAGCGTCGACAGTGCTTTCCACAGTCCAAAATGTACGCTCAAACACCCGGGCGGACATGTCGCACAGAGCGCTGCCGCAATGCCGAGGAGTACACGTCTGACCGCGAAGCGTAAGTCACCTCTCACCGCGGAATGGCCCGTGGGCGCCCAGAGGGACGCCTGGGGGCTCGGATCGTGTGACGAGGCGAGGCTCATTCGGCTCTTGAACCACCGGCGACACCATCGACAGGCCCGGTTTCCGCCGGCGACGCATGGTCCGCGAACGGGAGCGACACTGCCGTGCCGGCCTGCGTCATCGACGCCCAGGCGCCAGAACCGCCTTCCAGCGTGATCATCGTCATCCCGGGCACCGACGCTGTGACGTCGCCGGCGGCGAGCCCATCGGCCCCTACCTCACCCTGATGCGCGGCATGGCCTTCGAGAGGGACGACCTCCGCTGGGGGGAGATGGCTCTG
>NZ_JBSFWB010000049.1:0-60560 GCF_053592635.1 Streptomyces sp. NPDC002623 | reverse complement strand
TAGTGCATGTCCCACTTCATCTCGTCGGTCGAGCCGTCCTGCACGACCTCGCCGTTGACGTAGGTCCGCAGCCGCTTGCCGTGGAAGTCCCAGTCGGTGACCAGTCCGGGGCCGAGCGGGCACAGGGTGTCGGAGCCCTTGACCCGGAGCATGGAGCCGGCGTCGGTGTCGCGGAAGTCGTGCAGTCCGTAGTCGTTGGCGATCGTGTAGCCGGCGATGTACTCCCCCGCCTCGGCCGGGGAGACGTTGCGCGCGGTCCTGCCGATGACGATGGCGACCTCGCCCTCGTAGTTGAGCCACTTGCAGCCCTCGGGGCGGACGATCGCGCCCTGGTGGGAGTTGAGCGAGGAGGTCGGCTTGTGGAAGTAGGTCGGGGCGTCGGGCAGGCCGATCCGGAACTCGTCGACGCGGCTGCGGTGGTTGAGATGGACGGCGATCACCTTGGAGGGGACCACCGGCGGCAGATGACGGGCCTCCTCGATCTTGACGCGGCGGCCGTCGCCGACGACGAGTTCCTCCCCGTCCCGGACGGTTTCGACGACGGCGCCGTCGACGAGGATGCGGCGGTATTCGGGCATGGCGGCCTTCCTAGGATCGGCGGTGCGGGTGGTGGGGCGCGGTGGTCACGGGGGCTCCCGTGCCGGTCCAGCCGTCGGCGGGGCGGTCGAACCAGAGGTGGACCTGGCCGGTGCCGACGGAGTTCTCGTACTCGCCGTACTGGCGGGCCCTGGCGGTGCAGGCCTGCTCACCGAGGGCGCCGGCCATCATCAGATAGTGGAAGAACTTCGCCTCGGGCTTGAACTTCCAGAACTCGTCCATGGTGTCGAGGACCTTGTCGTGACGGCCCTCCTTGAACCAGGCGATGCGCTCGCGGTCGGCCTCGCGGGCTTCCGGGGTGCGGATGTGCACCGGGTCGCTGGCCTCGTGGTCGCGGATCTCGCGCAACGGCCAGAACGTGTGCGAGAGCGCGCCGGAGGCGATGAGCAGGACCCGTCGGCCGGGAGTGGCGGCGATGCCGTCGGCCAGCGCCCGGCCGAGCCGCAGATGATCCTCCATGTCGCCGGTCTGGCAGACCCCGATGGTCACCCACCGCTGGTCGGGCAGCCCCTCGCCGAGGAACTTCCAGAGGTTCGTGGTCGCGTAGTAGACCGGCAGGTAGTCGTCCTCGATCGGGGTGATCCAGGTGCCGTGCCGGTCGGCGAACGAGGCGATGTTGTGGGCGAGTTCGGGATCGCCGGGGAAGTCGTACGGCATCCTGCACATCCCCCGCGGCAGTTCCTCGGAGGTGAAGAGGCCCGCGCGCCGCTGTTGTGCGGTGACGACGAACTCGACGGTGGTCGCCCAGTGGGAGTCCAGGACCACGACGGTGTCGTAGTCGTCCCGCTCGAAGACCTCCCGGCGGAGCTGGTGGAGTCCGGTGACGAGGGTGATCTCCTTGCCCTCGTTCAGCTCCAGCCGGTCGGCCTCCGGGAGCACGATGGTGGGCACATGCGCGAGCAGGCCCGCTCCGACGATCTCACCCATGGTTCGTCCACCCCTCGGGCGCGGTGACGGTGTTCTTCAGGTCGCAGTAGAAGTCGAAGCTCCAGGTGCCGCCCTCGCGGCCGACGCCCGAGAGGCGGGAGCCGCCGAAGGGGGCCTGGAGATCGCGGACGAAGAAGCAGTTGACCCAGACCGTGCCTGCCACCAGCTGTGCGGTGACGCGTTCGGCGCGCTCGCGGTCGCCGGTGGCGAGCGTGGCGGCCAGTCCGAAGCGGGTGTCGTCGGCCAGGCGGACGGCTTCCTCCTCGGTGGCGAAGGTCTGCAGGGTCAGGACCGGGCCGAACACCTCCTCCTGGACGATCTCGGAGTCCTGGGCGACGTCGGTGAGAAGGGTGGGCGCGTAGTACCGGTCGTCCTTGCGGTGCCCGCCGATGACCGCGCGCGCCCCGGCCGCGATCGCCCGCTGCACGAAGCCGTCGATCTTCTCCAGCTGGCGGGGGTGGATGTTCGGGCCGATGTCGGTGGCCTCGTCGCGCGGGTCGCCCTGCGTCAGCCGGGCGGCCTTCTCGACGAACCGGCGGGTGAACTCGTCGGCGATCGTCTCCTCCACCAGGAAGCGGGTGGCGGCCAGACACACCTGCCCGGCGTTGTCGTACTGCTCCACCGCGAGGTCGACGGCGAGGTCGAGGTCGGCGTCCGCGAAGACCAACAGCGGTGACTTGCCGCCGAGTTCGAGGCTCAGCGGGGTCAGGTTGACCGCTGCCGACTGCGCGATGCGCCGGGCGGTCGGCACCGAGCCGGTGAAGCTGATGCGGCGCACGTCCGGGTGCGAGGTGAGCGTGTCGCCGATCTCCGAACCGTAGCCCTGGACCACGTTGAGCACCCCGGCGGGCAGGCCGGCCGCGGCGGCGATGTCGGCCAGCAGGGAGGCGGTCAACGGCGACCACTCGGCGGGCTTGAGGACGACCGTGTTGCCCGCGGCGAGGGCCGGGGCGACCTTCCAGGTGGCCAGCATCAGGGGCGCGTTCCACGGCGTGATCAGCACGGAGGGCCCTGCCGGATCCCAGCTGACGCGGTTGGTGTGACCGCGGGTCTCGAAGTCCTCGTGGTCCAGGCTCAGCAGCCAGTCCGCGAAGAACCGGAAGTTGTGCGCCACCCGGGGCATCACACCCCGGCGGTGGGAGCGCAGCAGGGCGCCGTTGTCGTGGGTCTCGACGATCGCGAGGTCTTCGATCCGCTTCTCGACGCCGTCGGCGACGGCGTGCAGGATGCGGGCGCGCTCGGCGGGGGAGGTGGCGGCCCAGGCGGGAAAGGCCGCCTTCGCGGCGGCGACGGCCGCGGCCGCCTCCACCGCCGTGCCGCGGGCGATCTCGCCGAGGACGCTTCCGTCGATCGGCGAGACGTCGGTGAAGGTCTCGGCGGAGGCGACGCGCTCGCCGCCGATCCAGTGCCGGGTGTCGACGGCGACCCCGGCCACCGTGAGCGTGTGTTCGGTCATGTCCGGTCTCCAGGTCCTGTGATGCGTACGGGGGTCACTCGGCGGACGCTTCGGACGTGCCGGACTCCAGCAGCCGTCCGCCGTCCCAGACCACCCCGACCTGGCGGTAGTAGGCGGCGATCGGCTCCCGGATCTCCAGCCGGGCCAGCTCCTCGGTGGGCGCCTCGAACAGCTCCAGCTCGGCGTCGCCCACCCACGGTTGTCCGCCCTCGAACGACGCCGCCCCGGTCTCGATCAGCTCGTCCAGCGCCAGGCCCTTGCCGTTCTCGATGGACGGCAGCCAGCGGTGGTGGGCCATGGGATGAGCGTTGACGAAGCCGTTGGACTCGGCCGGCTCGCGCAGGGTGACCACCGTCTGCGCCAGCCGGCGGTCCGCCGCGGCCAGCGTCGCGCCGAAGCGGGCGCCCGCCTCGATGCGCGGAGCGGGCCCGTACGGATGCGGACGCGTCTGGTGGATCGAGCCGAGCTTCTTCGGATAGCCCTGGTGCAGGCCACGGGCGATGGCGAAGTCCTTGTCGACCCAGATGTACACGCACCGCGAGTACGTCCGGCCCCGGTAGGTGCAGCGGACGACCGCGAAGGCCTCCTTGTACTGGGCGAGCACCGGGTCGAGCAGCTCCGCGCCGGACGCCGAGCAGGACTGCCAGTCCGCCCAGATCAGGGCCACGGCACCGGGGTCCTCGTCGGCCAACTCCAGTGGCTCGGGCAGCAGTTCACGCACCCGGGCCGGGTCGGTGCGGTACTCGACGGTGAGCAGGTCACCCGAGTACCGCCAGGGCGGCGAGGGGATCAGCGACGACGAGCCGGTCGCCGTCTTGGGATGGAAGTAACCACGGACGCTGGCCATGACAGGGGTTTCCTTACGCGGTGAGGGCGGGCTGCTCGAGCAGTGCGGCGCGGTAGCGGGCGGCGGCGGACACGGCGGCGGGACCGCCGAGGGCGACGACGCCGACCAGCCGGTCGTGGCGGTGGTAGCCGATCAGGGCGTCCCCGTCCGGGTCGCCGTCCAGGACGCGGACGTCGTCCTTGCCGAGCGCGGGCGCGCCGAAGGCCTGGAGCCGGAAGTCGTGCTGGTCGCTCCAGAAGGCGGGCAGCGGTGCGAAGGGGGCCGGGTCGGCCTCGGCGCCGACGAGGTGGGCGACCAGCGCCCTGGCCGCGTGCTTGGCGGTGTCGGTGGGGATGCACCAGTGCTCGACGCGGCGCGGCACGCCGTCGTAGCGGGCGTTGGGGAAGCGGGCCACATCGCCGACCGCGACGACGTCCGGCCGGCCGCCGACGCGCAGGGCCGCGTCGGTGAGCACGCCGTCGGACAGGTCGAGGTCGTTGCCGTCCAGCCACTCGGTGTTCGCGAGGGAGCCGACCGATTCCAGCACGACGTCCGCGGGCAGGACCGTGCCGTCGTCGAGCGCCACGCCCGTGACCCGGTCGTCGCCCTCGAACCCGGTGACGCCCGTGCCGAGCACGAAGCGCACTCCGCGTTCCTCGTGCCGCTCGAGCAGGGCGCGGGCGACGAGTTCGCCGAGCGGGCCCACCATGGGCAGCGGGAGCGGGTCGACGACGGTCACCTCGGCCACGCCGAGTCCGACGGCGGTGGCGGCGACCTCGCAGCCGATGAAGCCCGCGCCCACGACGACCAGGCGCGCGCCCGGTCGGGCCAGCTCCTCCCGCAGGCCCTGGGCGTCGTCGAGGGTGCGGACCGTGTGACGGCCGGCGAGGGGGCCCGGGCAGCGCAGCCGACGTGGCCGCATGCCGGTGGCGACGACGAGGCCGTCGTAGGGGATGGTCTCGCCGTCGTCGAGTTCGACGGTGCGCGCCGACAGACTGGAAGCGGCGATCCTCGTGCCCAGTCGCCATTGCACGTCGGCCACGCTCGGGCGGAGCCGGAAGGCCAGCGAGGCGAAGGGCGCCTTTCCGGCGAGGACCTCCTTGGAGAGCGGCGGCCGGTTGTAGGGCATGTGGGGCTCGTCCCCGACGAGCGTGATCGCTCCGGTCCAGCCCGCCGAACGCAGTTGTTCGGCGGCGCGCAGGCCGGCCATCGAGGCGCCCGCGACGAGGACGCGTCCGGTGGCGGTTTCGGTCATGGGGCTTCAGTCCTCGATCCGGATGGCCTGCAGGGGGCAGACGTCGGCGGCTTCCTCGACTTCGTCGCGCAGGGCGTCGTCGGGGTCGCCGACGTAGCCCAGACGCCCGCTCTCGTCGAGGTGGAAGACGTCGGGCGCGGCGAAGACGCACTGACCGTGGTCCTGGCACTTGTTCATGTCGACGACGACCTTCATGGCCGGCCTCCAGTTCATTTGACTCCAAACAACATAGGAAGCGGCCCACCCCTGGTCAATACCTGTCCACCTGGATAATTTTATTGACACCACCCCTTGTGGACGCCCGAACCCCTCCTTATCGTTTGGCACCAAACAACATGGATCGGGGGGCGCCCCCGTCCATCCGCCCCGAGGAGACATCGGTGAGCGCATCTCAAAAGCCGGACGTCAGCCGGCACCAGGAGCGGCTGGCCGCGGAGGGCATCGACGTGGTCCGGGTGACCTATCCCGATCTCATCGGCACCGACCGCGCCCGCGACGTCCTGCTCGACCAACTGCCCGCGGCCTGCGACCACGGGCTCGCCTTCTGTCGCGCCGTCTACCACACCTCACCGCAGGGAGACGTCGTCCCTGTGCCCGGCGGCCTGGACGCGGGCCTGCCCGACATCACCGTCCGCCCGGACCTCGACACCCTCGTCGCGCTGCCCTGGGAACCCGGGGTCGCCGTCTGTCTCGGCGAGGCCGTGGACGCGGCGACCGGGGCGCCCGCCCCCGAGTCGCCCCGCGACCTGCTGCGCTCGGTGCTCGCCCAGTGCGCCGAGCAGGGACTGCGACCGGTCGTCGGCCCGGAACTCGAATACTTCCTCTGCGACGAGAGTCCGGAGACCGCGACCGGCTGGAAGCGCTACTCCGGCGCCACGGGCGCCGTCTACACCTCCGGTCTGCGGGCCGACCCCGACAACCACCTCCTGCGCACCCTGCGCGCCCTGCGCGATCTCCGCATCGGCGCCACCACCGGCAACCACGAGTTCGACGGCGGCCAGTTCGAGATCAATCTGACCCACTCCGAGGCCCTGTCGGCCGCGGACCGCGCGTTCCGTTTCAAGGCGGCCGTCAAGGAGCTGGCCCGCAAGGAGGGCCGACTCGCCACCTTCATGGCCAAGCCGTTCAACGACGCCGGCGGCTCGGGCTTCCACCTTCACCTGTCCTTCGAAGCCTCCGCCGAGGAAGGCGCTCGCAACACCCTCGACGACCCTTCGGCCCCCTACGGGCTGTCCGCCACCGCGCGCCACGCGATCGCCGGCGTCCTCGCCCACGCGCCCGCGCTCGCCGCCCTCGCCAACCCGACGATCAACTCGTACAAACGCTTCGGCCCGGACACCCTCGCCCCCTGGCTGATCGACTGGGGCCTGGACAACCGCAGCGCGATGGTCCGCATCCCGCCCGAGCGTGGCGCCGGCGCCCGCCTCGAGATGCGGCTGGGCGACGCGAGCGCCAACCCGTATCTGCTGATCGCGGGCACGATCGCCGCCGCGCTGCTCGGCATCCGGGCGGGCGAGGAGCCCCCGGCCCCGCTGGAGGGCTACGGCTACGACCCGTCGCGGGCCGCCGTGCTGCCCACCACCCTGGCCGCCGCCCTCGACGCGCTGGAGGCGGACACCGCACTGGCCGAGGTGCTCGGCAAGGACTTCGCCGCCTCCTACCTCAGCTACAAGCGCAACGAGGTCGAACGCTTCCAACGGCACGTCACCGACTGGGAGTTCACCGAGTACGCCTACCACCTGTGACCTCCGGAGAACCGCACATGACCGAGATCCTCACCCCCGCCGCGAGCGAGCCCATGCGGCTCGCCGACGTCGACCTCGCCGACCTGGACAACTTCACCGACGGCGTCACCCCCTGGCGCATGTTCCACACCCTGCGCCACCAGGACCCGGTGCACTGGCAGCCCGAGGAGGCCCCCAACTCCGGCTTCTGGGCCGTCACCCGGCACGCGGACATCGCCCGCGTCGACCGTGACGCGGAGACCTTCACCTCCATGAAGTTCGTCAACCTCGAAGAGGTCGACGAGGACCAGATCAAGAAACGCGCCTCGATCCTGGAGCTCGACGGAGTCCGCCACCGCGCGCTGCGCAGCCTGCTCCAGCGCCAGTTCGGCGCGAGCGTGATCAACAGCTACGCCGACTTCCTGCGCGGGCTCACCGCGAAGACCCTGGACGCGGCCCTCGCCAAGGGCGCCTTCGACTTCGTCGCCGACGTCTCCGCCGACTTCCCCATCAACGTCCTGGCCCGCCTCCTCGACGTCCCCCCGGAGGACAACCAGCAGCTGATCGACTGGGGCAACCGCATCATCGGCAACACCGACCCCGACTACGCGGACGTCCTGCTCGGCAGCGCGGAGAGCGAGAAGTACCGCGATCTGCCCTTCCGCTCCCCCGCCTCGCTCGAAGTCTTCGAGTACGGACGGGAGTTGGCCCGGCAGCGGCGCGGCGGGAACGGCACCGACCTGGTCTCCAAGCTGGTCAACGAGACCCCGCGCGACGGCGTGCCCCTCTCCTCGCAGGACTTCGACAACTACTTCCTGCTGCTGGTGGTGGCCGGCAACGAGACCACCCGGCACACCATCACCCACTCCATGCTGGCCCTCCTCCAGCACCCCGAGCAGCTCGCCCGGCTCCAGGAGAACCCCGACCTGATCCCCACCGCCGTCGAGGAGTTCCTGCGCTGGGCCTCCCCCGTCTACCACTTCCGCCGCACCGCCACCCGAGACGTCGAACTCGGCGGCAAGCAGGTCCGGGAGGGCGACAAGGTCGTCATGTGGTACGCGTCCGGCAACCGCGACGAGGAAGTCTTCGGCAACCCCTACGACTTCGACGTCGCCCGCGCCGACAACGACCACGTCACCTTCGGCAAGGGCAGCCCCCACCTGTGCCTGGGCAACCTGCTCGCCCGCACCGAGATCCGCATCATGTTCGAGGAGCTCATCCCGCGCATCGCCGACATCCGGCTGGCCGGCGCCGTCCCCCGCGTGCGTTCGAACTTCGTCAACGGCATCAAGAAACTGCCGGTCGAGGTGACCCTCGCCTGACCCGGACGCTCGCCTGAACCGAACCCGGACCCGAACCCGCTCCCCCTACTTGTGAGGATCCACGATGCCCACTCCCCGTATGCAGCTCGTCCTCAGCGAGAACTGGACCATGACCGGCGGCCGCGCGGATCTGCCGACCGTGGTCCGCTGGGCGCGCGAGGCCGAGGACGCCGGATTCGACTCGGTGATGATCAGCGAGCACATCGTGCTCGGCCCGGACGCCGGGGCCGACGGCATCATGGGCAACCCCCGCGACTACGCGCTGCCCGGCAACCAGGACCCCGCCATGCCCTGGCCCAACTCACTGATCCTGCTCGCCGCCATCGCCTCCGTCACCGAGCGGGTGGGCCTCGCCGCGTCAGCCGTGATCGCACCGCTGCGCCACCCACTGCTCCTGGCGCGCGAGCTCGGCACCCTCGATCTCCTCTGCGAGGGCCGGCTGATGGTGCTGCCCAACGTCAGCTGGAGCCGCGACGAATACGACGCCCTCGGCGTCCCGTTCACCCGGCGCGGCAAGCTCCTCGACGAGCACCTGGAGATCTGGGCGAAGCTGTGGGGGCCGTCCCCGGTGTCCCATCACAGCGAGCACTACAGCTTCCAGGACGTCTACTTCGAGCCCAAGGCCCATCGCCCGAGCGGGCCCCGGCTGTGCTTCGGCGGGGCGGGCATGCACGAGGCGATGGTCCGCCGGATCGTCCGGTACGGCCACGCCTTCAACCCGCTCGGGCAGGTGCAGCCCGCGGAGATGCAGCGGCTCAAGGAGGCGATGGCCGCCGCGGGGCGGGACATCGCCGAGCTGGAGATGATCGGCGGCACCCGCGCTGTCTTCCCCGACGACACCTCCTGCGCCGACCTCGCGCAGGCTCTGGAGCCGATCCCCCGGCAACTGGCACAGGGCTTCACGACCTTCTGCATCAAGCCCTCGCAGTTCACGGACGACCCGCGCGCGGTGGGCGCGTTCTGCCGCGAGGTGATGCGCCGTGTGGAGTCCATGACGGCGTGACCGCGAGTCGTAGAAGTCCGCCCAAAAGCGGGAGAGTTGTCCGATCGCGTCCTGCGGGACCCCCGTACACGGCACTGATGCCGACGGGTGTCGGGAACGCTTGGGTGGAACGACATTATGCTGGTGGAATGGTTGAGTCGCTGCCTTCCGCGGTCACGGGTCGGTGGCGGCGGAGCGCCGGGTTCATCGTTCGCGTCGGGCGTCGCACGCTCGTGGAATCGCTGTTTCTCCTTACCGCGCCGTTGAGCGCCGTTGTCGGTCTGCTGCTGGTGGTCGGCGGCCTGTGCGTCGCAACGGTCGGTTCGTTGTTGCCGAGCGGGGCGCCCGTCACCACCCGGGCGCTGGCGCTGGCGCGGTGGCCCGGCGATCTGGAGTGGTGGCGGATCGGCAAGGTGCGCTTCCGGACGGGCGGGGCACAGGGCGCGGGCCGGCGGCCGAGGTCGAAGGAGACGGCGGATACGGCTGATCCGGGGCTGTGGCTCGACCTGGCGCACGCGGTGCTGGTGCTCCCCGTCGTCCTGGTCACCTCGGTGGTGACGGTGTTGTGGTGGTTCGTGGGAGTCGCGACGGCCACATACCCCCTGCGCAGCCAGTTCGCGCCTGGGTCGCA
This sequence comes from Streptomyces sp. NPDC002623, assembly GCF_053592635.1. Lineage (NCBI taxonomy): Bacteria > Bacillati > Actinomycetota > Actinomycetes > Kitasatosporales > Streptomycetaceae > Streptomyces > Streptomyces sp. NPDC002623. The sequence goes on along the minus strand of NZ_JBSFWB010000049.1, from coordinate 50,840 downwards.
GCGACGACCGATGACCCTGACCCTGTACGCGGGCAGCAACCGGTCCCACTTCTCCCTGAGCCTGGGGCTGACGTCGCCGGCCGAGCGGCTCGCCTTCGCGATCACGCTCGCTGTGCTGCTGCTGTCCACCCTGCCGCTGATGACCCGGGTGTGCGTCGCCGCCCAGGCTGGTCTTGGGCAGGCGCTGCTTTCCGACATGTCCGCGTTGCGTCGCAGGATCAGCGGTCCGGAGCAGGAGCGCGACACCGCCCGCGCGCAGGCCGTCGCAGCGGTGACGGCCGAGGCCACCGCCCTGCGCCGGCTCGAACGTGACATCCACGACGGGCCCCAACAGCAGCTGGTCCGGCTGGCGATGGAACTGGGCCGCGCCCAGCATCACTTCGACCGTGATCCGGAACTCGTCCGGGTCGCACTCGCCGATGCGGTCGTCCAGACTCAGCAGGCGCTGGACGAGCTGCGCGCTCTGTCACGAGGCATCGCCCCGCCGATCCTCGCCGACCGAGGGCTGCGGGAGGCGCTCACCGCCTTGGCCGCGCGCTGCGTCGTCGCCGCCGAACTCGACGTCGGTCCCATCGGCCGTCGGCTGGACGACGCCGTCGAGACGGCCGCGTATTTCGTGGTCGCCGAGGCGCTGACGAACGTGGCCAAGCACAGCCACGCCCGCCGGTGCATGGTCGGAATGCGCCGTGCCGAGGGAGTTCTGCGGGTGTGGGTGACGGACGACGGGGTGGGCGGAGCGACCTCCGCGAAAGGACACGGACTGCAGGGGTTGGCCGACCGGGTGCAGGCGGTCGGCGGCCGCCTGCGGATCAGCAGTCCCGAGTACGGTCCGACGACGGTCACCGCGGAGCTGCCATGTCGCTGACCTCGGGCGGGACAAGGCCTGACACACCGCCTGGCGCGCACTCGGCTCCTGCGGCCCGGGATCCACTGCGGATCGTCGTCGCCGATGACGCGGTGCTGCTGCGCGAGGGCCTGGTCCGCCTGCTCGCCGAGGACGGCCACGAGGTCGTGGCGGCGGTGGGTGACGGCCCAGCCCTGGTCGAGGCGGTGCTCGCGCACCGCCCGGACGTGTCGGTCGTCGATGTGCGGATGCCGCCGACGCATACGGACGAGGGCCTGCGGGCGGCGATCACCGCCCGCGGACAGTTGCCCGGCTCTCCGATGCTGGTGCTCAGCCAGTATGTGGAGGTGTCCTACGCATCTGATCTGCTCGCGGATGGTTTCGGTGCCGTCGGCTATCTGCTGAAGGACCGGGTCGCCAAGGTCGAGGAGTTCCTGGACGCCCTGTACCGGGTCGCCCGTGGTGCGACGGTGCTCGACCCTCAGGTCGTCGCCCGGTTACTGGCCGTACAGCGCCGGGACGACCCGCTGGGCGTACTGACCGCGCGTGAACGGCAGTTGCTGGCCCTGATGGCCGAGGGCCATTCCAACTCGGCCATTGCCCGGCGGCTGGTGCTCTCCGGCAGCGCGGTGGAGAAGCACATCGGCAATGTCTTCGCGAAGCTCGGTCTCCCGCCCGACGACGCCCAGCACCGCCGGGTGCTCGCCGTTCTCGCCTACCTCAACGCCTGATGGGCCATCACCATCCACCCTTGATTCTCTCCGCCCGCCCCCATGACGCGGATCACGTCCGGGGTGTGGCAGGCCATACCCCAAGTGGATGGCGGACCGCAGTGACCGGGTGAGCGCCGGCGCGAAATAGTCGTCATCACGCGCCATGGTGGCGATCAGTAGGGGGAAAAAATGAGACATCGTCTTGTGAGGGTGTTGGGGGCGGCGGTCGCGGTGGGCAGTGCGGTGTTGGGGGTGTTGTCACCCGCACACGCCGATTCGGCTGTTGCCAAGGGCGACGCCCAACGCGCTGCGGGCGCAACTGCGTCCGTACTGCCGAATGCGCGATTCGTGCTTGCCGGGTTCGGGCTCGCCAACAGTTGGCGGGTCGATCGCCATCCGCGATTCATGGCCGACATCACCGGTGACGGGCGCGCGGACATCGTCGGTTTCGGTGACACCGAGGTCCAGACCGCCGTGGCTCGCGGGGACGGCACATTCGCGCTCGCGGGCGGTACCGCCGGTCTCGGATACGGCAACGGCTGGCGGGTCGGTCGGCATCCCCGCTTCGTCACCGACGTCACCGGTGACGGGCGCGCGGACATCATCGCCATCGGCGACGACGGGGTCTACACGGCCATCTCCCGTGGGGACGGCACATTCGGCCCGGCCCAGTTCGCGCTGGACGCCTTCGGGGCGAACACGAGGCTGCCCAGCGAGTTCTTCACCGGAGACGTCAACGGGGACGGCCGTACCGATCTCATCGGCATCAGCGATCGCCGGGTGGACATCGCCTTGGCGCAGGGAAACGGCGGGTTCGCCGCGCCCATACTCGCCACCACCGAGTTCACCACCGTCATCAGCACGTTCAGCAACTTCCGGGTCGTCGATGTCACCGGCGACGGACGCGCGGAGATCCTGGCGGTCAAGTTCGACACGTCAGCGCACATCGTGTCGGCCAGTCCGAGGGTTGACGGAACTTACGCCGCGTCGCGGCGCGCGCAAACGAACGCGACATCGGCATTCCAGCTCATGGACGCGGTGACCGACGTCACCGGCGACGGCCGCGCCGACATCGTCGCATTCGGCCAGACCGAGCCTCAGTCGTACGTCGCGGTATCCAATGGAGACGGCACATTCGCCGACTTCAGAGTCGCCAGCAACGACTTCGGGGCGGGAGCAGGCTGGCGTGGTGACCGGCCAAAATTCGTGGCCGACATCACCGGAGACCGGCGCGGCGACATCGTCGGGTTCGGCACCGACGGGGTCTGGACGGCCAACGCGCTCGGCAACGGCACCTTCGGGACTTCGCAGCGCGTCGTCACGGACCTCGGATTCGACCAGGGCTGGCGGAACGCTCAGCATCCCCGCCTCGTGGCCGACATCACCGGCGACGGACGTGCGGACCTCATCGGGTTCGGCCCAGCCGGGGTCTACACGGCTGTGGCCCTCGGGGACGGCAGCTTCGGATAGTCGACGGAGCCTGGCGCTCCGTGAGCACAACCAGGGACAGGCCCCCGATCTTGAGGTGACTCTCTCGTGACGGACAGCGGTCACGGCTGACCGATCGCCTCCGCAGTCGCGGCATCCCGGATCTACGAGGGCCCAGCCGGCGTCATGCCGACTGGGCCCTCTCACCTGAGCGGATGAGATGAGCGTCTGCTCCGGCGCCAACTGCACCCTCGAGCTCAGGACGCGGAGGCGCCCCACACCGCCCGGTACCCGGCCCGGTAGTCCGTGGCGCTCTCGAACAACGCTCCCTCGGCCGGCAGGTTGTGGTCCTTCGTGACGAGCGACCACCCCAGGCCCGAGGAGGCCGGCTGTGCGCCGGCGAAGACCCGGTTCAGCGCGTCGGCCGCGGAGTACGCCAGCCGGCCGAGCGAGGACCCGATGCACATCTGCACGCCTCTGCCCGTGCGCAGCGCGGACAGGGTGTCCTGCGAGCACTCCCCGCCGGCGGCGATCAGCCCGGGCCGGTTCGCCGTCGCCAGCGCCTGCTGGATCCCCCCGGTCACGATGAAGTCCTCGTCGACCGCCACCGCGTCGGCCTGCGGGGCCTTCAGCAGCGCGGACTCGAACTTCTGCCGGATCTGCGGGACGTCCTCGGGGGTGATGTCCACGGTGCCGACCACGCTGCACCCCTTACAGGTCGCGATCTCCTCGGTGAAGCCCTCGGCGAGGTACTCGCCCAGGGCCACCCCGCGGAAGCGCACATGCACCACCTTGGCCCTGCCCTTGGACTGCGCGATGATCCAGTCCGCCCGCAGCCTGCCCTGCTGCCGCAGGAACTCCGCGGTGGACGGCACGGTGGAGGCGAACGTCGCGTTGCCGTCGAACATCGACGCGCCCCCGCCCTGCTGAGGATCGCTGCAGTCGAAGGCCGACATCCCGACGATCTTCGTTCCGGCGCTCCTGGCCTCGGCCAGCGCCGCCTTCACCGGGGCGCAGTCGACCGCGTCGAGGATGATGCCCGACGCCTTCGCGGCGACGGCCTGACGCACACACGCGGCCCAGGCTCCGCCCGCGTTGTTGCGTCCGTCGCAGACCGACACCTTCCAGCCGAGGGCCTGCCCGGCTTCCTTCAGGCTCTTCGTCATGACCGCGATGTTGGGCACCTGCTCGAACGCGGACACGATCCAGACGTTCCTGCCCCGGACCGCGCTCGGTCCGGTGGTGGGGACCGGCCCGTCGATTCCCTTGACGGCGGCCTGCACGGCGGCCGTGGCGGCGGCGGGCGCCTTGCCTCCTGCGGAGGAGCCTCCTGCCGTCGATCCGGTGGCTTCGGCGCCGGTCGACGAGCAGGCCGTCGTCCCCAGCGCACAGGCGACGGCGGCGGCGAGTACGGCTCGGCGAAGCGGGGATGAGTTGCGGTTCATGATCGCTCGTTCCTGTCCTGGGTGAGTGCGTCCTCGGCACGGTGGACAGGAGTGTGCGACCCGGTGCCTCCCCCCGATTGACGCCCACGGCACAGCGGTTGACCGCCACGGCAGTCCTGCACGGATGCGAGCCGCGCGGCCGGTCCAGGTCTGCGCCGAAGCCCGTGCCGCAGCCGGTGCCGAGGACTCGCCGAGGGCTGTGCCGCCCCGGTCAACAGCAACGCCCTGACGGTCAACACCGTCGAAAAGGCCCCGGTCACACTCGACAGCCAGACACCCAGGGAAGGTGAACCGAAAATGAATCCCTTCGATTCAGCCGTGAGTCTGGCCCGCGCCGTCAGGTCCAGGGAGCTCAGCCCGGTGGAGCTCGCAGAAGAGTACCTGCGCCGCGTCGACCGCCACGACCCGCAGCTCAACGCCTTCGTGTGGCGCAACGACGAGGACGTCCTGCGCGCCGCGAAGGAGGCGGAACGCGCGGTCATGTCCGACGCCGAGCTGCCGCCCTTCCACGGGGTGCCGATCCCGGTCAAGGATCTCAACTCGGTGGCCGGGCAGCCGAACACCTACGGCTCGGCCGGCACCTCGGACGCGCCGAGCGAGGAGACGGACCTCAGCGTCGAGCGGCTGTTGGACGCGGGGTTCCTGCTGATGGGACGCACGAACACCCCGGAGATGGGCCCCATGTCCGTCACGGAGAACCGCCGCTACGGCGTCACCCACAACCCGTGGGATCCACGCTTCAGCCCGGGCGGATCGAGCGGGGGCGCCGCCGCCGCGGTGGCCGCCGGTCTCGCCCCGCTGGCCCAGGCGTCCGACGGCGGCGGCTCGATCCGTATGCCGTCCTCGGCCTGTGGGCTGGTCGGTCTCAAGCCGAGCCGGGGGCGGGTGCCCATGCGGGTGCCGGCCTGGGAGCACTCGGCGACGGACGGCGCCATCACGCGCCATGTCGAGGACGCGGCCGCCGTCCTCGACGTCATGTCGGCCCCGGACCTCCTGGGCTGGTACCACGCCCCCGTCCCGCACCGGCCGTTCGCCGACGAGGTGGGACGGGACGCCGGGCGGCTCCGGATCGGGCTGCTGCTGTCCGCGCCGACCGGAGTGCCGGTGGACGAGGAGTGCGTCGCGGCGGCCACCTCGCTCGCCCGCACCCTCGAAGGCCTCGGCCACGAGGTCACCCCCGTCACACCGCGCTTCTTCTCCCAGGAGGCGGCCCAGGCGTACATCGAGCTCGTCATCCCGTCCGCGCTGCACCTGGTGTCCTACGAGCGGCCCGAGCTCGCCGAGCCCTATCTGCAGGAGCTGCGCGCCCTCGCCCTGACCCGCAACATCGCCGAGTACGCCCGGGGAATGGCGCTCCTGCACCGGGAGTCCCGGGAGGTCGTGGCGCAGTGGGGCCGTGACTTCGACGTCCTGCTGACCCCGACGATGGCCTGCACTCCCCCGCCCGTGGGCACCGTCGTCCAGGAGAAGAACGCCGATCCGACCGGGTTCCGGCTGACCGAGACCCAGATGATCTCCTTCACGTTCTTCGCCAACCTGACCGGCCTGCCGGCGATCAGCCTGCCCGTGCACCGCACCGCCGCGGGCCTCCCGGTGGGGGCGCAACTGGTGGGCGGCCCGTTCGACGAGGCCGCCCTGATCCGGCTCGCCGCCTCCGTGGAGCCGCTGTACGCGTGGACCACCGCGGTCCCGGACGGCCTGCGATGAACGCCCCACCGGAATCCGCCGTCCGGTCCGCCGTCCAGCCCGCCGTCCAGCCCGCCGTCCGGCTCACCGGTATCCACAAGTCCTTCGGCAGCGTGCCCGTGCTGCGCGGGATCTCGCTCGACGTCCGTTCCGGATCCCTGCACGCGCTGCTCGGCGGCAACGGGTCGGGAAAGTCCACCACGTTGAAGATCCTGGCCGGAGCGCACCGCGCGGCCCCCGGCGGTGTCATCCGGATCCACGGCAAGGAGCACCCGACCGCCCACTACTCCCCCGCGCGGGCCCGCGCGGCCGGTCTGCGCTTCGTCCACCAGGATCTGGGCCTCGTCCCGGATCTCACCGTCGGCGAGAACTTCGCCCTCGAAGGCGGCTTTCCGCGCCGGTTCGGGACCGCCGTCGACTGGCGGACGCTGTATCGCAGGACGCAGGAGCAGCTGGACCGGGCCCGGGTGGCCGTCGACGCGCGCACGCCGGTGGGGTCCCTGCGTCCCAGCGACCGCACGCTGGTGGCCATCGCGCGCGCCCTGCGCGACGACGACCCCGCGATCACCCTCGTCCTCGACGAACCCACGGCCCGGCTGCCCAAGCACGAGGTCGATCTGCTCCTGCAGTCGCTGCGCGAGTGCCGCGAGCGCGGGCAGACGATCATCTACGTCAGTCACCGGCTCGCCGAGGTCCTGGAGATCGCCGACCATGTGAGCGTGCTGCGCGACGGCGTGGTGACGGCCGACGTCCCCAGGTCCCGCACCGACCGGGCGGGCCTGATCGAGGCGATCACCGGCGCCACGCTCCCCGAGCCGGAGGCCGGAGTCGGAGTGCGGCGCCCGGAGAGCGCCGGGCCGCCGCTGTTGCGCGTACGCGCCCTGTCGGCCGGTGCCGTGCGGGCGGCGGATCTGCGGGTGGCCGCCGGAGAGGTGGTGGGGGTCGCGGGCCTCGTCGGCTCCGGACGCACGTCTCTTCTGCGTGCCCTGTTCGGGGACCTGCGCGTCCGCGGCGGGTCCGTCGAGCTGGCGGGCCGGCCGGTCACCGTGAGCGATCCGCCCGCCGCGATGCGGCTGGGCATCGCGATGATCCCCGAGGACCGGGCCGCGGACGCGGGCTTCATGGACCGCCCGCTGTGGGAGAACATCTGCGCGGCCGGCCTGGGCGAGCACTGGCACGGCTGGCGGATCGACAAGCGCCGCGAGCGCGCCGAAGCCGCCGCTCTCGTCGCCCGCTACGGGGTGAAGGCGGCCTCGCCCGACATCCCGTTCGCCGCGCTCTCGGGCGGCAACCAGCAGAAGGCGGTGCTGGCCCGCTGGTTCCGCGGCTCCCCGCGGCTGCTGCTGCTCGACGAGCCGACCCAGGGCGTGGACGCAGCCGCCCGAGCGGACATCCACCGGTTCGTGCGCACCCATGTGGCGGACGGCAACGCGGCCCTCGTGGCCAGTTCCGACTTCGAGGAACTGGCGGAACTCTGCGATCGAGTGATCGTCCTGCGCGAGGGACGGACCGTCGCGGAACTCATCGGCGCGGAACTCACCGAGTCCCGCATCTCCCAGTCGGCGCAACAGGATCGGACGGACGAACATGTCGACGCGCCTTGAATCCCCGGACCGGCAGCAGATCGTCACGGCGCCCGCCGAGCGGCCGACGCCCCTGCGGCATCGGCTCCTGGGACCCCGGTACGCCCTGACGCTGGTGCTGATCGCCATGATCGTCGCCTTCTCGGTGCTGCCCGCCTCGGGCACCGCTTTCCGCAGCCCGGAGAACGTCCAGGCGATGCTCGCCAACCAGGCGGTGGGCCTGACGGTCGCCCTCGCCCTGCTGTTCCCCATGGCGGCCGGCTACTTCGACTTCTCGGTCGGGGCCGTGACGGCGATGTCCTCGGTGGTCGCGGCGACGGCGCTGTCCCGCCACGGGCTTCCCCTGCCGGTCGCCGTGACGCTGGCGATCGTGTCGGGAGCACTCGTGGGCCTGCTGCTGGGCGTCCTGGTGGCGGTCTGGGACATGAACGGCTTCATCGCCACGCTGGGCGCCGCCACCCTGCTCGGCGGGGTGATCTTCGCCTACACGGGAGGACTGCAGATCACCGACGGCATCCCCGCCGGCCTGACCGACCAGGGTTCCCTCGACATCGCCGGCGTGCCGCGGATCGCCGTACTGGCCGCGCTGCTGGCCGCGGCCGCATGGTTCGTCACGAGCCACACCCCGTTCGGACGACAGCTCTTCGCGACCGGGTCGAACGCCCGGGCGGCGGAGCTGGTCGGCGTGCGGGTCGTCCGGGTGCGGCTGCTGTCGTTCGTGCTGTCGGGCACGGTGGCGGGGATCGCCGGGGTGCTGCTGCTGGCCCGGCAGGGCGCGGCCACCTCCGACAACGGCATGACCATGCTCTTCCCGGCGCTCACCGCCGTACTGCTCAGCACCATCACCCTCGACCTGGGACGCCCGTCGGTGGCCGGCACCGTGATCGGCATCCTGTTCGTCGCCGTCAGCGTCAGCGGCCTCACCCTGCTCGGCGCACCCGCGTGGGTGGGGCCGGTGTTCAACGGTGGCGCGCTGCTGGCGGCGGTGGCCTTCACCCGGCTCGCGGCGGGAGCTGTTCGTTCGGGATGAAACGAGCTACTCTCCCGGCTCAGGAGGCCGATGAGCGATGAACCACGGGCTACGGGAGCGCATCATCTTCGCGGATGCGCCCGACGACTGCTCCGGGCCGACGGACCCCGGGCCGACCGTGATCCTCCGGTCGCCCGGGGAGGTCGCCGAACCGGAGACCTTCTCCCTGGGCACGTTGACCTGCACCGCCTTCTCCTCGGGCGATCCCGTCGAGGTCGAGTCGGTCCGGGCCCAGCCCAGGGCGGGCATCGCCGTGGGCCTGGTGCTGGCGGGCGAGACCACGGTCAACCAGGCGGGCAGGTCGGTGGCCCTCGGGCCGGGTCAGTTCACGATGTACTCCGGGGCGCAGCCGTTCACCATCTCCGCGCCGGTCGCCCACTCCTACCTGGCCATCGCGGTGCCGCTGTACTCGATCGGACGGCAGTCGGTGGGACTGCCCGAGATCCTCGCGTCCGCCGAGCTCAACCGCACCACCAGCGGCTCGATCCTCTCCGCCGCGCTGACCTGCCTGGCCGGCGGCCACACCGAGCTGACGGCTCGCGCCCGGGTCGAGCACGGCAACGCCGTCCTGTCGCTGATCCACGCGGTGATCATGGACCACACCTCGGGAGAGCCGCCGAGCCGGAAGCTCTCCCTGTTCAACCAGCTCGCGCAATGGATCGAACACCATCTGCGGGACGAGGTGCTGGACGCGGAACGACTCGCCGCGGCGCACCATCTGTCCACCCGGTACGTCCGCCATGTCTTCGCCGAGCAGCACTCGACGGTGTCCCGGTACGTGCGTCAGCGCCGTCTGGAACGCGCCTGCGCCGACCTCACCGACCCCCTGCAGGCCTCGCTCTGCGTCGCGGCCGTCGCCCGCCACTGGCGCTTCGACAACGCCTCCGTGTTCAGCCGAGCCTTCAAGGCCCAGTACGGGCTCGGTCCGCAGGCGTACCGTCAGGCGAACTCCCGCCTCTGAGAGGCGAGTTCAGGCAGGTGCCTCCAGGACCCGGTCGGCGGGCTGCCGACCGGGTCCGGCGTCATACGCTGAGCGCCGCCCGCACGGTGTGTTCGGCTTCCGTTCCGCCCTCTCCGGAGGACGTGACCCGGCCCGCCTCCAGGACGTAGTAGCGCTGAGCCGCCCGCATCGCGAAACCCACATGCTGTTCGACGAGGAGGACGGACAGGCCGCCGCGCCGCGTCAGCGCGAGGATCGTCTCCTCGATCTCGGCGACCACGGACGGCTGGATGCCCTCGGTCGGTTCGTCGAGAAGCAGGAGCCTCGGGCGGGTGATCAGGGCCCGGGCCAGGGCGAGTTGCTGGCGCTGACCGCCGGACAGCAGGCCGGCGCGACGGCCGGACAGCTCACGCAGCACCGGGAACAGCTCCAGCGCCTCGGCGACGGCCGCCTTGCCCTCGGGGCGTCCGTCGGCGACGAGTTGGAGGTTCTCGGCCGTGGTGAGGTGCGGGAAGGACTGCTGGCCCTGCGGGACATAGGCCATGCCGCGGGCGACCCGCTCGTTGGGGGCGAGGCGGGTGATGTCCTCGCCGTCCAGCAGGACGGTCCCGCCCTTCGGCCTGATCAGGCCCATGGCGGCGCGCAGCAGAGTGCTCTTGCCGGCTCCGTTGTGGCCGAGGACGGTCGCCACGCCGTCCTTCGGGACGGAGACGGTCACACCGTGCAGCACGGTGGTGCGGTCGTAGCCCGCCCGGACGGAACTGATCTCCAGCATGGTCGTCACGCCTCCTCGGCGACGGGTACGGCAGCGGGTTCGCTCACCGGTTCCGGGTCGGACGCGCGTCCCAGGTAGACCTCCTGGACCTTGGCGTCGGCCTGGACCTCGGCGACCGTTCCCTCGCTGAGGACCTTGCCCGCGTGCAGGACGCTGACGCTGCGCGCGAAGGAGCGCATGAAGTCCATGTCGTGCTCGATGACGACGACCGTGTGGTCTTCGCCGATCCGCCGCAACAGCTCGCCGGTGGCCTCGCGTTCGTCGTGGCTCATGCCGGCGACCGGCTCGTCGAGGAGGAGGAGCTGCACGTCCTGGACGAGCAGCATGCCGATCTCCAGCCACTGCTTCTGTCCGTGGGCCAGCACCCCGGCGGGCCGGTCGCGCAGCTCGGTGAGGCCGGTGGTCTCCAGTGCCTTCGTCACCGGCTCCGGTATGCCCTTGCGGCGTCGCAGCAGGGTCAGGGGGCCGCGCCCGGCGCCCGCGGCGATGTCGAGGTTCTGCAGCACGGTCAGTTCCTCGAAGACGGTGGCCGTCTGGAACGTACGGCCGATGCCCTTGCGGGCGATCCGGTGGACCGGTCTGCCGAGGAGTTCCTCGCCGCCGAAGCGGACCGATCCGGTGGCCTTCACCAGGCCGGTGACGGCGTCGACCAGGGTGGTCTTGCCGGCGCCGTTGGGGCCGATGAGGAAGCGCAGGTCGCCGGGGCGGATGTCGAGGTCGACGCCGTCGACGGCGGTGAACCCGTCGAACGTCACCCTGAGGTCGCGGACGGTCAGTCCCTCGCCGCTCATGCTGTCTCTCCAGTCGTACGGGTACCGGCGGTACCGGCAGGGGCACGGCGCCTGCGCAGGACGACGCCGAGGGAGGCCAGGCCGCCGGGCAGGAAGCCGACCGCGACGACGAACAGCAGGCCCTGGAGGTACGTCCACGCGGCGGGGAAGGCGTCGGAGAGCGTGCTCTGCGCCCAGGCCACGGCGATCGCGCCGAGCACCGCGCCCACCAGCGAGGCCCGGCCGCCGACCGCCGCGCCGATGACGAAGCCGATGGACGGCACGATCCCGATCAGGGCCGGGGAGATGATGCCGACGGCCGGCACGAAGAGGGCGCCCGCGAGGCCCGCCATGCCGGCCGCGACGACGTAGGCGACGAGCTTGACGCCTGCCGGGTTGTAGCCGAGGAAGCGCACCCGCTCCTCGGAGTCCCGTACGGCGATGAGGAGTTCGCCGTAGCGGCTGACGAACAGCTGGCGGGCGGCGGCCATCAGCAGCAGCAGGACGACGGCGATGATGAAGTACACCGTGCGCTGGTTGACCGGGTCGTCGAGCGAGTAGCCGAAGAAGCCCTGGATGTCGGTGAGGCCGTTCGTGCCGCCGGTGGTGGCCTGCTGGCCGACGAGCCAGATGGCCAGAGCGGCGGCCAGGGCCTGGCTGAGGATCGCGAAGTAGGCGCCCTTGACGCGGCGTTGGAAGACGAAGAAGCCGAGCACCGCGGCGACCGCCATCGGCAGCAGCACGGTCATGGCGAGCGCGAACCCGGGGTTGGCGAAGGGCTTCCACCACCACGGCAGCGCGTCGCCGGTGCCGTACAGCTGCATGAAGTCGGGCAGTGTCTCGCCGGTCGCGGCGGCGTCGGCGAGCTTGAGGTGCATGGCCATGGCGTAGCCGCCGAGGCCGAAGAAGACGCCCTGGCCGAGCACCATGAGTCCGCCCCGGCCCCAGGCGAGGCTGACTCCGACGGCGACGATCGCGTAGCACAGGTACTTCGCGAGGAGGGAGAGGCGGAAGTCGGAGAGGGCGACGGGGGCGACGGCGAGCAGGAGCACGGCGCCGAGGAGGAAGGCGCCGGGGACCCGGAGGCGTGCCGACAGCGGGGTCGAGGGCTGTGTCGCGGCGGGGGGTGTGGGTGCGGTCGTCGTCATGCCAGGCTCCGGGTGCGCAGTGTGTACAGGCCCTGGGGTCGCCACTGGAGGAAGGCGACGATCGCCACGAGCACGATGACCTTCGCGACGCTGACCGTCGTCGAGTACTCGAGGACCGACTGGAGGACGCCGAGCGCGAAGGCGGTGATCACGCTGCCCTTGAGCTGCCCGATGCCGCCCACGACGACGACCAGGAAGGCGTCGACGATGTAGTTGGTGCCCATCGTCGGGCCGATCGGACCGACCAGGGTGAGGGCGACGCCGGCCACGCCCGCAAGGCCCGAGCCGATGAAGAAGGTCATGCGGTCGACCCGGCCGGTGGCGATGCCGGACACCTCGGCGAGGTCGCGGTTCTGCACGACGGCCCGGATACGGCGCCCGAGCGGGGTGAGCCGCAGGATCAGTGTGAGGGCGAGGACGCAGAGCAGGGCGAGGCCGAGGATGAACAGCCGGCTGTTGGCGAAGGTGACGCCGCCGCCCAGGGAGATGTTGCCGGTGAGCAGGTCGGGTGCGTGGGTCTGCACGTTGGGGGCGCCGAAGACGTCCCGGGCGAGCTGCTGGAGCATCAGGGAGACGCCCCAGGTGACCAGCAGGGTGTCCAGCGGCCGGGTGTACAGACGCCGGATCAGCAGCCATTCCAGCAGGGCGCCCATCGCCCCGGCGACCAGGAAGGCCACGGGCAGCGCGACAAGCAGCGAGAGTCCGGCGCTGCTGATGGACTTCTGCAGGACGTACGTGGTGTAGGCGCCGGCCATGATGAACTCGCCGTGCGCCATGTTGATCACGCCCATCTGCCCGAAGGTCAGGGTCAGACCGAGCGCGATGAGAAGCAGGACGGCACCGATGCTGATGCCGGTGAAGGACTGGTTGAGGACGACCGTCATGAAGCGGCTCCGGGTCGGGGACGGGAGTGCGGGCTTGCCATGGGCGTGACCCGGCCCCGTGCCGGGGCCGGGTCCCACCGCGGGAGTCCGGGGATCAGGACAATCCGGAGGCCCAGTCGTAGCCCTTGAGGTACGGGTCCGGCTTGATCGGGCTGCCCGAGTTCCACACCTCGGTGATCAGGCCGTCCGCACCGACCTTGCCGATCCGGGCGGTCTTGTAGACGTGCTGGCTCGCGCCGTCGACGGTGACCTTGCCCTCGGGGGCGTCGAAGGTGATGCCGTCCGAGGCCGCCTTCACCTTGGCGACGTCGAACGAACCCGCCTTCTCGACCATCGCCTTCCACAGATAGACGGAGATGTAGGCGGCCTCCATCGGGTCGCTGGTCGGCTTGTCCTTGCCGTACTCGGCCTGGTAGGCCGCCACGAACTTGACGTTGGCCGCGCCCGGCGTGGTCTCGTAGTAGTTCCACGCGGTCAGCTGGCCCTCCAGGTACTGGGTGCCGATGCTCTTCACCTCTTCCTCGGCGATGGAGACCGACAGCACCGGCATGCTCTTCGCGGTGAGCCCGGAGGACTTGTACTCCTTGAAGAAGGCCACATTGCTGTCGCCGTTGAGGGTGTTGAACACGGCGTCCGCGCCGGAGCCCTTGACCTTGTTGACGATGGTGCCGAACTCCGTGGAGCCGAGCGGCGCGTAGTCCTCGCCGACCACCGTCATGCCCTTGGCCTTCGCGTACGCCTTGATGATCTTGTTGGCGGTGCGCGGGAAGACGTAGTCGCTGCCGACCAGGTAGAGCTTGGTCAGGCCCTGCTTCTTGAGGTAGTCGAGCGCGGGCACGATCTGCTGGTTGGTGGTGGCGCCGATGTAGAAGATGTACGGCGACTCCTCCAGGCCCTCGTACTGCACCGGGTAGAAGAGCGGCGACTTGTACCGCTCGAAGACCGGCTTGACGGCCTTGCGGCTGGCCGAGGTCCAACAGCCGAAGGTGGCCGCGACCTTGTCGTCCTTGATCAGCGCCTCCGCCTTCTCCGCGAAGGTGGGCCAGTCGGACGCGCCGTCCTGGCTGACGGCCTTGAGCTTCTTGCCCAGCACACCGCCGGCCGCGTTGATCTCCTTGATGGCGAGCAACAGCGCGTTGTGGACGGTGACCTCGCTGATGGCCATGGTGCCCGACAGCGAGTTCAGCAGACCCACCTTGACGGTGCTGCCGGCGGTGTCCGCCTTGGCGGCGGAGTCCGACGACGTGTCGCTGCCCGTTTTCGCGCCACAGGCGCTGAGGGCCGCGGACGCGCCGACCGCCGAGATGCCGGCCAACAGGCCGCGTCTGCTGATGCTGAGCCCGGACATACGAAACCTCGACTCTGGGGGAGGGAAGGAGCGGAACGCGCTTCAGGGAAGGGGGTGTTGGCGCACAGCCTGCGAGGAAACTGTTTCCTGTGAGTTTCGAAGCAATTGAAGAACAGTTTCCAGTGGAAGCAAAAATGTGGACCAAAAGAAATGATCCGCAGTCAATTAATGTTTCCCAGGGAAAGGATCTGTTTTCCTGTAGGCTCGAGCGGGCGACCCCGCGCGGGGATCAGCAGGGCTTCGAGCGGAGGAGTGCGATGGCGAGGCGGCCCCAGGATCTGCTCCGGCTGCTGACACGGGCCGAGCGCCTCTCCGTACGCCGGGTCCAGGCCGTACTGGACGAGTTCGACTGCTCGGTGGAGGCATGGCGGGTCCTCGACCTCCTCTCCGACGGGCACGGGCACAACATGACGGCCCTAGCCGACCACGCCTTCCTGCCGGCCCCGAGTCTCACCAAGCTGATCGACCAACTCGTCGACCAGAACCTGGTCTTCCGCAGGATCGACCCCACCGACCGGCGTCGCGTCCTGGCCCACCTCACCCCACGCGGCAGACAGCGGTGGCAGCGCATGGCCCGTGAAGTGCGGGCCGACTGGGCCGAGTTGGAGCCTGCACTCGGAGACCTCGGCGAGGAGGAGGGCGCACGGCTGGAGGTGCTGCTGGATCAGCTGGCGGCAGCGCTCGAAGAGGGCCGGGGCGCCGTCACGACAACTCGTGCGGAGCGCGCAGCTGGGCGAGAACGTTGAAGTCGAGCCCGTCCGCCTGCGCGAGGTAGATGCGCTGGCGCACATGCCGGCCGTCCAGGCTCAACAGACCGCGCGGGCCTTCGTACGAGACGCGGTCGGCCGCCGCGCCGATCGCGGACATGTCCAGGGCGCGCGCCCGTTCGATGAGCGCCGCGAGCAGCAGCACACCCTCGTAGCAGGACTCGCCGAGGCTGCCGGGCGTCGGCGCCTCCGGCCCGAAGCGGTCGGCGTACTGGCCGTGGAAGTCCATGGTGTTCTGGTCGGCCAGCGAGGCGAAGAACCCGGCCGTGCTGAACAGGTCGACGGTGGCTTCCGGACCGCTGCCCAGCAGCATGTTCTCGTCCATCAGCGTGCTCAGCCTAAGACTGCGCTGGTCGAGCCCGGAGGCGGCGAAGGCCCGGTTGAAGCGGACCGCGTCGCTGCCCACCAGGAGCATCAGCACCCCGTCGGCGTCCGCCCGCTCGATCCGCCGCAGCACGTCCTCGAAGTCCTCGGCGCCGAGGGGCAGATACGCCTCGCCGCAGACCCGGCCGCCGCAGTCGCGGGCGTAACGGCGGGCGGCCCGGGCGGTGTGCCGGGGCCAGACGTAGTTGTTGCCGACGACGAACCAGCGGCGCACACCCCGGGTCTCGGTGAGCAGCCGCATCGCGGGCAGCAACTGCCAGGAGGGTGTCTCGCTCGTCATGAAGACGCCCTCGGTGCGCTCTCCGCCCTCGTACAGAGCCGTGTAGACGTACGGCACCCGATGCGCAACCCGCGGCGCCACCGCCTGCCGCACGGAGGAGATGTGCCAGCCCGTGACGCCCTGCACCGCGCCGGTCGCCACCAGGGCCTCGACGTCCTCGGCGACCTTGTGCGGGTCGGCGCCGCCGTCGACCTCGATGAGCCGCAGCTCCTTGCCGAGGACTCCGCCCGCCTTGTTGATCTCCTCGGCCGCCAGCCGTGCGCATGCCTCACAGGTGGGGCCGAAGATCCCGGCGGGCCCCTGCATCGGATACACGAGCGCGACGTTCAGGGTGGAACCGTCGGCCGTGACCCACTCGGGGGTGTGGAGACGGAGCTGCGGCCGGTGCATGGGCACATGATTGCCTGACCGGCGTCCCCGCCCAAGAGCGGGTCCGCATCGAGAGACGACGCGCAGGGCTCGGGCCGGTGGTGACGGTGGCCGGTTCAGACGTTGCGGCGGTACTGGCCCCCCACCTCGAAGAAGGCGTCGGTGATCTGCTCGAGCGAGCAGACCCGGGCGGCGTCCATCAGGACGGCGAAGACGTTTGCACCGCTCACCGCCGCGTCCTTGAGTGCGGCGAGGGCGGCGTGAGCCGGGTCGCGATGGCCCTCCTGGAAGCCGCGCACCCGCTCCAGCTGGGAGCGCTTCTCCTCCTCGGTGGCGCGCGCCAGCTCGATGACGCCGGGTTCGGCGGTGTCGGCGTGGGGGTTGCGGAAGGTGTTGACGCCGATGATGGGCAGGGTGCCGTCGTGCTTGCGCTGCTCGTAGAGCATCGACTCGTCCTGGATCCGGCCGCGCTGGTAGCCGGTCTCCATCGCGCCGAGCACACCGCCGCGCTCGCTGATCCGCTCGAACTCCTGGAGCACGGCCTCCTCGACGAGATCGGTGAGCTCGTCGATGACGAACGACCCCTGAAGGGGGTTCTCGTTCATCGCCAGGCCCCACTCCCGGTTGATGATCAGCTGGATGGCCAGGGCCCGGCGGACGGAGTCCTCGGTGGGGGTGGTGACGGCCTCGTCGTAGGCGTTGGTGTGCAGGCTGTTGCAGTTGTCGTAGATCGCGATGAGCGCCTGGAGGGTGGTGCGGATGTCGTTGAAGTCCATCTCCTGGGCGTGCAGGGAGCGTCCGGAGGTCTGGACGTGGTACTTCAGCTTCTGCGAGCGGTCGTTCGCGCCGTACTTCTCCTTCATCGCCACCGCCCAGATCCGGCGGGCGACCCGGCCCAGGACCGAGTACTCGGGGTCCATGCCGTTGGAGAAGAAGAAGGACAGGTTGGGCGCGAAGTCGTCGATGCGCATGCCGCGTGCGAGGTAGGCCTCGACGTAGGTGAAGCCGTTGGCGAGGGTGAAGGCGAGCTGGCTGACGGGGTTCGCGCCGGCCTCGGCGATGTGGTAGCCGGAGATGGACACCGAGTAGAAGTTGCGGACCTGGTGGGCGATGAACCACTCCTGGACGTCGGCCATCATCCGCAGGGAGAACTCGGTGGAGAACAGACAGGTGTTCTGGCCCTGGTCCTCCTTGAGGATGTCGGCCTGCACGGTGCCGCGGACGTTCGCCAGTGCGTGCGCACGGAGTTCGGCCGCCTCCTCGGGGGCGGGGTCGCGGCCCTCGGCGGCGCGGAACCGGTCGATCTGCTGGTCGATCGCGGTGTTGAGGAAGAACGCGAGGATCGTCGGCGCGGGACCGTTGATCGTCATGGAGACGGAGGTGGTGGGCGCGACCAGGTCGAAGCCGTCGTAGAGCGTCTTCATGTCGTCGAGGGTGGCCACCGACACCCCGGAGGTGCCGACCTTGCCGTAGATGTCGGGGCGCTCGCCCGGGTCGCGGCCGTAGAGGGTGACGGAGTCGAAGGCGGTGGACAGGCGGGTGGCCGGCTGGCCCTCGGAGAGCAGCTTGAAGCGGCGGTTGGTGCGGAACGGGTCGCCCTCGCCGGCGAACATCCGGGCCGGGTCCTCGCCGTCGCGCTTGAAGGGGAACACCCCGGCGGTGAAGGGGAAGGAGCCGGGCAGGTTCTCCGCGCGCCAGAAGCGCACCAGCTCCCCGTGGTCGGTGAAGCGTGGCAGGGCGACGCGGGGGATCTTGTTGCCCGAGAGGGACTCGCGGGTCAGCTTGGTGCGGATCTCCTTGTCCCGGACCTTCACCACCTGCTCGTCACCCGAGTAGGAGGCCACGACGGCGGGCCAGTTCGCGATGTGTTCGCCGACGTCCTGCGGGAGCCGCCGGCGGGCGTCCTCCAGCAGCGCCCGTACGTTGCCGGCGTCGGAGCCCGCCTCGACGAGCTCGCCCTCGACCGCCGCCAGGCGCTGCACCCGCCGCGCCGCCTCGGTCAGCCGCTCGGTGCCGGCGTGGTAGGCGCGTACGGTCTCGCTGACCTCGGCGAGGTAGCGCACCCGGTCGGCCGGCACCACCTGCCGGATGCCGGAGGAGTGGCGGACGTCGACCGGCGCGAGCGCGCCCTCGGTCAGCGGCAGTCCCCGCTCGGCCAGCGTGGCCTTGAGGTGCTGGTAGAGCGCGGTGACCCCGTCGTCGTTGAAGGTGGCCGCGGAGGTGCCGTACACCGGCATCTCCTCGGGCCGCATCCCGAACGCCTCACGGTTGCGGACGAGTTGGCGGCCGACGTCGCGCAGCGCGTCCTTCGCGCCGCGCCGCTCGAACTTGTTGATCGCCACGACGTCGGCGAAGTCGAGCATGTCGATCTTCTCCAGCTGCGAGGCGGCGCCGAACTCCGGCGTCATCACATACAGCGAGGCGTCGACGAAAGGCACGATCGCCGCGTCGCCCTGGCCGATGCCCGGCGTCTCCACGATCACCAGGTCGAACCCGGCCACCTTCACCACGTCGATCACCTCGGACAGGTGCTCCGGCAGCTCACGGCTGCCGCGGGTGGCGAGGCTGCGGAAGAACACCCTGTTCCCGTCGAGGGAGTTCATCCGGATCCGGTCGCCGAGGAGCGCTCCGCCGCCCCGGCGCCGGGTCGGGTCGACCGCGATCACGGCGATCCGCAGCTTGTCCTGCTGGTCCAGCCGGAACCGGCGCACCAGTTCGTCGGTGAGGGACGACTTCCCCGAGCCGCCGGTGCCCGTGATGCCGAGCACCGGCACCGGCCGCGCCGAGGCCCGCAGCCGCTGGAGGAGGTCCGGGGGAAGCTTGCCCAGTTCGGCGCCGGTGACCGCGCGCGCGACCGCGAACCGGTCACCGGCGAGCACGGCGTCGGCGTCGGCCGACCCGCTCTCCCACAGATCGAAGTCGCAGTCCCGCACGACCGAGTTGACCATCCCGGCGAGGCCCATCCGCTGCCCGTCCTCCGGGGAGAAGATGGTCACCCCGCCGGCGCGCAGCCGGGCGATCTCCTCGGGCACGATGACCCCGCCCCCGCCGCCCACCACACGGACGTGGTCGGCGCCCTGGGCGCGCAGCGACTCGACCAGGTACTCGAAGTACTCGACGTGCCCGCCCTGGTACGAGGAGACGGCCACGCCGTGCGCGTCCTCCTCCAGCGTGGCGTCCACGACCTCCCGGACCGAACGGTTGTGCCCCAGATGGATCACCTCCGCGCCCTGGGACTGAAAGATCCGCCGCATGATGTTGATCGACGCGTCATGCCCGTCGAACAGGGCCGAAGCCGTGACCAGACGCACGGGGTGCACGGGACGATGCAGATCGCTCATGGGGCCTTCCCCGATGTTCGGAAGAACGCTGACACCTAGATACTAGGACGTCCTAGTAAATTGCTGGAGACCGTGACGGCCATGTGACCAGCAGCACAGCGGCACGGCGGCCGACCCCGAGGGTGTCGGCCGCCGTGTCGGCGACTTCGCGATGCCGCTGGTCGATGCCGGTCACTGAAGATGATCCCGATGCGGGCGCCGGACCTGTCGTGCGGCGCGCAGCAGATCCCGCAGCGCCAGTGCCGCCGGCAGCGGAGTGGCGGGCAGTGCGACATGCACGGTCCGGTGCAGGGCCCGGTCGCTGAGGGGACGGAGAACGAGTTCGCCGGGGACCGCCCAGGCCGCCAGGGAAGGGACCAGGGCCACTCCCAGCCCGGCGGCGACATAGCCGAACTTCCCGGTCCATTCCGCGATGCGGATGACCTTCCTGGGGGTGAAGCCCGCGCGGGCGCACGCGTCGGCGAGCATCGTGGGGCGGTCGCCGTACGCGCCCTGCAGCCAGCCTTCGTCGCGCAGTTCGCCCAGGTCGACGGCGTCGGCTTCGGCCAGGCGGTGTCCGCACGGGAGGGCGACGAGCAGTTCGTCGTCGCACAGTTCGGTCGTCGTGACGCCGTCGGCCGAGGGCAGCCCGGACGGGTAGTCGCTGACGACGGCGAGATCCAGCGACCCGTCCGACAGACGTCGCATCAGCGTGTCGGTCGGGCCCTCGACGGCGACGATCTCGACCTCCGGTCTGGCCTCCTGGAGCGCTCGCAGGGCTGCGGGCACCAGCGAGATGTTGGCGGTGGCGAACGCGCCCACCTGCAGCAGCCCGCCGTGTCCCGCGTGCAGCACGGTCAGTTCCCGCTCCGCCCGCGACAGCCGGTCGAGCACGTCCAGGGCATGCCGGTGCAGCGCGCGCCCGGCGGGGTTGAGCCGTACGCCCCTCGGGAGCCGTTCGAACAGCGGGCCGCCCGCCTGCTGTTCCAGCGTGGCGATCCGCCGGGACACCGCGGACTGCGTGTAACTGAGCCGGCCCGCCGCCTTGGTGAACGACCCCGTCTCGGCCACCGCCACCAGCAGCCGCAGCGCATCGATCTCGAACACGTTCCCCCACCTGTCCGTCGAGACACATTCCTCGAACACATTCGTCGAACACATTCGTCGAACCCATTCCTCGGGCGCATTGATCCCATGCGATCCAGTCGCTGGTGGAATGCCTTGCTCACTTCTACCGTCGAATGCGCGGCGGTGCCCGGGAAGCCCGGAGGATTCCGAAGCTCCGGCAAGGGGGACGGGCGCCGCCGCCCCGTGCTCACCGGCTCCGCCGGACACCAATCACCGATTTCAAGGGGGAAGTGTGCTGTTGTCGACGATGCTGGACGATCTGCGGGAGCTCGTGCTCTGCGAGTCGTTCTCGGCCGACCATGCCGCGGTGGCCCGCAGCGCCGAGGCGGTCGCCGCCCTCGGCACACGGCTGCTGGGGACCGGGCCGGAGACGATCGTGGTCGACGGAGTGACCCATCTGCGCTGGCGGTTCGGCGCCCCGCGCGTGCTGCTGGTGGGACACCACGACACGGTGTGGCCCATGGGCTCGCTCCAGAGCCACCCCTGGTCGCTGGCCGACGGGATCGCCCGTGGGCCCGGGGTCCTGGACATGAAGGCGGGCCTGGTGCAGATGTTCCACGCACTGGCCTCACTGCCCTCTCCGGACGGAGTGTGCGTGCTGGTCAACGGGGACGAGGAAGTCGGCTCGCCCACCTCCCGGGAGCTGATCGAGGAGAGCGCGCGGGAGGCCGCGGCCGCCTTCGTCCTGGAGGCGGCGGCGGACGAAACGGGCGCGCTCAAGATCGCCCGCAAGGGCACCTCACGGTACGAGGTCGTGGTGCACGGCAAGGCCGCTCACGCCGGCCAGGAACCGCACAAAGGGATCAACGCCGCCGTCGAGGCGGCTCATCAGGTGCTGGCCATCGCCGGCCTCGGGGTCGCGACGGGAGCCGCCGACGCGTCCCCCTCCCTCCTGGGCGCCGCGACGGTCACGCCCACCCTGGTGTCGGCGGGCAGCTCCCGCAACACGGTGCCCGCGCTGGCCCGGGTGTCGGTGGACGTGCGCGTGCCGACCCCGGCGGCGCAGGACCGTGTCGACGAACTCGTGCGCGGACTCACCGCGCTGACGCCGGGCGCCCGCCTGGAGGTGCTCGGCGGTGGCCGACGCCCGCCCATGGAGCCGGAGTCCTCCGCCGAACTGTTCGCCCTCGCCTCCCGGATCGCCGCGGAGCTGGGTCAGGAGCCGCTGCGCGGGCTCGCCGTCGGCGGTGCGTCGGACGGCAACTACACGGCGGCCGTGGGCTGCCCGACGCTGGACGGTCTGGGCGCGGTGGGCGGCGGCGCCCACGCGGACACCGAGCATGTCGAGGTCGCGCGCATGGTCCCGCGCACCCGGCTGCTCGCGCAACTCATCGCTCGGACCCGGCAACGCCCCGGCCGTGTCAGTGGCGGCCGTTAGCATCCCGGGCATGAGTGGACATAGCGCGTCGGCGGGCTACCGCGTCATCACCGTGGCCGAGGCGGAGGAGCGGTTCGGCGTCTCCGTCGACGTCCAGCATCCGTACCAGGACTTCGCCGACGAGCAGGAGATACGGCTCTACGAGGGCGGTCTGCAGGTCGCGGGCGGCCTCGATGCGGAGCCCGACGGCGACTGGGTGCCGTACAACACGATCGTGGACGGTGACCTGACCGTCGGCGGCGACCTGGAGTGGTGGGACTCGGCGAGCGGCAACTTCCTGCTCGTCACCGGCGATCTGCGGGCCCGCCATGTGCTGCTGTCCGGCTGTCCGAACGTGGTCGTCCGGGGGGACCTGACCGCGTCCGGCACGGTCCAGGGAAGCTACGGCGACGACGGCGGCTGTCTGCTGGTCGGCGGCCGCACGCGCGCCCGGAGCGTCATCAGCACCCTGTACTTCACCATGCACTTCGCCGAGCAGCCGGACGCGCTGCTGATCACCGGTTCCCACAGCGTCAACTGCCCGGTCGACTTCACCGACGACGAACTCGACGAACTCGTCCTGCCCGAACTCCTCGACAAGGACGGCACCGCGGACGAGCGCGGCATCAGCGCCGCCCTCCGTGCGGGACAGCCGGTCCTGCGGCCCGGCATCCGGCCCAGCCATCTGCTCGCGCTGGACGAACTCGACGCCCTGCTGCCGCGCGCCGCGGAGATCACCGAACTCGACCTGTCCGACCGCAAGCTCCGCCGACTCCCCGAGCAGCTCCACGCCTTCGTCAACCTGCGGGTCCTCTCCCTGGCCGGCAACAAGGACATCGGCAGCCTGGACGAGCGCATCGGCGACCTCACCGCCCTGGAAGAGCTGAACGTCTCCGGGCTGCGGCTGACCGCCCTGCCCAAGAGCATCGGCCGGCTGCGCGAGCTGCGCGTTCTGGACGTCTCGCGCAACGAACTCACGTCCCTGCCCGAGCAGATCGGCGACCTTCCCCGGCTGGAAGTGCTGCGGGCCGGCGATCTGAGCTGCCCGGTCCCCGACGCCGTCGCCCGGCTGAGCACCCTGCGCGAGCTGGACCTGTCGAACCTGCAACCGGGCGAGTACGACTCCCTGGTCCCGTTTCCGCTGGCGGTGACCCGGCTGCCGGCCCTGCGCCGTCTCGACCTCTCGGCCATGTTCCTGGAGACGCTCCCCGACGACCTCCTCGCGCTGACCACGCTCGAAGAGCTGGACCTGCGCGGCTCGCTCTCCGCCGAGCTGCCCCGGCTGCCCGACCTGGCCCGGCTCCCCCGACTGCGGGTGCTGCGCCTCAGCGGCAACACGCGCTGGTCATTCCAGCCCGAACCCGATCGCGCACTGCTCGCCGGTGTCTGGGACATCACCACACTGGAACACCTGGAGATCGACCGCTGGGGCCGGCGCACCGCGGGCGGCGAGGTGCTGCGCCCCGCCTTCACCGCGCTGCCCGAGGACGCGTTCGCCCGTATGCCCGGGCTGCGGCGGCTCGACCTGTCCTTCAACGAGCTGACCACCCTGCCCGAATCCTTCTTCCGGCTCCGGGGCCTCGAAGCGCTCGATCTGCGGTACACCACTCTCGACAAGCCGACCGCCGACCGGGTGCGCGCCGTGTTCCCCGACGTCCGACCGGATCTGCGCGAAGCCTGAGCCCAGGCCCTTCTTCCCGACCCGATCAGCACCGCACTCACCAGGAAAGGAAACGAGGATGAACACTCTGTCCCGTGCAGGAGTCGTCGGCGCTCTGCTCGCCGGCCTGTCCGTTCCCGGGGCCGCGTACGCCACCCCGGGAGGTCCGGGTGTGACGGGCAAGGTCATAGCCCGGTCCACCATCGGCGGGACGGACTACATACTGCGGGAGGTCACCATTCCGCCGGGCCAGGCGACCGGCTGGCACTTCCACGACGGCACTCTCTACGCGTACGTCAAGCACGGCACCCTCAGCCATTTCAACGCCACCTGCGCGTCCGACGGCGTGTACCCCGAGGGCAGTTCCCTCAAGGAGCCGTCCGGCGCCGGCAACGTGCACATCGGCAGGAACCTCGGCGCCACCGACATCGTCCTGGAGGTCCTCTACGTCCTGCCGCACGGCGCGCCTTTCTCCCGTGACGCCCCCAACCCCGGTTGCGACTTCGAGTAGTCCTTGCGTCGCGGGCAGCCGTCCAGGCCGACGACCAACGGAAGTCAGCTTCGGGGGGCGGGCACCGGGAAGAGCATGCAGCTGCTGGTGGCGTGGGCGAGCAGGCGGTCCGTCGCGTCGAACAACTGGGCCTGCGCGAGGGCGGTTTGACGACTGCTGCTGACGACCGTGCCGACGGCGCGCACCGTGCCGGTTTCCACGGTGATCCGCCGCAGGAACTTCACGGTCAGGTCGAGCGAGGTGTACGCCATGCCCTGCGGCAGGGTGGACTGGACGGCGCAGCCCGCCGCCGAGTCGAGCAGGGTGGCGAAGATGCCGCCGTGCACGCTGCCGATGGGGTTGTAGTGCTCCTCGCCCGGCGTCAGGGAGAAGACGGCTCTGCCGGGCTCCACCTCGTCCAGCGCCATGTCGAAGGTGGCGCCGATGGGCGGCGCCGGCAGCCTCCCCTTCTGCATCTCGCGAAGGAAGTCGATGCCGGACATGCTCCCGGCAGCCTCCGCCAGGATCGCGGGATCCTCCCATTGATACGTGCGTGTTCGCCCCACGGCCCAGCGCCTTCCCTCGTTCTTGGCTCTGCATCTGACTTTTTCAGGTGAAGCTAGCCTCCGGCTCACCTGACTGTCAATGACGAAGCCAGCCCCTTACGATGGCGGGATGGAGTGGCTTGAGGCGAGCACGGAGAACTGCCCCGTCCAGCGCACGCTCGACGTGGTCGGAGAGAAATGGACGTTGCTGATCCTGCGCGACGCCGTCAACGGAGTGTGCCGCTTCGACGACTTCCGCCGGCACATCGGCCTGTCGGAGGCCGTCCTCAGCGACCGCCTGCGCAAGCTGACCTCGGCCGGCATCCTCAGGACCGCCCCCTACCAGGAACCCGGCAGCCGCGCCCGCAACGAGTACCGCCTGACCCGCAAGGGCTGGGACCTGTGGCCCGTCCTGATGGCACTGACCCAGTGGGGCGAGGCGTACGCCGTCGGCTCCGAAGGCCCTGTGCTGGACGTCCGCCACACCGACTGCGACGCCCCGGTCCGCGTCGTCGTCGAGTGCTCCGTGGAGCACTCCGCCCTCACCCCCGGCGAAGTCACGGCCCGGCCGGGCCCGGGAGCGGTCCGGCGGCGGCCGTAGCGCCACGTGGCAGTACGACTGCACCACGTGGGAGTACGACAGCACCACGTGGAAGTACGACACGGAGTACGAAACGCTGCGGCCCGGTCGCCCGGGGCCGGTTCCCGTCGCCCGCTCCCAGGTATCACCTGTGCCGGGTGAGGTCCCGGGGCGGGCCCCGGGCGGAGCATCGCGGGGAAAGAGCGCCGTCAGCCCGTCCCAGGGCACGCCGGGGAGAACAGCCCATGCGCTACGAGATCCGCGTCGAAGGACAGCTGTCGGAGACGCTGAAATGCGCGTTCCCGGAGCTGGACCAGGTGGTGATGTCCGGCCAGACCGTGCTGTTCGGATCCGTCATCGACGAGGCACATCTGTACGAGCTCCTGGACCGCTGCCAGAACCTGGGCCTGCGGCTGATGGAGATGCGTCAGCTGCCGGAATGAGCGGGCCCAGCAGCGGCCCGCTCACCCCCGGCGGGTGACGCGCCGGGCGGCGGCGGGCGGCACGCTGATTCGGTCAGGTCACCACACACCGCCCCGTCGGCGGTACGGACGCGGCCCGCCGGACCGTGCGAGGAGGAGCCATGACCGTTTCGCATGGTCCGGCGCCGCGTTCCGGACCGGAGCAGGAACCCGGCGGGGCGGCCCCTGGAGCGATGGGCGACGCCGCCGACATGCTGGCCGCCCTGGGGCGCTCCTGGACGTGGATCCTCGGTTCCGCCGTCGTGACGCTCGTCCCCGGCATCCTGGTGCTGGTCTGGCCGGACGAGACGCTGCACGTCCTGGCGGTCCTCATCGGCCTGTATCTGCTCGTGACCGGGCTGTTCCGGTTCGTCGCCGTGTTCGCGCTCTTCGCCCAGGAGGACCACGGCGGCCGGGTGACCGGGCTCCTGCTGGCCGTGCTGTACGTCCTCGCCGGGGTGCTGTGCCTGCGCAACCCGCTGCAGACCATCGCGGCGCTGTCGCTGATCGTCGGCGCGCTGTGGCTGGTGTCCGGCATCCTCACGCTCTACACGGCCATCGCCGCCAGGGACCTGCCCCACCGCGGGTTCGTCCTCGCCGTGGCGGTGCTGGGCATCGTCGCGGGAGTCGTCGTGCTGGCCCTGCCCACCGAGTCGGCCCGGGCGCTGACCCGGCTGCTCGGGCTGTGGCTCGTCCTGCTCGGGCTGGGCGAGGCGGCGGTCGCCCTCGCCTGGCGGGCCGCGCTGCGCCGGGCGGGGGTCACGGGTCCGCCCGACGGAGCCCGCGCCGGCTCGAGCGTCTGAGACACCCGGCAGGAGCCATGGCCGCGGTCCCCGCGACAGGACCGGCCGTCCCGGTCGGGCCGGCCGTCGCCGAGGTGGCTCGCCGCGACCGTCCGGTACCAGGCGGTCACCACCCCGCCGTACGGCCGCGGCCCGCGCCGCTGAGGGTGTCGCCGAGCGAGCCGCCGCGCCTCACCCTCCGGTCAGTCTCACCCTCCGGGGGTGAGGCACCCGCCGATTGCCGTGTGCACGCTGAAGACGGCACGGAACGGGCGCTCGCCCGGAACGGCCTTTCGGGCGCAGACCCGGAACGAAGGAGAGAGAGATGAGCGGGCAGACGTATCTCGCGTATGACTTTCCACTGCTGGGCGCCTTCTGGACGATGCTGGTGTTCTTCCTGTGGATCATGTGGTTCGTCCTGCTGTTCCGGGTCATCGTCGACGTCTTCCGCGACGACGACCTCAGCGGCTGGGCCAAGGCGGGCTGGCTGGTGTTCTGCATCGTCCTGCCGTTCCTGGGCGTGTTCGTCTATGTGATCGCCCGGGGGAAGAACATGGGCCACCGCGAGATCGCTCAGGCGCAGGAGCAGCAGAAGCAGTTCGACGACTACGTCCGGGAGACCGCCAAGGGTTCCGGCGGTCCGTCCAGCAGTGTGGACGAGCTCGCCAGACTGTCCGAGATCAAGGCCCACGGCGACATCACGGAGGAGGAGTTCCAGCGGGCCAAGGAGCTGGTCCTGAGCGACTACGGCCCCCCGGTACGCCACTGAGCCGGCCGCCCCACGACACCGAGGACAGCGAATCGAGGCAAGGTCATGACCACATCGCCCACGCACGCACACACCGACCAGCACGCAGCCAAGCGGCACTGGGCCGAGGGCCTGACGGTCTTCGCCGCCGTCACGCTCATGATCGCCGGAGTGCTGGACATCTTCCGCGGGATCATGGGGATCGCCGAGGACGACGTCTTCGTCACGACGCCCAGCTACGTCTTCCGGTTCGACCTCACCGGCTGGGGCTGGCTCCATCTGGCCCTGGGCGCGGTCGCGGTGATCGTCAGCCTGGGTCTGTTCCAGTCCGCCCTGTGGGCCCGGATCGGGGGCGTGGCCATCGCCGGACTCATCATCATCGCCAACTTCCTCTCCCTGCCGTACTACCCCGTGTGGTCGGTCGTGATGATCGCCCTGTCCGGGTTCATCATCTGGGCGCTGTGCGTGGACCGGCCCGAGTCGTACTACGGCGGCGACGGTGCACGGTGACGAACGAGCCGAGCGGATCGCGGACTTCATCGAGCCGCTGAGGGTGGAGCCGGGGTCGAAGGTCCGACTCGGCCGGGACTTCGACCCTCGTGACAGGGCCGGCATGAAGAAGCGGGACGGGGTCGAACTGCTGCGGGCCGGGGTCGAGTTGCTGGCGGAGTACCAGCAACGCCTCGCCGCCCAGGACACCTACGGTGTGCTGCTCTGTCTGCAGGCGCTCGACGCCGGCGGCAAGGACGGAACGATCCGTCATGTGATGAGCGGCGTGAATCCGCAGGGCGTGCGGGTGAGCAGTTTCAAGGTGCCCTCCGCCGAGGAACTGGACCACGACTTCCTGTGGCGTTACGCGAAACGGCTGCCCGAGCGCGGCGGGATCGCCATCTTCAACCGCTCGCACTACGAGGAGGTCCTCGTGGTGCGTGTGCACCCCGAGCTTCTCCTGCGGCAGCGGCTGCCCGGCCACGCGCGCGGATCGGGCGTCTGGAAGCGGCGGTACCGGGAGATCAACGACTGGGAGCGCCACCTCACGGACAACGGGTTCAAGGTGGTGAAGGTCTTCCTGAACCTGTCGAAGGAGGAGCAGCGCACCCGGTTCCTGAAACGGCTCGATCTGCCGGAGAAGAACTGGAAGTTCTCCGCCGCCGACGTCCGGGAGCGGCAGTACTGGGACGACTACCAGCGCGCGTTCTCCAGGATGCTGTCGGCGACGAGCACGGAGTGGGCGCCCTGGTACGTGGTGCCGGCGGACCGTAAGTGGTTCGCGCGGATCTGCACGGCGGCGATCCTGGCGCACACCCTGATCGACATCGACCCCCGGTACCCGGAGGTGGACGAGGAGACCCGCAAGGACCTGCGCACCGCGAAGCGACGGCTGGAGCGGGAGGCTCCCGAGGGTCTGCCGGCCGACCCGTACGCGGCCCGGCATCGGCCGGCGGCCAAGAAAAAGCGCGGCTAGAGACCGCGAAGGGACCTGACCGGCCAGGATCGGAGGCAGGGCGATGACGGTGCAGCCGGATTCCGTGGGCGTACAGCGGCGGGCTTCGCAGGGCGACGACTGGTACGCGCGTTCCCCGGCGGAGGTCGCGGCGGCGCTCGGCGTCGATCCCGCGGTCGGCCTCACCGCCGCGCGGGCCGCCGAACTCCGCGCCGCGCAGGGCCCGAACGCGTTGCCGGAGGAGAGCCGGACGCCGGCCTGGCGGCGGTTCCTCGATCAGTACCGCAGCTATATGCAGCTCGTCCTGGTGGCCGCGGCGGTGGTCTCGCTGCTCATCCAGGAGTGGACCACCGCGGTCCTGCTCCTCGTGCTGACCCTGTTGAACGCCGTCGTCGGCCTGCGGCAGGAGGGCAAGGCCGAGAGCGCGATGAACGCGCTGAAGTCGATGATGAGGGCCACGGCACGGGTGCGCAGGGACGGCACGGAGGCCGAGATCCCCGCGGAGCAGCTCGTCGTCGGCGACATCGTGCTCGTCTCGGCCGGGGACCAGGTGCCGGCCGACGGGCGCATCGTCGAGGCCAGTGCGCTGCAGATCGACGAGTCGGCGCTCACCGGCGAGAGCGTCCCCGCGGCGAAGGGCACCGCCGCACTGCCGGCCGGCGGGCGGCTGCCGCCGGGCGACCGGATCAACACGGCGTTCATGAACACCCCGGTCACCCATGGCAGCGGGCTGCTCGTGGTGACCGCGATCGGCGCGGACACCGAGCTGGGCAAGATCTCCGGGATGCTGGCGGCCACCGAGAAGGAGGTGCCGCCGCTCACCAAGGAGCTCGACACGCTGACGCTGTGGATCACGGGGGCGGCCGCCCTCACCATGATCGTGATGTTCGTCCTGGGGCGCAGCCGGGACGAGGCGTGGGACGCGCTGTTCGTCAGCGCGGTCTCGCTGGCCATCGCGGCCATCCCCGAGGCCCTGCCGACCGTGACCCAGGCGATCCTCTCCGTCGGGAGCCTCAACCTGGCGAAGCGGAACGCCATCGTGAAGGAACTGCCGTCGGTCGAGACGCTCGCGTTCACCTCGGCGATCAACTCGGACAAGACCGGCACCCTGACGATGAACCAGATGACGGCCGTCGAAGTGCTCAGTCCGACCGACAAGTACACCGTGTCGGGCACGGGTTACGGCCTGGCGGGGAAGGTCCACCACGCCGCGGGGTCCTCCGTGGGCATCGAGGACGCGATCCTGCCGTATGTCGTGGCCAGCGACGCGAAGCTGGTGGAGGGCCAGGTGGTGGGCGACCCGACCGAGGGCGCGCTGCTGGTGCTCGCCCACAAGGCGGGGCTGGACACGGACGCCACCAGGGAGGCGCTCCCCCGGCTGGCGACCCTGCCGTTCGACCCGGACTACAAGCTGATGGCCACCTTCCATGCGACGCGCGACGCCGACGGCCGTCCCGTCGTGCGCTGTTTCGTCAAGGGCGCGGCGCCGGCGGTGCTGGCGCGGGCCGCCACCGCGCTGGCGGCCGGCGCGACCGTCCCGTGGGACGCCGGTCTGCAGGGCCGCGCCGAGGCGGCGATCGAGCGGATGGGCGGCGAGGGACGCCGGGTGATGGCCGCGGCCACCCGGGACCTCGACCCGGCCGGGTTCGACGCGGACGGCGACCTGCTCGCGTACGTCACCGAGCTGCGGATGAGCAGTCTCGTCGGCATGGTCGATCCGCCCCGCGCCGAGTCGACGAAGGCCGTCGCGGACGCCCGGGCGGCGCACATCCGGGTCCGTCTGGTGACGGGCGACGACGTCACCACCGGGGCGGCGATCGCCCGGCAGATCGGCATCCCCGGCGAATCCGTCCTCGGCGCCGACTTCGCCGCGATGAGCGAGGCGGAGCGGCTGGCCCGCATCGACGACATCGGCGTCGTGGGGCGGGTCGCGCCGGAGCACAAGGTGCTGCTCGCCGACACGCTCAAGAAGAAGGGCGACGTCGTGGCGATGACCGGGGACGGCGTCAACGACGCACCCGCCATCAAGGCCGCCGACATCGGCATCGCGATGGGCAGCGGCACGGACGTGGCGAAGAACGCCGGCCGCATGATCCTCTCCGACGACGACTTCGCCACCATCGTCTACGCCGTGGAGCAGGGCCGGACGATCTACGACAACCTCACCAAGTACATCCGGTTCGTGCTGCTTCTGCTGGTCACCTTCGTGCTGACGTTCCTCGGGGCGACCGTGCTGAACATCGCGGGGGGTGAGCCCTTCACCCCGCCGCAGGTGCTGTGGATCCACTTCGTGGTCAACGCCTCCTTCGGCTTCGCGCTCGGCTTCGACCGGGAGAGTCCCGGGCTCATGAGCCGCAGGCCGCGACCGCGCGGGGAGTCGGTGCTCACCCGGTCCGTGCTGGTGACGGTCGGGCTGGGCGGTCTGGCGATCACCTGCGCGCTGCTCGGGCTGATCAAGCTCGGCCAGGTCCACTTCGACAGCGTCGAGACCGGTCAGTCGATCGCGTTCACCGCCTTCGCGCTCTGTCTGATCGTGGCCGCGTTCGAGTGCCGCAGCGAGACGGAGTCCGTGCTGACGCCGGCCACCTTCGACAGCAGGCAGATGAACTGGGTGGCCCTGACCCAACTCGTCCTCGCGGTGGCGGTGACCCAGCTGGACGGCTTCCGCCGGATCCTGGGGACGACCGAGATCGACGCACGGCAGTTCGGCTGGGCCCTGCTGAGCGCCGTCGCGCTGCTGCTCGTGTGGGAACTGGGCAAGCTGCTGGCCAGGCGGTCGCGGCGGGCCGTACGGTCGGGGGCGGCAGAGCGGGCGGTGGAGGTCGGGTGAGCATGAGTGCCGGATGAGTCGGGGGGCGGCCACGGGGTGCTGTCCCGGCTCCGGGCCGTCCCCGGGGTCCGTGCGCTGTCGTCGTACCGGCGCGAGTGGCTGGTCAAGGACCTGATCGCGGGGATCGTCCTGACCACGCTGCTGGTGCCGCAGGGCATGGCGTACGCCGAGCTGGCGGGTCTGCCGGCCATCACCGGCCTGTACACGACGATCCTCTGTCTGCTCGGCTACGCCGTGTGCGGGCCGTCGCGCATCCTGGTGCTGGGCCCGGACTCCTCGCTCGGGCCGATGATCGCCGCCACCGTGCTCCCCCTGGTGGCGGCGGACGGGGATCCCGACCGGGCGATCGCCCTGGCCTCGGTGCTCGCGGTCATGGTCGCGGCGATCATGATCCTGGCCTCGGTGGCGAAGCTCGGCTTCATCGCCGACCTGATCTCCAAACCGACGATGATCGGCTATATGAACGGCCTGGCCCTCACCATCCTGATCGGCCAGCTGCCCAAACTCCTCGGATTCAAGGTCGACGCGGACAACCTGATCGGGGAGTGCGTCGGTCTCGTGCAGAAGCTCGCCGACGGGGCCGCGGTGCCGGCGGCCGCCACGGTCGGCGGCTGCGGGATCCTGCTGATCCTGGTGCTCCAGCGGTGGCTGCCGAAGGTCCCCGCGGTGCTCGTGATGGTGATCCTGGCGATCGCCGCGACCGCGGTCTTCGACCTCGGCGAGCACGGCGTGAACCTGGTCGGCGAACTCCCCGAGGGCTTCCCGCCGTTCACGATCCCCGACGTCCGCCTCTCCGATCTCGCGCCACTGCTCGGCGGTGCGCTGGGCATCGCCCTGGTGTCCCTGGCCGACACGATCTCCAACGCGTCGGCGTTCGCGGCCCGCGGCGGGCGGGAGATACACGGCAACCAGGAGATGACCGCGGTCGGCGTGGCGAACCTCGCGGCCGGCCTGTTCCAGGGCTTCCCGGTCAGCGCCAGCGGATCGCGCACGGCGGTG
The DNA here is from genome assembly GCF_053592635.1 of Streptomyces sp. NPDC002623. Classification (NCBI taxonomy): domain Bacteria; kingdom Bacillati; phylum Actinomycetota; class Actinomycetes; order Kitasatosporales; family Streptomycetaceae; genus Streptomyces; species Streptomyces sp. NPDC002623. Next base: position 18,102 of record NZ_JBSFWB010000049.1, on the reverse strand, counting down.
GCGGAACGGGCGGGGGCCAGGAGCCAGCTCACCGGAGTCGTCGGGGCCGCGCTCATCGTCGTCATGCTGGTGCTGGCGCCCGGCATGTTCCGCAACCTTCCCCAGCCGGCCCTCGCCGCCGTCGTCATCACCGCCTCGCTGTCCCTGGCCGACCTGCCGGGGTCGGTACGGCTGTGGCGACAGCGCCGGACGGAGTTCCTGCTGTCGTTCGCCGCGTTCCTGGGGGTGGCCCTGCTCGGCGTCCTGGAGGGGATCGCCATCGCCGTGGCCCTGTCCGTCCTCAATGTGTTCCGGCGCGCCTGGTGGCCGTACAACACCGTGCTGGGACGGGTGAAGGACCTGGAGGGCTACCACGACATCCGCTCCTACCCGCACGCCGAACAGCTCCCGGGCCTGGTGATCCACCGGTTCGACGCCCCGCTCTTCTTCGCCAACGCCAAGGCCTTCCGCGACGAGATCAGACGGCTGGCGCGCACGGAGCCGAGGCCGCGCTGGATCGTGATCGCGGCGGAGCCGATGACCGACGTGGACACGACCGCGGCGGACGTTCTGGAGGAACTCGACCTGGAACTCAACGCCGAGCACATCCACCTCGTGTTCGCCGAACTCAAGGACCCCGTGCGGCGCAAGATCGAACGGTACGAACTCACCCGCACCATCGACCCGCGGCACTTCTTCCCCACCGTGGAAGCCGCCGTCGTCGCGTTCCGGCGGTTGTCGGGAGCGGACTGGCCGACCTGAGCCGTTCGTGGTCGGCAGGGTGCCGGCGCACCTATTCGTCGCCGCGCACGTAGGTGTCGCAGAGGTCGCGGACGGCGGGTGGCACGGGCGATCGGTGTGACCACCCGCAGACGGTGCCCAGGTCGTAGGAGGGCTGTGGCCGGGCTGGGCTCGGGCGTTCGGCCGGACGGCGGGGTGCGACCGGAGCCGCGGGTCGGTGCCGGGTTCGCGGAGGTGTGACGGGCCGCGGCTGTGCGCGGCGCACCGGCGTGCGCGGCCGCGTCAGCGGGTCCGCGCGCGGCGCCCGGGTCACGGCGGCCCCGGCGGAACGCGGCCCGGCGTCGGGGCGGTCCTGCCCGGCGTGCTGTTTCGGCGCCCGGGTGGGGGCCGTGGCGACCAGGGCGGCACGGGCGGACGCCTGGCTCGGCGCCGGGACGCGGGACGGCGTACGGGCGGCAGCCGGGGCCATGGCCGGGGGCGGTGGGGCATGGGAGGGGACGGCGACGCAGCCCGCGGTGAGCAGGGCGGCGGCGAGGGCCGCGACGGCGAGGAGGTGGCTCATGCGCATGCCCCCCAGGGTGGCGGCGCGTCGCCTGCCGCCGGGGCCGCCTCGCTGATCATCACCGGCACGGGTGACGGCGGACGGCAGGGCCGTGCCCCGTTCCTCAACGAGGGTGCGGCCGCCGGGGGTTGAGGCGGCCGGGGCGCTCGGGGCGCGTGAGGTTCCGACCGGTCGCAGCCGAGCGGGGCAGCAGGGGAGCCGGCCGATCGCGAGGTCGTCGGCGGGGGCCGGTGCGCGTCGAGGGTGCGCAGGTCGTCGGCGGAACGTACGGTGGCGTCCTGGTGTTCGACCTTGACATGGTGGAGGCGGCATGGCCGGCAATGAGGCGGCGCAGCTGCCGCGCAAGCCGTACGAGAAGGAACTGCTGCGCCTGCAGACCGAGTTGGTGAAGCTGCAGGAGTGGGTGCGGGCGACGGGCGCCCGGCTGGTGGTGGTCTTCGAGGGGCGGGACGCGGCGGGCAAGGGCGGCACCATCAAACGGGTCGCCGAGCATCTCAACCCGCGCGTGGCACGGATCGCGGCCCTGCCGAAGCCGACCGAGCGGCAACGCAGCCAGTGGTACTTCCAGCGGTACGTCGAGCATCTGCCCGCGGCCGGGGAGATCGTGCTGTTCGACCGGTCCTGGTACAACCGGGCCGGGGTCGAGCATGTGATGGGCTTCTGCACGAAGCAGGAGTACCAGCTGTTCCTGCGGCAGTGCCCGATCTTCGAACGGATGCTGGTGGAGGACGGGATCCTGTTGCGCAAGTACTGGTTCTCGGTGAGCGACACCGAGCAGCAGGAGCGCTTCCGGCGCCGGCTGGAGGACCCGCTGCGGCGCTGGAAGCTGTCGCCGATGGACCTGGAGTCGATCACCCGCTGGGAGGCCTACTCCCGGGCGAAGGACGAGATGCTGGTCCACACCGACATCGCCGAGGCGCCCTGGTTCGTGGTCGAGAGCGACGACAAGCGCCGGGCGCGGCTGAACACGATCGCCCACCTGCTGCACTCGCTGCCGTATCTCGACGTGCCCCCGCCGGTTCTCGAACTGCCGAAGCGTCCGGAGTCGACCGGCTACGAACGCCCGCCGCGCGATCTGCAGACCTACGTCCCCGACCACGCGGCGAGCCTCTGAGCGGCTGACGTACGCGGGGCTCGTGCTCGGCCATGGTCCTAGCCATGATTTCCTTTGGATCATGAGGCCGGACGACGGAAGGCGGCAGATGTCGCAGGGCTCGGGCAGACGGGTCTCGGAGTGGCGCCGGCTGATGCCCGGACTCGCCGCGCTCCTGGGATACCGGCGTTCGTGGCTCACGGGCGACCTGCTGGCCGGCGTGACCGTGGCCGCGTATCTCGTGCCGCAGGTCATGGCCTACGCCGGGGTGGCCGGGCTGCCGCCGGTCGCCGGGCTGTGGGCGATCCTCCCGGCGCTGGCGCTGTACACGCTGTTCGGCTCCTCGCGTCTGCTGTCGGTCGGCCCCGAGTCCACCACCGCCCTCATGACGGCCACCGTGGTCGCACCGCTCGCGGCCGGGGACCCCGGGCGCTACGCGTCGCTCGCGGCGGCCCTCGCGGTCACGGTCGGGTTGCTGTGTCTGATCGCCCGGGCGGTGCGGCTGGGCTTCCTCGCGGACCTGCTCTCCCGACCCGTCCTGATCGGCTATCTCGCGGGTGTGGCCTTCATCATGATGACGGACCAGCTGCCCAAACTGACCGGGGTGAGGAAGTCCGGCTCGGAGTTCTTCCCCGAACTGTGGTCCTTCCTCACCCACCTGCCGGACGCGCACCTGGCCACCGTCGTCTTCTCCGCGACCGCCCTCGTCTTCCTCTTCCTGATGGCCCGTTACGTGCGCGTCGTGCCCGGCCCGCTGGTGGCGGTCGTCCTCGCCACCACCGCCGTCGTGGTCTTCGACCTCGACGACCGCTACGGGCTCAAGGTGATCGGCGACGTCCCCTCCGGCCTGCCCGGTCTCGCCGTCCCGGACCTGAGCGAGCTGCCGCAGCTCGTCCTGCCCGCGCTCGGGGTGCTGCTGGTCGCCTACACCGACTTCATCCTGACCGCGCGGGCGTTCACCGCCCCCGACGACGACGGCGCCGGCCTGGACGCCAACCAGGAGTTCCTCGCCCTGGGCGCGGCCAACCTGGGCGCCGGGGCGCTGCACGGCTTCCCGGTGAGCAGCAGCGCCAGTCGCACCGCGCTGGCCTCCTCCGCGGGCGCCCGCAGCCAGGCGTACTCGCTGGTGGCGGGGGCGGTGGTGCTCGGCGTGCTGCTCTTCCTCAGCCCGCTGCTCGCGCGGACACCCGCCGCGGTGCTCGGCGCGCTCGTCGTCTACGCGGCGGTCCGCATGATCGACCTCGCGGGCTTCCGACGGCTGGCGTCCTTCCGCCGCCGGGAACTGCTGCTCGCCCTCGGCTGCCTCGCCGGAGTGCTCGCCCTGGACATCCTGTACGGGGTGATCGTGGCGGTCGGTCTGTCGGTGGCCGAGCTGCTGACCCGGGTGGCCCGTCCGCACGACGCGGTCGAGGGCGTGGTCCCCGGGGTGGCCGGCATGCACGACGTCGACGACTACCCCGAGGCCCGTACGATCCCCGGTCTGCTCGTCTACCGCTACGACTCGCCGCTGTTCTTCGCCAACGCGGAGAACTTCCGGCGTCGCGCCCTGGCCGCCGTCGACGAACAGAGCGACCCCGTGCGCTGGTTCGTCCTCAACACCGAGGCCAACGTGGAGGTGGACATCACCGCCCTCGACGCGGTCGACGAACTACGCCGCGAGCTGACCGAACGCGGCGTCGTGTTCGCCCTCGCCCGGGTGAAGCAGGACCTCCTGGACGATCTGAAGGCGTACGGCCTCGCGGACGCGGTGGGCGCCGACCACATGTTCCCGACGCTCCCCACCGCGGTGTCGGCGTACCGCCGGTGGCTGACAGCACAGCCTGGGCAACCCGAGCAGCCCGAGCAGCCCGAGCGACCCGAGCAGCTCTGAACGGTCGGTGTGTCAGGCGGGGAGGGCGATGCGGTCGAGGCGACGGCGCCGGGACTCGTCCAACCGGAGGTCTGCCGCGGCCAGGTTCTCCTTCAGATGGGCGAGGGAAGCCGTGCCGGGGATCGGCAGCAGGACCGGGGATCGGGCGAGCAGCCAGGCCAGCAGGACCTGCGGAGCGGTGGCGCCGAGTTCGGTGGCGACGGCGTCGACCTCGGATGCCGGTCCGGTCGCAGCCGCGGCGACCGGGCGCCACGGGAGAAAGGCGATGCCGGCGGCCTCGCAGGCCTCCAGCACCGGCTCGTACTCCCGGTCGAAGAGGTTGTAGCGATTCTGCACGCTCGCGATCTCGGCGGTCCGCCGGGCCTCGGCCAGCTGTGCGGCGGTGACCTCCGACAGCCCGATATGGCCGATCTTCCCTTCCTGCCGGAGTTCGTGGAGCGCGCCGATCTGTTCGGCCAGTGGCACCTCGGGATCGATCCGGTGCAGTTGGAGCAGGCCGACGCGCTCGGTCCGCAGTCGGCGCAGTCCCTGCTCGACCTGCGCGCGCAGGCTGTCCGGCCGTGCGTCGTAGGCCCAGCCCTCGGGACCGTCGGACCGGACGACCCCCACCTTGGTGGTGATCAGCAGGTGGTCCGGGTACGGATGGAGGGCTTCGGCGAGGAGTTCCTCATTGGCGCCCCAGCCGTAGAGGTGGGCGGTGTCGATCAGGGTGACACCCGACTCGACGGCGCGCCGGGCCACCTCGATTGCCGCGTCCCGGTCGGGGCCGGGCTCGGTCGGCAGACGCATGGCGCCCCACCCGATCCGGCTCACCCGGTGTTCGCCTCCGATGGAGAAGGCGTCGGGCGTCTCGGGCGTGTCAGGCGTCTCAGGCGTGCTCGAAGTCATCGGTTCCCCCTCGTCGTCGGGCGCCGGCGCCGATGACACGGTAGTGCGGTGGTGCTGTCGCGGCCCGAGCATCACTCGGCTCGGCGGTCAGCCAACGGAGCCGGCCGGCCAGCGGCCCCGGCTCGCGCACCGTCGGCTCCGTGTCGGCGAGGATCGTCACGCACAGGTCCGGGAGTGCGTGAAGGGGTGTCAGGTCGACTGCGGGGGCGGCGGCGAGCCGGAGATCGAGGGTGAGTCTGCGCAGCGAGGGGAACGTGGTCGTCAGTCCGTCGAGGTCGGGCTCGTTCACGAGAGAGGGCAGCTTCAGGGCGCGGATCCTGGGCAGTGCCGGAAGGCCGCGCAGTTCTTCCCCGGGGTCGGCGAGGGGGAGCTGGAGGGCGAACAGCTTCGGCAGGGCCGCCAGTTGGGCGAAGAGTTCGTTCAGCGGGGTCGGCTGCCACACGGCGAGGCCTTGCAGGCCCGTCCACCGGTGCAGGGTGTCCGGTTGAAGGTCCGGGCTCGACACCGAGAGTCGTGCCACCGACGGGTTCGGCGGTGGCAGCTGTGCGTACAGTCCGATCGGCAGCCCCTGCAGATGCAGTTCGCGCAGTCCGTCCATCGTGGCGACGACCTCGAGGTCCTCGGGGAGCAGGAGCGAGGCGTCCAGGCCGAGGGTGGTGAGGCCGCAGCCCGCGAGGTCGCAGACGTCCACGATCCGGGCGGTGGAGTCGACGATCAGATGCTTGATCCCCGGGCGCCCGCGCAGGAAGGACAGATCGGTCAGGGCGGGGTTGCCGGTGAGGACCAACCGGTCGAGCGGGGTGCGTGGCAGCTGCCAGTCCAGCCGGGCCGCGGAGAACGCTCCGTCGACGACGAGACTCGTGAGCGGTCCGAGGTGGTGCAGGGGGGCGAGCATGTGGTCGCGGTCGACCATGATCTCCAGGTCGTCCAGCCGCATGCCGGCCAGGACCTCGCGCGCGTAGGGCTCGGCCGGGAAGTCCCCCCATGCCGAGGCCAGGAACTGGCGCAGCGGCCTGCTCGGCCGGGCCGCGTACGCACGCACCAGCGGGAGGCAGCCGACCGTGCCGATCTTGCTCAGCGTCGAGGCCACGAGGAGTTGCACGCTCTCCGGCAGGCCCTCCGGGGCCGGGAGCATGGGCAGGACATAGGCGCCCAGCCGGGCCACTTCGGTCGCCTGGAGCACGTCCTTGGGCGGCATGAAGGCCTTGAGGCGCTCCGCGACGGCCTCGCGTCTGTCGTGCGGAAGGAAGACGGCCTCGGCCGCGCAACTCGCGGCGAGAAGGTGCAGATTCCAGCGCTGGTGCCCGTTTTGGGCGTCCCCCTGGGCCACCAGCCGGTCGACGACCTGCTCGATCTCGGTGGTCCGGCCGTGGCCGACGGCGAGCAGGACGACGTCCTGCCACTCCTCCTGGGCGGCATGGCCCAGCAGTTCCTGCAGACACTCGCTGTCCAGGAACTCCCGTGCGGCGAGGAAGTCCTGGAAGGTGCGGTGGATGAACTGGATGCTGTCCTGGGTGCGTTCTTCGAGCACCCCGCTGCGGATGAGCATGTGCCGCAGGACGGCGTCGACGGGATACGGCACCTCGGCCATGCCCCGAAGCACCGGGGTCAGCTGTCGCTCGGCCTGTTCGTGGGACAGCTGGGACTGGCCGTTGCGCACCAGCCAGACGGCGATGCGCTGCAGCAGGAGCTGATGCTGCCGCCAGCGGAGGATGACGCCCTCCGGGCCGGGGATCCCGCGCTCGTCGTCCCGTTTTTCGAGCAGCATCTTCAGCGCCGCCAGGTACAGCTCCGGACGGCTGGCCGGGAGGTCGCCGCTCTGGCGGTGCAGCGCGCAGATGACGGCGCACAGCAGGGGGGTGCGGGCCAGGTTGCGCAGTGCCGGGGTGCTGGTGAACTTTCCCTTGAGTTCGGCTTCGAGTTCGGCGAGCCGTCCGCTCTCCTCTGCCGCCGCCGACCGGTCCAGGCGCGCGGCGTCGTGCCAGGCGTGCACGAAGGCCTGGATGTCGGCGTCCCGCATCGGCAGCAGGCGCAGCTCCCGGAAGCCCTCGTGGCCGAGCCAGTTCATCCCCACGGCGAGCGGGCGCACCGTGACGAGGCAGTGCAGTGCGGGGTACTCGGCCAGCAGATCGCCGAGCCATCGGCGGGCGGCCGCCCGGTCGCCACGCGGTACCTCGTCGAGACCGTCGACCAGCAGGAACCCGCGTCCGGCGGCCAGCACCCGGCGGCCCCAGCCGGGCGGGGCGTCGTCCGTCATCAGTCGGGCGGCCCGGTCGAGTTCGCCCGGCCGGGGCAGGCCGTGTCCGCCGGCCCGGAGGTTGCGCATGGGGACGACGAACGGCACCAGTCCGTTCAGCGGTGCGAGGCTGCCGCCGAGTGTGCCCGTGGCGGCGTGCGAGGCCAGCCACCACACGAGCGTGGTCTTGCCCGCGCCGGCTTCGCCTCGCAGCAGCACATGCGGTCCCGCCTGCGCGAGCAGTTCGTCGACGCGTCCGGGGCGGGACGGAGTGTCCGGCGACGCCGACGACGGATGTGCCGGCCGAGTGCTCTCCGCCTCCAGATGAAGGTAGGCGGTGTCCAGGTCCCAGCGGGACTCATGGGCGCTGAGCTCCTCGAGACCGATGATGTCGATCTTGCGATAGCGGTTCTTGACCGCCTTCCGGTACTCCCGCTCGAACTCCTCGTCGCGGCGGTGCGTCTCGGTGACGTCCTCCAGCCGCGGCAGGAGCAGCCCGGTCTCGGCGCCTGCCGACATCCGCAGTTGCTCGGTCAGGTGCTCCGTTTCGACGGGAGCCGTCTCGATCCGCATGTGGTCGCGCCCTCGGGGGACCCTCGTCACGATCCCCAGCAGCACCCCGCCGGCGAAGACCGGGGCGCCCGAGAGCCCGGCGAGCGGGGACGAGCGGCCGTCCGTCTCGGCCGCCGGCCGGCGATTGAACTCGCAGACCATGACGTCCGGCCGCAGTCGGCTCGCCAGGGGCAGCACGGTGACCTCGAACTGGTCGCACTCGATCTCAGCACTGACCGGGTCGCGTTGTACGGCCGGAAACCCGATGATCTGGCAGTCGGCGACGGGCTGCGAGGTGGCGATCCGCCCCAGCCGGGTCCGGCCCAGCGGCTGCAGAAAGTCCTGCCCTGCCACCTCGTTGCGCGTCCGCAGCAGAGCGAGGTCTCGATCGGTGTCGATCCACTGCACCTCACCGGTCACCCACTCGGAACTGCGCGGGTGGATGATCCTGGCGGTGCGCGGTGGCCGGGTGGCGAGGAGGACGAGCTTGGGCGGCCTGGCCCGGAGATCCTTGACGCCCTCCGGATGCCGTACCCGCGCTCTGGGCGGCCCGGTCAGCACATGGGCCGCGGTCAGGACGTGCCGGGGGCCGATCAGCACCCCGGTGCCCTGCTCGTCACCGCTGACCAGGACGACACGATCCGCTGCGGAGCCGGCGCGGGGCACGGCGGCGTTCCTGTCCCCCATTGCGCCCCCCGTATCGGACCGTTCGGACCTTCGAGACCCCGAGATCGCGAATCTACCCGGGACGGCGCACTCCAGTCAGCCGCATGGCCCAGCGTTCGCCGACCGGGTGTGGGTGGGCGCCGGTGCACGACGCGCAGGTCAGCCGAGGGTGAGCAGTTCCTCGTAGAAGCCTCCGAAGCCTCGGTCGGGGTCGACGAGGTGGATCTCGAGGATCCAGTGGCAACGGCGGCCGGCCTTGTCGGTGCGGCGCAGCGGGGTGTCGTTGGCGGGGGTGATGTACGACTCCGTGTCCGCGCCGTCGATCCACTCGTGCGGGAACTCGCCGACCAGGTGTCCGGCGTGCCAGCCGCCCAGCTCCCACCCGGCCTCCTTGGCCAGCCGCTGCACCTCGGCGTGCAGACCGGCGCCGGTGATGCCCGGATCGGCCTCGAAGAAGCGCCGGCCGGCCGCGAACACCTCGGGCAGGTCGTCCCGCAGCCGGTGCTTGACCGGGTCGTCGCCCAGGACGAAGGTCCGCCCGAAGTCGGCCTCGTACTCCTCGAAGATCGGCCCGAAGTCGGCGAACACGATGTCGTCGGCGCCGATCACCCGGTCCGGCGGGTTCTCCCGGTAGGGCTTGAGCGTGTTGGGGCCGGAGCGCACGATGCGCTTGTGCCAGTGCCGGGTGGTGCCGAACAGTTCGTTCGCCAGGTCCCGCACGCGGTCGCTGACCGCCCGCTCTCCCTCGCCCGCCGCGACCAGCCCGCGCGTCTCGATCTCCGCGAAGAGCCGGACGGCCTTCGACTGGGCGTCCAGCAGCCGCGCCGCGCGCGTGGGTTCATCATCAGCCATGGTGGCGAACGTACGGTTCCGGGGTCTTCGCGGGCAATCGAATACCGGCAGTCCGGCCGCCGAACGACTTCCGCCGCCGGGCCGACGGTCGGGTCGGGGGCTGCGAGGGACCGGCTCACGGGCTTCCACCTCCCGGACGGCGGTACCCGGGCGGGCGTACCGTACAAACGCACATGCCAGGCCAATGAATCCGTGATCCAGCTCATGCAATGCCACAGGAGACTTACACCTCGCATTTGCGGCACTATGATCGACGTATCCGAACGGTCGGTCGCAGTGATTCGGTCGCAGCAAATAGGGAGTAGATCCGTGATGACCCGTTCCACGCGCCGGACCCGCCGGACCTTGCAGGCGGCCGCCGCGGGAGCCGCCGCGCTGCTCGCCCTGAGCGCCTGCTCCTCGTCCGACGACTCGGCCTCCACCACGTCGGGCTCCTCGGCGTCCGCGTCCTCCTCGCCGAAGCTGTCCGGCACGGTGACCGTGTTCGCGGCGGCCTCGCTGAAGGAGAGCTTCACGGCGCTGGGCGCGGCGTTCGAGAAGGCGAACCCGGGCACGAAGGTCACCTTCAGCTTCGGCGGCAGTGACTCGCTGGCCGCGAGCATCACGGGCGGCGCCCCGGCGGACGTGTTCGCCTCGGCCAGCCCCAAGACGATGAAGATCGTGACGGACGCGAAGGACAACGCCACCGAGCCGGCCACGTTCGTCCGCAACCAGCTGGAGATCGCGACCCTGCCGGGCAACCCCGACAAGATCGCCTCCCTGAAGGACCTCACCAAGTCCGGTCTGAAGGTCGTCCTGTGCGACAAGACCGTGCCGTGCGGCGCCGCCGCCCAGAAGGTTCTCGACGCCGGCAAGCTGAAGCTGACTCCCGTCTCCTACGAGCAGGACGTCAAGGCCGCCCTGACGAAGGTGGAGCTGAAGGAGGCCGACGCGGCGGTCGTGTACAAGACCGATGTGCACGCGGCCGGTGACAAGGTGGAGGGCGTGGACTTCCCCGAGTCGGCCGACGCCATCAACGAATACCCCATCGCCCTCCTCAAGGACGCCCCCAACGCGGAGGCCGCCAAGGCGTTCATCGCCCTGGTGCAGTCCGCCGAGGGACAGCAGGTCCTGACCGAGGCCGGGTTCCTGAAGCCGTGACCTCCCCGCACGACAAGTCCGCCGCCGTGGCCGACACCCTGAGGGGCGGGCCACGGCGCGGACGTGTCCGGGCACGTGGACCCGCGAGTGGCCGGGGCGTCCCGCTTCCGCTGCTCGTGCCCGCGCTGCTCGGGCTGACGTTCCTGGTGCTGCCGCTGATCGCCCTGCTGGTGCGCACGCCCTGGCGCAGCCTGCCGGCGCAGCTGACCAGTACGGAGGTGTGGCAGGCACTCCAGCTGTCGCTGGTGTGCGCCACGGCCGCCACCGCCGTGAGCCTGGTGCTCGGAGTGCCGCTGGCGTGGCTGCTGGCCCGGGTCGAGTTCCCCGGACGCGGTCTCGTGCGCGCCCTCGTCACCCTGCCGCTCGTCCTGCCTCCGGTGGTGGGCGGTGTGGCGCTGCTGATGGCGCTCGGCCGCAACGGGATCGTCGGGCAGTGGCTGGACGACTGGTTCGGGATCACGCTTCCCTTCACCACGGCCGGGGTGGTCGTGGCCGAGGCCTTCGTGGCGATGCCCTTCCTGGTGATCAGCGTCGAGGGCACCCTGCGGGCCGCCGACCCCCGTTACGAGGAGGCGGCCGCGACGCTGGGCGCCTCCCGCTTCACCGCGTTCCGCCGGGTCACGCTGCCGCTGATCGCGCCGGGCATCGCGGCGGGCGCCGTGCTGGCCTGGGCGCGGGCGCTCGGCGAGTTCGGCGCGACGATCACCTTCGCCGGCAACTTCCCCGGCCGTACCCAGACCATGCCCCTCGCCGTCTATCTGGCGCTGCAGAGCGACCCGGAGGCGGCGATCGCCCTCAGCCTGGTACTGCTGACCGTGTCGATCGCGGTGTTGGCCGGGCTGCGCGACCGTTGGATGACCGCCGGATGACACACACCGAGAAGTCCGCGCAGGGGGCCGACGAGGGGCTGGACGCCGGAGGAGTGGACGCCGGGGGGCTGGACGCCCGTCTCGTCGTCGAGCGCGGCGACTTCCGCCTCGACGTCGCGTTGACCGCCGCGCCCGGTGATGTCGTCGCCCTGCTCGGCCCGAACGGCGCCGGCAAGACGACCGCCCTGCGGGCGCTGGCCGGCCTGGTCCCGCTGACGGGCGGTCATCTGCGCCTGGACGGCACCTCGTTGGACCGTGTGCCACCGGAGTCCCGCCCGGTCGGCGTCGTCTTCCAGGACTACCTGCTCTTCCCGCACCTGTCCGCGATCGACAACGTGGCCTTCGGCCCGCGCTGCCAGGGGGCGAGCAAGGCGGAGGCCCGGGCGCAGGCCGCCGCATGGCTGGAGCGCATGGGCCTGGCCGCCCACGGCGACGCCAAGCCACGCCGTCTCTCCGGCGGCCAGGCCCAGCGCGTCGCCCTCGCCCGGGCCCTGGCCACGCACCCTCGGCTGCTCCTCCTCGACGAGCCCCTCGCCGCCCTCGACGCCCGCACCCGGCTGGAGATCCGCGCCCAACTCCGCCGCCACCTGGCCGAGTTCGAGGCGGTCGCCGTCCTCGTCACGCATGACCCGCTCGACGCGATGGTGCTCGCCGACCGGCTGGTCGTCGTCGAGGACGGCCGGGTCGTCCAGGAGGGCTCCCCTGCCGACATCGCGCGTCACCCGCGCACGGACTACATCGCGCAGTTGGTCGGCCTGAACCTCTACCGGGGGCGGGCGGACGGCCACACGGTCCTGCTCGACACCGGGCCCGCCGTCACCACCACCGAGCCTCTGACGGGCCCCGTGTTCGTCGCCTTCCCGCCCAGCGCGGTGACGCTCCACCGCGACCGGCCCACCGGCTCCAGCGCCCGCAACCTCTGGAGTTGCGAGGTCGCCGGACTGGAGACCCACGGCGACCAGATCCGCGCCGACCTCACCGGCGAACTCCCCCTCGCCGCCGATCTGACGACCGTCGCCGCGGCGGAACTGGACCTGCACCCGGGCGCCCGCGTCTGGGCGACGGTGAAGGCGACACAGACCCACGCGTATCCGGCCTGACGCGACCCGCCGAACGGCCCGCTCAGCCTCCGCAGCACCGCCGCACCCCAGGACCCCAGCGGCTGACGGCAGCGGCCGACGGCGCGGAGGCCCCGCCTCTGCGCCCCGCGTGCGTCTAAGCGCTCCTGCGGACCCGCCGCGACGACCCCGAACCGACGAGGACATCGAGATCATCGACACCACCGGCACCACCCGCGCCCGTACCGTACCCGCACCGGTACCCGCACCCGCGCCCGCACCTGACGGAGGCACCCGCCCTTGACCGCCCCCGACCGCCCGCTCGTCTGGGACACCCCGGCAGCGGCCGCCGCATACCGCGACCGCGACATGCGCCTCGCCAGGCAGCTGATCTTTCCCACCACGCTGAGCCGCCTCGGCCGTCCCGCGACGTCCGCCAAGTCCTCCAGGTCCTCCAGGTCCTCCACGTCCGCCCCGACCGCCCTGGACGTCGGCTGCGGCACCGGGGCCCTCGCCGCGTTTCTCGCCGAGAGCGACGGGTGGAGCGTGCAGGGGCTCGACCCGTCGTCGCACATGTTGGACATCGCCCGCGCCGACCGCCCGCACCACCGCGTCGACTACCGGCTCTTCGACGGCCAGAGCCTGTCCTGGATCCCGGACGCCTCCGTCGACGCGGTCGTGTGCTGCCTGGTCTACTGCGCCGACTCCGACGACAAGCGGCTGGCCGCCCTGACCCGAGAGATCCACCGGGTCCTGCGCCCGGGCGCCCCGTTCGTCCTCGCGGACCTCAACCCGGCCGGCGCGGGGCGGGAGTTCTCCACCGTCCGCTACGGCGAGCCGGGCGCCGTCCACACCGACGGGGACACCGTGTCCACCGCGCTACGGCAGCTCGACGGCGACTGGATCACCACGGCCTGCCACTACCGCTCCCTGGACGCCTACCGCTCGTTCCTCACCGGCGCGGGCTTCCCGCCCCCCACCGTGGACCTGCCCACCATGCCCCCGCCGGGCGACGACGGCCCCGCTCCGGCGGAGGCCCACATCGCTCCCTACATGGTCCTCACGTCCCACGCCCGGGGGTCGCTCTCCGACGGAGGGCGGTGAGCCCGTCTCACCGACACGGCTCCCGCGTCACCCCATGAAGTCGGGCGGCAGGTTGAAGGGGGTGACCACCTGGATCGCCGAGGGGAGCGTCGGTCCGTCGTCGGGCAGTGCCTTGTTGGCCCGCATGATGGTCTGACAGGCCCGCCGCACGTCCTGGCGCAGGTCGTGATGGAGCACCGCGGACAGGCGGCGTTCACGCAGCAGCCGGGTGTTGTCGTGGTCGAGGTCGTGCGCGACGAACACCGCGCACTCCCGTCCCAGCGCGTCGAAGGCGTCGAGCGTGGCGAGGTTGCCGCCGCCCGCGGAGTAGACGGCGACGATGTCCGGGTCGCGTTTGAGCGCGTCGAGGACGAGCTCGTGCTGAGTGGCGTCCAGGCCGTCGCTGTCGGTGACCTCCACCAGAGACCGCCCGGGGTGCGCGAGGCGCATCTCGCTGCGGAAGCCCATCTCGCGCTCCTCCTCGCCGCGGAAGGAGCCCCGGCTGATGGTGGTGAGCACATTGCCGGGCCGGTTGCCGAGCCACTGCCCGAGCAGGTAGGCGGCGGTGGCGCCGGCCGCGCGGTTGTCGATCCCGATGTAGGCCAGGCGCGCACTGTGCGGCAGATCGGTCACCAGGGTGACGACGGGGATGCCGGCCGCGACCAGACGGCCGACCGCGGCGGCGATCTCCGGGACGTCGGGGGCTTTGAGGATCACGCCCTGCGAACCCCGCTTGGCGATCTTGTCCAGGGTTCCGATCAGCTCCGCGGCCGGGCAGCTCTCGCGGAAGTGGAAGCGTGAGCGCACGACGGCGGGGTGCAGGGAGGGCAGCTCGGCCTCCAGCGCCTCGCGCACGGCGGTGGAGAACCGCTCCGGCGTCTGCATCACGATGTCGATCATGAAGGTGCGGCCCCCGATGCGGACCTGCGTCTGCTGTCGGTCGAGGTCCTTGATGGCTGCCTGCACCTCCCTGACCGTGCTCTCCCGCACATTGCCCCGGTCGTTGAGGACCCGGTCGACCGTGGCCGTGCTCAACCCGGCCTGGCGGGCGATTTCCCTGATCGGATAGGGGTGTCGCATGACTGTTTCCCTCGGAGCGGTGATGGACTTTTGATGTCCTGCTGAGCATTGAATGATGGGTTCGGGTTCCCAAGACTGGCAGAGAAGCAAGAACTGCGAAAGGACCCGGATGTCTCCCACCGCCGTGGAATCACGGACCTGGCTCGGGCCCGGCGGCGACGACTTCACGAAGCCCGTCGCCGAGGCCCGCACCCTGTCGCTGCACGAGCACCGACCCGTACGACTCGAAGAGGTACATAAGGCATGACGACCGAACCCCTGCGGATAGGCGTCCTGGGCGCGGCCCGGATCGCCGAGCTGTCGATCGTCGGGCCGGCCCGGGCCGGCGGCCATCGCCTCGTCGCGGTGGCCGCCCGCGACCGCGGCCGGGCCGAGGCCTTCGCCGCCGCACACGGCGTGGAGCGGGTGGCCGGCTCCTACGCCGACCTGATCGCCGACCCGGAGATCGAGGTCGTCTACAACCCGTTGGCCAACAGCCTGCACGGCCCGTGGAACCTGGCCGCCCTCCGGGCCGGCAAGCACGTCCTGACCGAGAAGCCGTCCGCGAGCGACGCGGCGGAGGCGGCCGAGGTCCACGAGGCCGTCGCCAAGGCGGGCACGGTGTTCATGGAGGGCTTCCACTATCTGTTCCACCCGGTCACCCGACGCCTGCACGAGCTGCTGGACAGCGGGGAGTTGGGCGAGCTCCGGCACGTCGAGACCATGGTCGCCATGCCCGCGCCGCCGGACAGCGACGTACGGTGGTCGCTGCCGCTGGCGGGCGGCGCGCTGATGGACCTGGGGTGTTACAGCCTGCACGCCCAGCGCATGCTCGCGCCCTGGGCGGGCGGCGCGCCCCGGCTGGTCGCCGCGCGCGGCGGCGAGAAGGCCGGTGCCGCGGGCGTCGACGAGTGGCTGTACGCCGATCTGGAGTTTCCCGGCGGGGCCACCGGCACGGCCAACTGCCATATGGCGTACGACAAGTGGCAGATGAGCTGTCGTGTCGTGGGCACGCGGGGCGAGGCCACGGTGACGAACTTCGTGCAGCCGCACCTGGACGACCGCGTGGTGGTGCGCACGGCCGCCGGCGAGCGCACCGAGGAGCTCGGCCGCCGGTCCTCGTACACCTACCAACTGGAGGCCTTCGCGGCACGTCTGCGCAATGACGCGCCACTGGTTCTCGACGCGGACGACGCACTGACGACCATGCGTCTCATCGACGAGTGCTACCGGGCGGCCGGGTTCCCGGTCCGGCCGCGTACGGTCCTTCCGGCCACGGCATAGCGAAGAGCGAACGGGAGAGGGCGGTGCCGGACCGGTACCGCCCTCTCCCGCTGTGCGTGCCGTCTACCGATAGAAAGCGGGTCGCTCGATCAGCTCGACCTCGACGCGCCACCCCTCCCGCTGGGACAGCACGCCCGCCTCGCACACGGCCGCGGCCGCGTAGCCGTCCCAGACGCCGGGGCCGGTGACCTCGCCGCGTCGGGTGGCGTCCACCCAGCCCTGCACCTCGCGGTCGTAGGCGCCCTCGAAGCGCTCGACGTAGTCCGGCGTGATACGTCCGCCCCAGCGGCCGTCGGCGCTGACTCGGGGCCCGGGCTCGTCGCCGATGCGTACGGTGCCCCGCTCGCAGACCGCTTCGGCGTGCACCTGGTAGCCGTAGCCGCAGTGCCCGAAGATCTCGACGTCGACCAGGGCGCCCGACTCGGTTTCGAAGAGCACGAACTGAGGGTCGTTCATACCTTCCGGAGCATGTGACGTCGGGGTCGGCTTGTGCACGGTGACCGCTGTGATCTCCTGATCGAGGAGCCAGCGGGTCACGTCCATCTCGTGGACCACCGAGTCGTTGATGAGCATCTCGTTGGTGAACCACGGCGGCATGGAGAGGTTCCGGTGCCGATGGTGCAGCATCAGCGCCCTGCCCAGCTCCCCGCTGTCGAGGAGCCGCTTCAGCTTCATGTATTCGGCGTCGTACCGCCGCATGAAGCCCACCTGGATGCGCCGGTGCCCGAGCCGCTGCTCCGCCTCCAGGACGCGCAGGGCGGAGGCCGCGTCGGGGGTGAGCGGCTTCTCGCACAGGATCGGCAGGTCACGGCCGAGTGCTTCGAGCAGGGCCGCCTCGTGGGCGGGCCCCGGGGAGGCGATGAGTACGGCGTCCACGTCCTGCGCCGCCATGGCCGCCGCGGGATCGGTGTACGCCGTGCAGCCCTCGATGGCGTCCGCGAGCGTCTTGGCGCGCTCCGCCTCGATGTCGACGACTGCTGTCACGCGTGCCCCGCTGATCACGTCGTGGAGTCTGCGCACATGGTCCGCGCCCATCTTGCCGGTGCCGATGACGGCAACGCCCAGCGCTTGCTGAAGTGGCATGTTCGTGAGGTCTCCGGTGCTGGTGAGGGTCAGTCGGCCTGGGGAGCGCCGGCGTGAAGGGCGTCCGCTTCGGGGAGTTCCTCCACGTCGACACCGCGGACCTGGGCCAACTCGTGCTTGAGGGCGGCGAGTTCGGTACCGCCGGCCATGTGGTTGGTGAGCTCTTCGAGGGTGATCTCGTGGCGTTCGGCGGACAGTTCCATGGTGCCCAGGCGCAGGACGCTGAAGTGGTCGCCGACCATGTAGGCGTGGTGCGGGTTGTGGGTGATGAAGATGACGCCGAGGCCGCGGTCGCGGGCGGCGGCGATGTACTTCAGGACCACGCCGGACTGCTTGACGCCGAGCGCGGCGGTGGGCTCGTCCAGGATCAGCACCCGCGCCCCGAAGTAGACGGCGCGGGCGATGGCCACGCACTGACGCTGACCACCGGAGAGGGTGCCGATGGGCTGGTCGAGATCGTCGAGCACGATGCCCATGTTACGGAGTTCGTCGTCGGCGGTCTTCTTCATCTTCTCGATGTCGAGGCGGCGCACGGGCCAGGGGCCCTTGGTCATCTCGGAGCCGAGGAAGAAGTTGCGCCACACCGGCATCAGCGGCACGGTCGCGAGGTCCTGGTAGACGGTGGCGATGCCCTTGTCCAGGGCCTGGCGCGGGGTGGAGAAGTGCACCGGTTCACCGTCGACGAGGAAGTCGCCCTCGGTGTGCTGGTGCAGCCCCGAGATGATTTTGATGAGCGTCGACTTGCCGGCGCCGTTGTCGCCGAGGACACAGGTGACCTGGCCGGGATGAACCCTGAGGTCGACGCCGTGCAGGGCGTGGATGTTGCCGTACGCCTTGCCCGCGTTGCACAGTTCCACGAGGGCGGCTCGACCCGCGCGCACCCTGTCGCCGAGGCCGGCGCCGTGCGTGCCGGATCCGTTGATGCTTGTCATTCCGTTCACCTCCGGGTCGCTGTGCGCTGGACCCACAGATTGATCAGGACGGCGCCGAGCAGCATGACGCCGAGGAAGGCCTTGAACCAGTCGGGGTTCCAGCCGGCGTAGACGATGCCCTGCTGCACCATGCCGAACATGAACGCGCCGAAGAC